>ASZJ01000072.1 GCA_000416275.1 Osedax symbiont Rs1
ACCTAAAAAAGCCATGGTAAGATAACCTTATCATTCGCTGCTATGACTTAAACCTTTGAAAAAACTCCCTACTTTACCTGATATTCCAGAAAGTGAACAAACTCCGGTAGTCAAAAGCTTACTACTGATAGTAGAGCAATGCTTTCAAAGTATTCAGCAGCAAGCCGAAGAGATCGAGCTGCTCAAAGATGAAGTGCGCGTACTAAAAAAGCAGAAAAAACGGCCCACTTTCAAACCAAGTAACTTGGACAAAGAAACAGATAAATCGACGGGCGATGATTCAGTATCGACAGAAAACAAAAAGCGGCCAGGCTCAAAGAAACGCTCTAAAAATGTGAATCTAACTATCCATGACGATCAAGTGGTTCAACCGCAAGACGGTATCCCTCCAGGAGCTCGCTTTAAAGGATACCGGGATTTTATTGTTCAGGAGTTGGTCATTGGCACAAAAAACACCCGTTATCGTCTCGCCCGTTATGTCACACCAGACGGCCAAACCCTCACCGCTAAATTACCTAAAGAATTGAACGGGCTGCATTACGGTCCTTATTTACTCAGCTATGTCCTTTATCAACACCATCACTGTCATGTCACCCAACCTCTATTGCTAGAGCAACTGCGAGAATGGGGGATTGATATCTCCGCCGGTCAAATCAATCGCCTTTTATCCGAGGGAAAATCTCAATTTCATCAGGAAAAGAACGACATTTTAAAAGCGGGTTTAGCTTTGTCCGATTATGTCACTGTTGACGATTCAGGTGCTCGCCATAAAGGGGTCAACGGTTATGTCACTCAAATAGGCAACGAGTATTTTGCTTGGTTTGAATCGACAGGCTCTAAGAGTAGGGTTAATTTTTTGGAATTGCTCTGTGCGGGGGATAAAAGTTATCGTATTAATCATCACGCTGAGTCTTACTGGGTAGATCAAAAATTACCGCATGTCCCACTAAAGCTTCTCTTAGAGAGTGGCTTGTCGCATTTTGCTAATGCCCTGCGTTGGGAGGAGCATCTTGATGAGCAGGGAATCAACTCGGCGCGCCACCGTCGTATTGCGACGGAAGGCGCTTTACTTGGTAATGTGCAGCATCAAAACCGGTGCCAGAACTTAGTCATACTCAGTGACGGGGCGGGTCAGTTCAATATTCTGCAGCACGCATTGTGCTGGATTCATACTGAGCGTTTGGTACACACAATGCTGCCGTTAAACGAATGGCACCGAGAGGATATAGCGAAAGTACGCGGTGAAATTTGGGATTTATAATCGAGGCCTAAAAACGTATAAAGTCCAGCCAGGTTCCGATCAGAAAGCCGCGCTGGAGACTTTTTTTGACGAGATTTTTACGCAGCGAACACGTTATGAGTCTTTAAACCAATTGCTCAAGCGGATCTACAAAAACAAAGCGAAATTACTGCGAGTATTAGCACGTCCTGAAATTCCCTTACATACCAATGGTAGTGAAACAGATATCAGGGATTTCGTAAAAAGAGAAAGATCAGTGGAGGTACTGCAGTGATGTTGGAAGAGAGTGCCGAGATACATTTTCCAGTCTAAAAAAGACTTGTCGAAAGCTTGGTGTGTCATTTTGGGACTATATATTGGATAGAAATTCTGGGATTGGGGATATCCCCCCATTGGCAGAATTAATTCGTCGAGAAGTAGCCGCTGACTAGGGCTTTAATTGGCGTAAGCTATAGTAGATTGCCCCGTGTTATTGAGAAGTTACATTACAACTTCTTAACTTATTGAAATTAAACGCTTTGTTTGATAGTCGCCAAGTTGAGCGGAGTATGATGGTCAATCAGGATAGCTTATGCCGTGTAGTGCAGTCACTAATGCAGATAATTTGCAGAGAAATAAGATGAAAAAAATGAAGGCTGTTGGCTACTTAGAATCTAAGACGATAGATCAACACGACGCACTCTTAGATATTCAGTTGCCTATTCCCACTGCGACGGATCGAGACCTCTGAGTCAAGGTCAGCGCGATTTCGGTAAATCCTGTCGATCCTAAAATACGTATGCGGGCGCAGCCCAGTGCCGGGGAGTATAAAGTGTTAGGCTGGGATGCGGTGGGTGAAGTGTCCGCTATCGGTGAAAATGTCAGTGGTTTTAAAGTGGGGGATAAGGTTTGGTACGCCGGGGATATCACTAGGGCTGGAGCAAATTCTGAGTATCACTTAGTCGATGAGCGAATTGTCGGTAAGCAACCGGCAAGCTTGTCGAATATGCACGCTGCGGTGCGGTTGTTAATTATCGGCGCCGCTGGAGGAGTGGGATCGATTTTAAGTCAGCTGGCTCTGGCCTTAACCAATGCCACGGTGATCGGCACCGCCTCGCGCAAGGAGAGTAAAGAGTGGCTCAAAGGTTTAGCCCTCGACTATGTTATCGATCACTCCAAGCCCTTGTCACAGGAGTTGGCCAGAATTGGGATTGAGGATGTTACGCATGTCATCAGCTTAACTCATACCGATAGTCACTATGCTGAAATTGTTAAAGTGCTGGCCCCACAAGGGCAATTAGCTTTAATTGATGATCCAAAAATACCGCTAGATATTATGCAGCTAAAACTTAAATCTATCTCTTTGCACTGGGAGTTGATGTTTACTAAATCAATGTTCAAAACTGCAGATATGCACAGCCAAGGTCAGTTGCTAAATGCGGTTTCCGCGATGGTCGATCAAGGTAAAATAGTGAGCACATTAGCTGAGCATTACGGGCTAATCAATGCCGAAAACTTGAAAAAAGCCCATGCTTTTATCGAGTCGGGCAAGGCGATAGGAAAAGTGGTATTAGCAGGCTTCTAGCCGTTAAACTTTCTAACTTTCTAACTTTCTAACTTTCTAACTTTCTAACTTTCCAACTTCTAACTTTGGAACACCACCCCAGCTCGACTGGGGAGGTTATCAATCCAAAAGCTATGCTTGCGCTTGTAATAACACCGCTTGAATCAGTACGTTGCAGCCTGCTTCTAAGTCAGCAGGATCAGCATTTTCTGCCTCGTTGTGGCTGATACCATTTTCGCAAGGTACGAAGACCATTGCTGTTGGCGCAACCCTGGAGATATAACAGGCGTCGTGACCCGCACCGCTGACTATGTCCCGATGACTATAGCCCGCAAGAGATGCTGCCTCCCGAACGGAGTCGACACAGGCCTTATTGAAGGGTACAGGTGGCGAGTACCAAATTTCTGTAAACTCCATTTCTAGCCCTAGTTCACTGGATACTTGCTCGGCAAATTCACGCAGCGCTACATCCATGTTAGCCAGTACTTTATCATCGGGATGTCTAAAATCTACGCTGAAAAATACTTCGCCGGGAATCACGTTTCTCGAGTTGGGAAACACTTGCAATAAGCCGACTGTTGCACAGGCCAACGGTGCGTTGGCTAAGCCAATCTTGTTGACTTGATCAACAATCCGTGCCGCTCCCAGCAAAGCGTCTTTGCGAGTCGCCATCGGGGTTGGTCCGGCATGGGCCTCTTGACCCGTCAGAGTGACTTCATACCAGCGCTGTCCCTGGGCATCGGTGACGACGCCAATGGTTTTTTCTTCCTGCTCAAGAATTGGTCCCTGTTCAATATGTGCTTCAAAAAAAGCTTTGAACTCTCGATTGCCGACCTCTAGAGGACCATCGTAGCCAATGCGCTGCAATTCCTCACCCATAGTTTTACCGTCTAAATCGGCGCGTGATAAACCGTATTCAAGATCAAAAACACCGGCAAAGACCCCGGATGCTACCATCGCTGGTGGGAAGCGAGAGCCCTCTTCATTGGTCCAAACTGACGCCTCTATCGGATGTGTAGTTTGGATGTTGTGATCGTTTAAGGCGCGAATCACTTCTAATCCAGCCAGTACTCCATAGATACCGTCAAACTTGCCGCCGGTCGGTTGAGTGTCGAGGTGGCTACCCATCACTACCGGAGGTAGCGAATTGTCTAAGCCTGGACGGCGGGCAAAGATGTTACCCATTTTATCGACACTAACGGTACAGCCAGCTTCTTCGCACCAGCTGACAAATAGGTCGCGACTTTCTCTGTCTAAATCGGTGAGTGCTAAACGACACACACCTCCCTTGGCAGTGGCGCCAATTTTGCCCATTTCCATCAGACTGTCCCACAGTCTCTGGCCATTTACTTTTACATTTTTCATTGTCTGACTCCTATTCATGGATTCGCTTAGTCCGTGTAAATTAGTCCGTGCAATTAGCCCGAACAATTAATTGCCAGCTCTGCTGGCGATTAATGCCGACTACGAGTGCTGTCAGAGGTTGATTTAGCACCATTAGCTGCGGTGGTTGGTAGCTATTGGTGCCAATCCTGATTGCTTGTATGACTCGGGTCGGCGCTGCTGACTAGCGAAAAGCAGGAATGATCTTGGTGGCATAATCCGCGATGATTTGCTCTTCTTCGCCGCTGTCTAAGTAGATGTTAAATTGTGTGGTACCAACATCTTGCAGCGCTTTGATTTTTTCAATGTGTGCATCCGGCTCACCTAGTACACTAAAACTATCGATGATCTCGTCACTGATGAAATCTAGGTACGGGTTGTCACTTTGGCCGTGCTTGGAGTAATCATAGCCTTTGCGCTGTTCTATATAGTTGGTCAAACTCTCGGGAACTAGGCCGGAATGCGCGCCGTATTTTTCAACAATATCAGCGACGTGGTTACCGACCATGGCTGGGAACCAACGCGTAGCATCACGACATTTAGTCATGTCACCCATGTAGGCGGGAGCAGAGGCGATGATTTGGAAGTCAGACATATCGCGGCCCGCTTCTTTACCGGCGTTGAGAGCTTGCTCGGCAAACCATTTGACCAGTGAGGGGTCGGCAATTTGTAAGATCACGCCATCGCCGACTTGGCCGGCAGTTTTTAGTGCCTTAGGGCCATAAGCGCCGATATATATCGGCAGTTCATAACCGTCTGCCCAGGGGAATTTTACCGGTTCTGGGCTCTCTCCATAAGTGACTTCATCACCGCGAACCATCGCTTTTACTTTCTCGGTGAATTCCGCGACTCGCGCTAAGTTAGCCGGCTTCTTGCCCATCACTCGCATCGCGCTGTCACCGCGACCTAAACCTACCACAAATCGGCCGTTGCTCTGCTTAGCTAAACTGCCGAATAAGCTGGCAGCAACTGACCAATCTCGTGAATTTGGATTGGTTACACATGGGCCAAATTTCATTTTGCTGGTGTGTTCCATGCACATCGCAATGGCGGGGTAGCACTCGCGCCATAGTACGTGAGAATCGTAAAACCAACAGTGGGAGAAGCCTGCAGCCTCCGCTTGTCTGACTAAGTTGCGGGCGCGCTGTGGTTCTACAAATCCTTTAAAAGTAATACCAAAATCCATACTGAACTCCTGAGATTGCTCTCTATTTATAACTCCAACCTGTGCATCTATCGGCGCTTTACTTCGGTAACTAGGCCTGTTGTAAGTGGCTTAGTGGGTCGATAAAATCACTGATAGTCACAGCTTCAAGTTGTTGTGAGAAGTTAACCACAAGGCCTAAGGCGATTAGTTAACTTCGAGACAAAATTATTTTTATACGGGTCAATTAATGATCGGGTGCCCAGATTTTGATACCGGCGTGAGAAAAGGGCACCTTTTTGGAAATGTTCAGACGTATCAGCATCGGCGTAATAGCCTCCACACAGCGGGCATTCACTGCGGGACCGACGTTGTAAGCGCTTACTTGCAGGCGCTCAATCAAGCTAATCACTTGGTTTTTGGCCTCTAGTGAATTGCCGCACACCAAAATATCGCAGTTGATTGACTGCTCTAACTTGTTGAGAGTTGCCGCGGATACATTATGCAGGGCGCCAACTACTGGAATGTTTTCTCCCAATAGCGCTTGAGCCGCTTCGGTGGCAGAACCTTCTGCCGGCATGTCGACAGCCTTTGGATCGCCATCTTTAAGTGGCACCACAATATCAATTAAAATTTTATTGGATAACGCACCTTTTAATGCAGTTAAGGTGGCGTTATGGGCACTGTAGGGCACCGCTAAAAGCACCATCTGCTCGGCACTATGTACAGCAGCGTCATTATCGGCACCGCTAATTACGCCCAAGTTTTTAATCGTATCCATAGCACTGAGCTGTTGATTGAGCTCAGCTGCAATACTGCAGGCGCGCTCTTCGTCTCTTGAACCTATCACAACATCTACACCTGCCACCGCAAAACGCAGTGCCAAGCCTTTACCTTGGGGACCAGTGCCGCCGAGAATAGCAATCTTCATTTGATGTTCCTTAATTTATACCTGAATCAGTGACTTCACAGCACCACATAGCGCCAGCTCTTGATTCTACAGCGGTTAGAAAAATACCCGCTGAACCTACGGGTGCAGCTAAGATTTTTCAATTCCACTGTAGAACCAATATCTTACACTCAGTATTAACTTTGAAGTCACGGATTCAGGTGGTGGTTTTTTTATTAAAATAATTGCCCTGGATATAAAAGATCTATTTAAATAAATCTTCGCCCGTGGGTCTGATTAACTCCTGAGCACTGCTTGCTCTAGGTGTCCATTGCACTCCTGAAAAAACCAGGACTGGTTTTTTACCTTCTTTACTCATTAACAGCCCCGATGCAGCGGCAAGTTCATCAGCGAGCGCGGGTACTGTCACTTTCAGCTCGCGTCCATAGGCATCGGTTTCACCGGCCATATCAACTTTGGCGGGGACCTTGGCTAAACCGATAGCGACATTGACCAGGCCCATCCGCCAAGGTCGGCCGAAGGTGTCGGTAATTACCACGCCCAATTTCTTGCCTGTCGCTTGTTCAAGGGCTGCGCATATGGATCTGGCGCTGGCATCAGGGTCTTTAGGTAGTAAAATGACATGGTTTTGCTGGTCTACATTAGATTCATCGACGGCGGCATTCGCGCAGATAAAGCCCAATCTGTGCTTGGCGATGATCAAGCCTTCATCTTGATCTGCGCGCTTACTGGTTCTGACTATTTGGCTAGATTCTCTAAGTACTGTTTCTACCTTGGCTGGATCTTTGTTGAGCTTTTTGGCGATTTCAAGGGCCTCTGCAGAAGGCGTGACAGTGGCTAGATCAACAATTTGCCCCTCCGCTTTAGAGACGACTTTGTGAGCGATCACTAAAATATCGCCGTGCGCTAGTGGCAGTTGCATATTTTTCAGCGCAATCAGTATTTCAGCCGCTAAATCGTCACCGGGTTTAATGTCAGGTATGCCAGTGACCGCTTGAATGTGGATGCTCTGTCGATCAGTGTGCTGGTCAGTTGTCGGTTCGCTGCTGGCTGTGCTTGCTTGGTTCATCAGTGTGTCCTAAATAAGGTTCGCTTTACTAAGAGATGGCGAGGTCATGGAACGGGTCAGTTGCGCAATATGACCAGCACTGAGTTGTGCTAAGTCGGTCGCGGTGTCTAAATCAATAGCTAGTTCAGGGAGCGACAGCTGTAGGCAGGAGATACCTTGTTGGCGGGCACTCTCAAGATGAAGATTGGCGGAATTTCGCCCATAGCTAAAAGTGATGACATCGGGTGGTGAGCTGATTAAGGCGTTGCTGCCACCATCTTGCGACGCGCAAATAACGATCGACTGGGCAGCGCGTGGCGCGCTAACTAACTGCGAAAACTCGGCTAGATTGAGAGTGATAATATCTGCAGGTAAAATTAGCATGCTGTCGTATCCCAAGTGCGTACAGTGTTGTGCAGCAGATGACACGGCATGATTTAAGCCCTGGGCTGGCTCCTCCAATAACACTGCAGCTTGATACCCTTTGGCGATAGCGGCGATGCTTTGGCAGGGGGTGACTACCAGTATGTCAATATCGGCAAAGTGGCGGCTTAAAAAGGCCAAGGTTTTATGCAGCAAATTAATCGCCACCGACTGTCGCTGATTTGGCGCCAAGACCTGGCTCAACCGCTGCTTGGACAGCAGTGGATCTTTCATGGGGATGACGATGCACAAACTCATATGCTGGCTCGCACTGCGTCTAAGCTCTGTTGATCGCTCGGCACGGCTGCTGCAGTTGTTTCTGCCAGAGTTTCCGTTAGCTTTTTTTGCATGGCATTGCGCAGGGCAACCGTGATTAGCTCTTCGGCTAAACGCACTTTATCGGCGCGGTTATCCATCAAAGTATTAGTCAGATAAGTATCGATAGCTAGAGCATGAATGCTGTGAGCAAGCTCGGCATCTTGCCGGTCGATGATCAGCAGATCGATCAGTCCTTGATAGCACTGCGCCACTCCTAGTGAATCACAGCTGATGTCTAGGGCTCTAAGCATTTTATCTGCCGGACCTTTGACCGTTTTACCGGCAATGATCGGTGATACTGCGACTTTATAAGCTCGACTGGCGACTATCGCCTGACGAATTTCTTGAATCGCTAAAATCGCGCCAATGCTGACGATGGGATTGGAGGGGGCGAAGACAATTAAATCGGCCTCGGCGATGGCGCTGAGCGCTTCCGGTGTGGCTTTGGCGCTGTCGGCACCGGCAAATACAATTTCTTTGATCTCTGGGGTGCACTGGTGGCGGACAAAATAGCTCTGGAAGTCTAACCAGCCGAGGTCGGTGTTCAGTTTGGTTTGTACGATATCGTCGGTGGGGAGCAACAAGGGTACTTTGAGACCAAATTTTTTGGCGATATCAGCGGCAATTTCAGTGGGTCGCTTACCTTGCTTGCGCAAGTTAGTCCGATAAATATGGGTGGCAAAATCTTGATCGCCTAAATACATCCAAGTATCAGCGCCTAAGGTTTGTAGGGCATCGAGGGTACGATTACTCTCATCTTTGAGCCCCCAACCCTTTTTTGTATCGATTCTATCAGTTAGCGTATAAGTTAGGGTGTCGATGTCGGGCGATACCCACAAACCGTGAATTTCCTGGTCGTCACTAATGTTGCCAATAATGGTTAAGTGCTGCTCGCAAACGCTGTGCAGTAAGCCCTCTGCCATTTTAGCACCGCCCACTCCGCCAGCTAGTAGCACCACCGAGAAGCTCATAGTTGCGCGCCATGGTTGCTTGCTAGCTGCTGGTGACTGATTAGGTTGGAAGCGGCTAAAGGCGGAAAGCTTTGCTGCTGACGATACAAAGTGTCACGTCTAAACGGCGTTAGGCCGCTTCGCTCGATCATTTTCACCATGTCGTCAGGCAAAATTTCTTCACCGTGAATCCCCCCCGAGGAGCGTGTGATCGTTTCATTCATCAAAGTGCCGCCTATATCATTGGCTCCGGCACGGAGCATTTGCACTGCGTAATCGGGACCAAGCTTTACCCAGGAGGCTTGAATATTATCAATCCAGCCGTTGAGCATGATCCTCGATACCGCGTGCATCAGGATGTTTTCATTGGCGGAGGGGCCGGGTCTGACATGCAGTTTTAGTTTTTTGCGATCGGTATACAAAGGTGATTCGTAGTGGACGAACCCTAGGGGTACAAACTCGGTAAAGCCACCATGCTTCTTCTGCATATCTCGGAGTAAGGCGATGTGCGCCGCCCAGTGGTGAGGGGCATCAATATGGCCATACATGATGGTGGATGTGGTCGGCAGCCCTAATTGATGGGCGGTACTAATAATTTCTACCCACTGCTCGGTGGTTAATTTGTCGCGGGTGAGTTGTTTGCGAATCTCGATATCTAAAATTTCAGCCGCGGTTCCCGGCATGGAGCCAAGTCCATGATCCATGAGGTCTTGAATAAACTCGCGATAGCTTAAACCACTATTTTGCGAGCCGAACATAATTTCAAAAGGGGAGAACGCATGGATGTGCATATCAGGTACTTGCGATTTAATCGCAATTAATATGTTTCGATAGTGATCCGCGGGTAAATCCGGGTGTAGCCCCCCTTGAATACACACTTCAGTGGCTCCTCTATCCCATGCTTGCTGGGCGCGTGTCGCAATCTCCGACATAGATAATAGCTCTGCATCACTGGCATTTTTACTCTTGGAAAAACCACAAAATTTGCAGCCCATGTAGCAAATATTAGTAAAATTTATATTGCGAGTAATAACAAAGCTGGCCTTATCACCGACACTGCGCTGTCTAATCAGGTCTGCGCATTGTGCAATAGCAGTGATGTCATGGCCGGTACTTTGAAAAAGTTGCGTACCTTGGCGTTCAGATATTTCAATACCTGCCAGCGCCTCTTGTAGAATCGTCGCCACTAGCGAGCTGACCTTAGAAAAATCGATAGGGCTGAAATGAGTGTTCACGGTTAGCTCCTGCTTTGCTGGGTGTTGATTAGCGCTAGGTGACGCTGCTGTTAAGTTTAGGGTCATCGGCATGCTAAAGGCACTGCACTTGTGCCAAACCATCAGTTCTGGCAATTAGCTGTACTTTACCGGCAATCTCTTTGGCAAAATAACGGTTCGGCGAGCGCTGATACTTAGGGTAAACCGCGAGTCGCTCCTGCAGTTGGTAGCCACAATCAAAGCTGGCCTGTGCGAGTTGCGAAATTTGTGGCCAGGCGCGCTCGGGGTTGATGTGGTCAATAGTTAAAGGTGAGATACCGCCAAAATCATTGATACCGCTCTTTAGGTAAGCCCTGTATCTGTGCTGTAAATTAGGGGGTGCCTGCAGGCTGATGGAGGGGTCTAGTATGATTCTGGCGACCGCTAAAGTGCGCAGCATATCATCGAGGTCAGGCTCTGCAGCCCCGGCCATCGCAGTATCTTCTTTAGCGCAAAAATTTTGTACGATAACTTCTTGAATATGACCGTATTGGCGATGTATGTCATTAATGGCAATTAAGCTTTCTACCCGCTCTTGCCAATTCTCGCCAATACCAATCAAAATGCCGGTGGTAAAGGGAATATCCAATTTTCCGGCCCGCTCTAAAGTGCGCAGGCGCTGTACCGGCACTTTATCTGGGCAGGCGTGGTGGACATTGCCTTTCATCAACAATCGTTTAGAGACTGTTTCTAGCATCATACCCATGCTAGCGCTAACCGGCTTTAGGCGACGCATTTCATCCATCGACATAGTGCCAGCGTTAACATGTGGCAGTAAATCACTCTGTTCCAGCACCATCTTACAAGCGAACTCTAAATACTCAGTCATCGACTGATAGCCCATGTTTTCTAAACGTTCCTGTACTTGAGGGTAGCGGCGCTCAGGTTTTTCTCCAAGGCTGAAGAGCACTTCTTTACAGCCAATTTTTTGACCGTCAGTCACCACTTTCATCACTTGAGCGGGGCTCATAATGTAAGCTTGAGGAGAGTCCGGGTGTTTTACAAAAGTGCAGTAGCTGCAAGTGTCGCGGCACATGTTGGTTAAAGGGACAAACACTTTACGTGAGTAGGTCACGGTTTTACCCCAGTGCAGCTCCCGCACATCACTGGCGCTTTTGCATAGGCTTTCTAGTTCGCGACCAGAAATACCTTTCAGGGCAATTGCTTGTGCCTTAGTTAACATGCCAACTTCTCCAACACTGTTATTTTTTTAGTTGTTGTTTGAAACTGTGGTAATAAAAGTTTTACCAAATGGTCAATATATATAATCAGTTGTTTACCAATTGGTCAATAGTTTATTTGTATAAATTTTAATCACGTTATAAATTAACTGTTTAGCTGTAAATTGGTCAGAGTTTTTAAGATGGATAGCTTCAAAAAACGCCATGCTAAGCGTCGTGAATTAGGCTCAAAGTGCAGAGAAGGTGTGAAATTGATAAGCAATACGCGGATATTTGCTGCGCAAGGGTGGGGGGAAATGAGCATTTAGTCGATCTGTTGCGTTCGACAATGATTAACTTAGCTGAGTATGGGCGCCCATCACGAGAGAGTTTTAATCGCTCACGATGGGTGTTGCCAAAGGGATCGTCGGTTGACAAAAGCACAGCTGATAGAGCTTAGACAGGAGGGGATAACAGTGTAAGTATAGGGCTGATTACTTCTTCTCCTTTTCAATATTGGCGATAGCTGCTAACAAACTGGGTGCGACAGCGGTGCTTTTTTTATAGGCGAGACCGACCACTCTCTCTAGTTGTAAGTCACTGATTTCGCAATAGCTTAAATCCGATCTTGCATCTAAAGAGTGCAGCGGGACAATCGATACCCCTAAACCTACAGCGACCAGGTCAAGTGCATACTCCTCAGTTTTAACAGTGGCTTTTACCTTTAAGTTTAAACCGCGTTTGGCAATCGCAAACTGCCACGAGTCAATGATGTCACAAGGTGAGCGACTAATAAATGGGCAGTTATTGAGCTCTGCTAAGCGCACTGTTGGGTAACTTGCTAAAGGGTGACCGATAGGAATCGCGAGTACGTATCTGTCGACCCATAGTTTATGAAAAATTTCATCATCTTCAGATACCGTTTGCGAAATAATGCGCGCATCTGCCTCTTCGTTGGTATCGACTAAGGTCAAGTCTAAATTGGGTAAGCTATGCATCAGCTGTTTAATCAGGTTAGAGACGCGTTTCCCCGAGAGGAATGGCAACAGCGCCAATTTGAAGGTCAGCTGTTCCGTGGTGTTTTGAAATTGGTGCTTGATATCGGCAACATCAGCCAGTATCTGACACGCTCTAGGGTAGAGTTGGGTGCCTTCAGTGGTCGGTGTAATTCCTTTCGAATGTCTGACAAATAAAGAGCATTCTAATTCTGATTCTAATTGTTGTACCGCCCCTGATATCGACGGCTGGGCGACAAAACAGCGCTTGGCTGCGGCGCTAAAGCTCCGCTCTTCAAAAACTGCGGTGAAATATCTTAATGATCTAAAATCCAACTGAGTAAACTCCAAAAGCACGAAGGGTTATAAGTAAAGGTGCTATCCCCGATAGGGAAAAAGAATTATGCTCCCTTCTTTCGCATGCATAGTATATGGAAAAATCGTGCATAAAGAAGCAAATTAAAGAGTAGAAATCATGGTTATCTGTCACTACTTTTAGATTGGCCTCAGTAATCAATGGATAAGGATTAAGCGGCGCAATGAAATACCCTAATACTTACTATGCAGCGACTGCAATCGCCGGTAAAAATAGAGCCCCTTTAACTGCTGATATTAGCGTAGATGTCTGTGTGGTTGGGGCGGGAATAGCCGGCTTAAGCTGTGCGCTTGAATTGCTAAAACAGGGCAAAACAGTCGCGTTGATTGATCGTGAAACTGTCGCTTGGGGTGCCTCGGGCCGCAATGGTGGATTGGTGATGGCCGGCTGGGCTGAGGGGATAGCAACGCTAGAGAAGCAACTGGGCTTAGAGCATGCTCAAGCGCTGTTTGAACTGTCGGCGAAAGGCGTGGCGATTATCAGGCAAAATATCAGTGAGTTTTCTCTGGCGAAGTGCGATTTGAAAATAGGTCAATTACTTGCCGCGCGCTACCCTCAGCAAGATAAATTGCGCCGACATCAGCGGCAAATGGCGGATAAATATCGCTTTGATTTAACCTTTTTGGAAACTGCAGAAGTGCGCGATATCTGCCGTACCAAACGCTATTTTGAAGGGTTGTATTCAGACCAAGCGTTTCATTTTCACCCGTTGAACTACTGCCTCGGTTTAGCGGAGGTAATTGAGAGCAAAGGTGGGCTGATTTTTGAAAAGACCTCGCTGATCGCTCTAGAAAATGACGGTGAAAAAAACTTAGTAACAACCGAGGCGGCTAAAATTTCATGTCAACAGATGGTCTTTTGCGGTGGGGGTTACACCGGTGAAGAGATGCCAGCGCTGCGCAAATCATTTTTACCTATCTCAACTTACATGGTGGTTACTGAGCCATTGGGAAGTCTGGCAAGCGAGCTTATTACTCGGCAGATAAGTATTGCCGACGATCGCAGAGCTGCCGATTATTATCGGTTAGTGGATGGCGATAAATTGCTCTGGGGATCGAGGATTACAACCCATCAGCAAAATAATCAACAGCGCTTAGCCAGTCTGCTGCGGGTCGATCTCTGTTCGGTATATCCCGAGCTGAAAGAGGTAAAAATTGAGAAGTCTTGGTCGGGCTTAATGGCCTACGCTAGCCATAAAATGCCGATCGTCCAACAGCAGAGTAAAGGGCAGTGGCTATGCTCCACTTTTGGTGGACACGGTTTAAATACCGGGACTATTTGCGGCACAATAGTCGCCCAGGCAATATGTGAGATTAACGATGACTATCAATTACTGGCGCCTTTCGGCTGCCAGTGGAATGGTGGCTGGTTGGGGCCGATGGTGGCTAATATGACCTATAAATATTTGCGTTTTAAAGATAAAATTCAAGAGTCAAATATCATCAGTTAAACTATTTTTTGAGCATTTAAAGAGGTGTTAGTGAACTTAACGACCAGACAATTGGGTACTTTAGAAATGAGTGCCGCAATGATTTTATCCGGATTTATTGGCTTTTTAGTGCTTGAGTCTGAGCAATCCGTTTGGAACGTTATATTTTTTCGCTGCCTGTTTGGGGCGGTTGGATTAGGACTGTACTGCTGGTGGCGCGGTTATTTAAGCCCCTGGCCAATTCGCGGAAAAAACCTCTGGATTGTCTTGGGGGCAGCAATTGCGCTGGTATTAAATTGGATACTCTTATTCAACGCTTATAACTATGCCTCTATATCACTATCAACCGTGGTATATAACACCCAGCCATTTTTTCTACTGCTGATTGCCGCTTTAGTGTTGGGAGAAAAAATAGCTCTAGTTAAGCTGCCTTGGTTTCTCTCGGCATTTATTGGCTTGTTATTGATAATAGAGGTTAATAGCACCGATTTAGTGGCCAGTGATAGCAGTGCAGGTCAACAGATGCTCGGTTTTGCTATGGCTTTGGGTGCCGCTATTTTGTACGCTACCAACACCTTGCTAACAAAAAGGTTGCCTGAACTGCGCCCTGAAGTTGTCGCGTTCATGAATACTATTATCGGAGTGCTGCTACTCTTTCCGCTAGCAAATTTTTCGGCGCTACCTGAAACCAGCTTACAGTGGAGCTATCTGCTGATCTTAGGGCTAGTTCACACTTGTCTGATGTATATTTTATTGTATTCAGCTTATCAAAAACTGCCGATTACGCTGATCGCTATGCTGGCGTTTTTATATCCAGCTATCGCTATACTAGTCGACTATATCGTCTATCAACAAACTTTAAGTTTGTATCAATGGCTGGGTATAGCGCTGATTTTATGTAGCGTAACTGGGCTTAATTTAGGCTGGGGAACTAAGCTTTTTTCGCTGATCAACCGAATCAAGAGGAATTAAAAAATACACAGCACCTCAATAAATAAGCGGCATCCAAGCCATTTTATTATTTTCATGCAAGGTTTTAAATAGAATCTAAATCAGTGGCTGTACTGTCTGATATGTAACTTCTCAATAACTCGGGGCAGAACGTCAATATAAATCATTTTCTCTTGACAGGGTTTTAGTCCAAAAGTCGTTAAAATTAAAGACCACTTCCCTTCTTCTTTAAAGTAGCAGCACCGCGTTATACCAGTCCATGTGAGTGGTTTATTTATTTTATACACTCGCGGGTTGCGACTAACTATTTAAATGCCTCAAACCTCTTCACAGAAGCAAAAATATCACCTAAAAAAGCCATGGTAAGATAACCTTATCATTCGCTGCTATGACTTAAACCTTTGAAAAAACTCCCTACTTTACCTGATATTCCAGAAAGTGAACAAACTCCGGTAGTCAAAAGCTTACTACTGATAGTAGAGCAATGCTTTCAAAGTATTCAGCAGCAAGCCGAAGAGATCGAGCTGCTCAAAGATGAAGTGCGCGTACTAAAAAAGCAGAAAAAACGGCCCACTTTCAAACCAAGTAACTTGGACAAAGAAACAGATAAATCGACGGGCGATGATTCAGTATCGACAGAAAACAAAAAGCGGCCAGGCTCAAAGAAACGCTCTAAAAATGTGAATCTAACTATCCATGACGATCAAGTGGTTCAACCGCAAGACGGTATCCCTCCAGGAGCTCGCTTTAAAGGATACCGGGATTTTATTGTTCAGGAGTTGGTCATTGGCACAAAAAACACCCGTTATCGTCTCGCCCGTTATGTCACACCAGACGGCCAAACCCTCACCGCTAAATTACCTAAAGAATTGAACGGGCTGCATTACGGTCCTTATTTACTCAGCTATGTCCTTTATCAACACCATCACTGTCATGTCACCCAACCTCTATTGCTAGAGCAACTGCGAGAATGGGGGATTGATATCTCCGCCGGTCAAATCAATCGCCTTTTATCCGAGGGAAAATCTCAATTTCATCAGGAAAAGAACGACATTTTAAAAGCGGGTTTAGCTTTGTCCGATTATGTCACTGTTGACGATTCAGGTGCTCGCCATAAAGGGGTCAACGGTTATGTCACTCAAATAGGCAACGAGTATTTTGCTTGGTTTGAATCGACAGGCTCTAAGAGTAGGGTTAATTTTTTGGAATTGCTCTGTGCGGGGGATAAAAGTTATCGTATTAATCATCACGCTGAGTCTTACTGGGTAGATCAAAAATTACCGCATGTCCCACTAAAGCTTCTCTTAGAGAGTGGCTTGTCGCATTTTGCTAATGCCCTGCGTTGGGAGGAGCATCTTGATGAGCAGGGAATCAACTCGGCGCGCCACCGTCGTATTGCGACGGAAGGCGCTTTACTTGGTAATGTGCAGCATCAAAACCGGTGCCAGAACTTAGTCATACTCAGTGACGGGGCGGGTCAGTTCAATATTCTGCAGCACGCATTGTGCTGGATTCATACTGAGCGTTTGGTACACACAATGCTGCCGTTAAACGAATGGCACCGAGAGGATATAGCGAAAGTACGCGGTGAAATTTGGGATTTATATCGAGGCCTAAAAACGTATAAAGTCCAGCCAGGTTCCGATCAGAAAGCCGCGCTGGAGACTTTTTTTGACGAGATTTTTACGCAGCGAACACGTTATGAGTCTTTAAACCAATTGCTCAAGCGGATCTACAAAAACAAAGCGAAATTACTGCGAGTATTAGCACGTCCTGAAATTCCCTTACATACCAATGGTAGTGAAACAGATATCAGGGATTTCGTAAAAAAGAGAAAGATCAGTGGAGGTACTCGCAGTGATGTTGGAAGAGAGTGCCGAGATACATTTTCCAGTCTAAAAAAGACTTGTCGAAAGCTTGGTGTGTCATTTTGGGACTATATATTGGATAGAAATTCTGGGATTGGGGATATCCCCCCATTGGCAGAATTAATTCGTCGAGAAGTAGCCGCTGACTAGGGCTTTAATTGGCGTAAGCTATAGTAGATTGCCCCGTGTTATTGAGAAGTTACTCTGATATGTTGCAAGCTATTGGTTTTTAAGCGTTTAAATAAGCACTCAGCTGAGCTGAGAAGTGCAGTTGATCATTATAATTCCGCCGTAGAAGTAATCTTTTACACTCTGCATGCACGGATTCAGGAAAAAGTTACAACTTGTTACAACTTGATGCGTTAGTGAAAAGAGTTTAACACTGCTTTACTAGATACTTCTCCTACAGCAAAGAGATCACCCAAACAGAAAAAGGGGCTCTCAATTAGATCTTAACTGAAACGGAGAAATACTATGAAACGTACTACTAAAATTATCAGCGCGGTTGTTATTACTCTTGGTTTAGCAACGGGAGCAACAGCTTATGCGAAATATAACAGCGGTTTTGGTGAAGCGCAGGCCGCCTTTATGGTCAGCTACATAGGCAGCGAATTGAGCCTTAATGACAGTCAGCAAAAGCAATTGGAAGTACTCAGCGAAAAAATCATTGCCGTAAAAAGCACTTTTCAAGCAGAGGGAAAACCTTTGCATTTTAAACTGAAAAATATGTTAGAGGCCGATAAATTTGATCAGCAGCAAATTTTAACCATGATCAACCAGAAAATGGAGCTGGTTAATCAAGAAGCTCCAGCAGTCTTAGCGGCTTTAGCTGACTTTCTCGATAATCTCAATCCAGAGCAGAAAGCGGAAGTTATCCAGTTTATCGAAGATAAAAAATCAAGACACGGCCGTGGATGGATGAATCACTAGTCCACTCCTTGCAAGACACTAAAAAGCTAACTTGAAAATCTAAGTTAGCTTTTTCCGCCTTCCAAACCCCGCATTCTTTCTGTTCGCCAGAGGCGTGTGAGAGGAATTGATCAGAACTGCTGATCAATAGCTCTACTGGAGTTGATCATGAGCTTTAATTTCACTGCTAGTTTTCTAGTGCGAAAAATTGTTGGTATTAGTACCACTGATTATTGGATGGCTAGGTTCAATGAAGATGTATTAGTCAAAGTGCTGCAGGGGGAGCAATTGGCAGGAGAGCTATTAGTTAACGGCATTCCTATCCAGACTTGTGATCAGCGCCAAGCATTGCTGATAATATTAAATAATTTTCTGATTAGCCCTGTGTCTCCGCCATAGCAAAAGATGCTTTTAATCTCTTCTCTGTGCTCTCTGTGCCCTCTGTGGAGTATGATGGTCAATCAGGAATAATTTTGCTCTCTGGTTCAGTCGTTTAAGTAGCAGTCAAAAGGAAATGGTGACTGCGCTGCAGCAGCGGCAGTTTCGTCTCGCGATCGGATAAGTTATGCTGCAGCCTGCTAAGGCAAAACTCGAACAGTATTTTTCGGCCAAACCCTATGCTTTGCCGAACCGCACTGCTAGATGCTTTTTGGTGGGCAGGTGCTAATCACAATAATTTATTGGTAACGAAAAATCATGTCCAAGGTTTTATTAATCGATGATGACCAGAAATTAGCTCCGCTGTTGACAGAGTACTGTGTTCGCTACGGGATTCAGATATCCGCTGCACAACTGCCGTCAATCGGGCTAACAATGTTGCAGGAGGAGAGCTTTGCCGCAGTTATTCTGGATGTGATGATGCCGGAGATGGATGGCTTTGAAGTCTGTCGAAAAATTCGTCAATTTAGCGATATCCCGATTATCATGTTAACAGCGCGCGGAGAAGTGACTGACCGAGTAGTGGGAATTGAATTGGGGGCGGACGACTACTTACCAAAACCATTCGAGCCCCGTGAATTAGTGGCTAGGTTGAATAGTATTATCAAGCGCAAAGGGGTTGGCGTCGCGATCAATGAGCGAGTCGCTAACTTAGAGTATCAACAGCTAACGATAAAATGCGAGCAACGTGAAGTCTGGGTCAATAAGCGACAGGTAGAGCTAACCACTATGGAATATCAGCTGTTATTGTTACTGGCGAACAGCCCGGGAAAAGACTTTAGCAGAGACGCCATTCTCAATCAGTTAAAGGGAATTGATACTGAATTGTTCAGTCGTTCAGTGGATATTTTAGTGAGCCGTCTACGCACCAAATTAAAACCCGCCACCCCCATTAAAACCGTCTATGGCTCAGGTTACGCATTTGTTTTAGCTAAGCTATAACCTGAATAAGTGGCTTTACTGCAGCACATAGCAACAGTTATTGCCACTACAGCGGCTAAAACTTTTACAACTTCACTGTAAAGCCAATCTATTACACTGGGTATTCACTTTGAAGTGACGGATCCAAGTTTAAATCTATCGATTAGTGGGATTATCAAATGCCGAGTATGCTAAATTTTTTCAAAAAATCTCTTGCAGTGCGATTAATGGTGGTCTTTGCTGCGGCGAGTGCCGCTATTTTGATCTTGATCTTGTCTATTCTGATTTATGGTTTTGCGTTTCAGTGGAAGGCCAATGTACGACCGCATTTAGAGCAATATTTAGATTACATCAATGCAGATATTGGTAATCCACCCAACATCGAGCGCGCCAAGTTGTTAGCCGAGCGGCTGCCGATCAATATCTACATAAAAGGGGGAGGTTTACATTATTCCTCCACTGGTTCCGCTTTAGATGTAGTAGAAATTAAATTTGAAAGCCGGCAGAATAAATGGCGTCACCAAGGTAATAATTACTTAAATAAACTACAGCAAAAAGGTCAAATTGTGATGTTCGGTGAAAGTGACAACCGGATGATAATGCGCAGTCAAATAGATCAGTATCAAATTTATTTTGAATTGTCTCACCATGGAAAAACCGAGCAGGCATCCAGCATCGGCTTCTGGTCATTACTGTTTCTTTTTCTCATTCTAGGGATTAGTTTTTGGCAGTTGAGAAGAATGTTAAAGCCCGTTCAGGATATAAAAATCGGGGTGAAAAAAATGGGCGGTGGGCAGTTGGATTATCAAGTGCCGGTTAGACAGGATAATGATTTGGGAGAACTCTCGTCGAGCATCAATAAAATGGCGGCGGATATAACGCAGATGTTGGATGCCAAACGGCAACTGCTATTGGCGGTGAGCCATGAATTAAGATCACCTCTCACCCGGGCAAAAATAGCGACGCAAATGCTGCCAGACTCCACCAATAAAGCCCGTTTAGAAGAAGATTTAATGGAGATGGAAACGCTGATCACCGATATTTTGGAGACCGAGCGAATCAATACTCCGCACGCTATCTTAAACAGAGTCCCGGTTGAGTTAGAGCAGTTGATTGCCAGCGTTATCGATGAATTACCGGCCAATAAGGTCAGCTTAGAAATACTACAAAGTACTGAATTGCCGCTGTTTGAGCTAGATGAAAAACGTATTCGTTTACTGATGCGAAACACCATTGCCAACGCAATTTGTCACGGTGGTGCGTCGCTGCCAGCTCCCTGTGTACAGCTTAGTTTTCGCGAGCGACAAATACAAATAAAGGTGATCGATTATGGCGCGGGAATCGCCGCACAAGATCTAGCGCATGTCACCGAACCTTTCTATCGAGCAGACCCCTCAAGAACCCGTGATACCGGAGGTTTTGGGATAGGACTGTACTTGTGTAAATTAATTGTCGAAGCGCACGCCGGACAGTTGAGTATTAGCAGTGAAGTCGGCAGGGGAACCTGCGTAAAAATAGTACTTCCAGTGTAGCTGCAAGAGCACTCTAGCTTGATTTATGATGAGCAATATTTAGGCGATAGCGATGGCAGGTATTGCCAGACGGACTTGGTACCAGCAAGCGAATATGGGATTATTCAACTTGCTGTGTGTGGATAATCAAATGCTTATCAGAAATGCTCGGCAGGCCAGCTGCCGTTAACACTCACTAGAGATCGTCTAAGTGGGCTATCAAGCTTATAGCTTATAGCTCAAAACTTATAGCTTATAGCTAAAAACTCTATACCTACCAAAGTTGTCGATATAAATCGATTAATTGCTGAGTGGTTGGTTGTATTGGGTTGTTGGCTGGCGATCCAGAAGCTAGTGCTTGTTCGGCCATTTTTGGCAACAGCGCCATAAATTCGGCTTTATCTACGCCAAATTCTGCAAGCGTAGGTACTTGAAGATCACGATTGATCGCCCGTAGTTCTTGCAGTAACTTTTGGTTGGCCAATTGATCAGAGTCTAGTTGCTCGGCGACCCCCATCGCCCTTGCGCACTGTGCATATTTTTCTGCAGCGCCAGCTATCGAAAATTCGGTGACGCTTGGGAGCAACATTGCATTTGATAAGCCATGAGGGACATGAAAGGCAGCGCCTATTGGTCTACTCATGCCGTGTACGAGTGCAACTGAGGCATTAGAAAAGGCAATTCCGGCTAGCGTTGACCCCAGCATCATCTCCTCACGCGCCTTATGGTTGCTGCCATCGGTGTAAGCGGTCCGTAAATTAGGGGCGATTAAGCGCATCGCCGCCAGTGCTTGGATATCACTGTAGGCATTGGCTTTTTTACTGACGTAGGCTTCCATTGCATGGGTCAGAGCGTCAATGCCTGTATCTGCAGTGGTTCGCGGAGGTAGCGATAAAGTTAAAGCGTAATCTACCAGCGCGGCAGTCGGCATAAAGCCGACTCCGACACAGAGCATTTTTTCGCCGCTGCGCTCTTCGGTGATAATGGTGACACGGGTCACTTCTGAACCGGTACCCGCGGTGGTCGGTACGGCAATGATGGGTAGGCCCGCTTCGCTGACGATGCGCGGAAATTTGTAATCTTGCATTTCCCCGCCGAGCTTACCTAAGATCGCAATCGCTTTTGCGCTGTCTATAGGGCTGCCACCACCGAGTGCGATGATGCTGTCATAATTGCCATGCTTAACTTTTTCAACACCCGCTTGAATAGAACTTACTGTAGGTTCAGGGACAGTGTCATCGAAAATATCTGAGGGGATAGAATTGTCTGTAAGCAACTGCTGGATAGCATCGGCATAGCCTAGTTGCACCATCATTTTATCGGTGATAATCAGCGGTTTCTTGCAGTTTAAACTAGCTAATACCTGCGGAATAGCCCTGCTAGCACCTTCTCCAACTTGCAGAATACGAGGTAAAATTATTTGAGATGACATTTAAACTCCTTTATTTTTGTTGTGAATAAATTGCGAGACAACCAGCTAAACGAGTCGTTGGATGGGCGAAAATTCTCGATCCGACAGTGCTTTGATATAGCCTCCCCTATACTGAAACTCCATGCTTAAGTTCTAAAAATCAGCAAGTGATGATGCTGAGTAATGATCGCTCAGCGAGTTGTCACGGGTGCGCTCTGGTAGTTAAAGGTGGCTAGTAACTGCTAACTGCACTGCAGATGTTACAGGGCTGCAATTAGTTAGTGAAAAACCATATATTGACTAATGTTATATAAACAATCTTCGATAAAAACAATTTAAACTTTTAATCAACTCATAAATAATAGTGCATGGCCGCTAGCCGGATTGACACTTGGGTGTTCTATTGCTCATCCACTCAATCAGTGGTCGGGTGCTGATGCTGCTAGGTACGAGTAAAAGTCGATTAAATTGGGTGAGGTGGACAGGGCTTGAGATAGACAGGGCTTGAAATAGATAGGGCTTGAGATAGATAGGGCTTGAAATAGATAGCAGATAAGTAGGCTAGTCAGTAGAAACACTAATACTCTATTATAGCGATCTGCTATGATGTGCGATTTTTAGCTAGTGGCTCCTCGACATGTTGTTTAGATCTTTTACTTTTTCTTGGTACTGCCTAATAGCAATCATTTCTACTGGTGCGCATAGTGCTGTTGATAATAAAGCGCCAGTGCTGACCTTTACCGCTATTCCCGATCAGGATCAACAGCAGTTGAAGTTGCGGTTTCAGCAAGTTGCAGATTATTTATCGGCAACTCTGCAGGTAAAAGTTAACTATATTCCAGTGAAGTCGTACGCCGCTGCAATTACTGCCTTTCGTAACAATCAAGTACAACTGGCCTGGTTTGGCGGCTTGTCAGGAGTGCGTGCGCGGCAGCTTGTGCGGGGTTCTCAGGCGATTGCGCAAGGGGTTGAAGACACCAAATTCAAGAGTTATTTTATCGCTCATCACAGTGTCAATATTGCCCCGACTAAAGATTTTCCGCTAGGTATTATCAATAAAACATTTACCTTTGGCAGCAAAGGTTCTACCTCTGGGCGTTTGATGCCAGAATATTATATCCGCCAAGCTTTAAAAGCTGCGCCTAAAGAGCTTTTTAAAACAGTAGGTTTTAGCGGCGATCACAGTTTGACGATTACTCAAGTGGCAGCGGGAGCTTATCAGGTTGGGGTAGTTAATTACAAAGTGTGGCACAGCATGTTGGACGCTGGGAAAATTGATCTTAAAAAAGTCCAAGTCATTTGGCAAACCCCGGAGTATACCGATTATCAATGGACCATTCGCGGCGATCTGGACAGCAAATTTGGGGTGGGTTTTGCCGCCAAAGTACAGCGCGCACTGCTTGCTATTAAAGACCCACAGCTGTTGAAGCAGTTTCCACGGAGCGGTTTTATCAAGGCCGAGAATCAAGATTACGCAGCGATCAAAAAAACCGCCATCTCCCTCGATCTGCTGCAGCCGTAAACTCTGATGCGCCATTTATTTAAATTGACAGACTATTCTTTCAGCTACCCTGATCAGTCGGTGCTAGCGGAGGTTAGCCTGTCGATTGAACAGGGCGAAAAAGTGGCGATTGTCGGCCAAAGCGGGGCGGGTAAGTCAACCTTATTAAATGTACTCTATGCCCAGCAACCGGACCAAAGCGCTTATTGCGTGCAAGATCGGCAGCTGATTTTCGGGCTGAGTTGCTATAATAATATATATTTAGCTAAGTTGGCTGAGCATACTGCGCTGCAAAATTTGCTGAATTTACTAAAGCCTAATCCGCGGGCGCTGCAAAAAATAACGGTGATTGCTCGGCAGTTGGCTATAGAGGATAAACTGCATATTTCAGTCAATAAACTCTCGGGTGGGCAGCAGCAGCGAGTTGCCGTCGCGCGGGCCTGCTATCAGCAAAAACCAGTATTTATAGGTGATGAACCGGTCTCGAATTTGGACGCGCTCAAGGCGCAGCAAGTCCTTGAAGTGATCTTAAACAGCCACCAAACTAGTATCATCGCCTTGCATGATCGGCATCTAGCCCTGCAGTACTTCGATCGTATAGTTGGGCTTAAAGCCGGAAAAATAGCCATAGACAAACCGGCCGCCAAGCTCTGCATCGATGATTTAGATCAGTTGTATTTGTAGTTAAGATGCTTAATTTTAAAAAACACTCTCGTCATCCAAACTCAAACAGCCACCAGTCCCATGACGGCGCCTTTAGCCATCCTGCTAAGAGTGTCAGTAGCGATGGCATAAGGTTAAGAAATTTTAGTCTGCTAATACTGGCTGCCGGATTGCTGGTGAGCTTCTTTGCGGATGTGGAGGTGCATGCCTCAGAGCCTTGGTTGCATTTGCAATTGATGTTACAGGGCCTATTCACTCCCAGCGTTAGCAACCCGCAGAGCTTGCTCTTAGACCTGTTGTATACCGTTGCAGTGGCTTTAATTGGGGTGAGTGTGTCAGTGGTTGCCGGTTTTCTGCTGTCGCTATGCTACGAGCACTACTTAGTTCGACTCTGTTGTGCCTTTTTTCGCGCTATTCATGAACTTTTTTGGGCGCTGATTTTCTTGCAGATATTCGGCCTGTCTGTCACCACGGCTATCTTAGCTATAGCGATCCCCTACGCTTGTACCTTTGCCCGAGTTTTCCATGATATTTACCAGCAGTCCCAGGTGAAAATCACCCAGTTGAGCCAGATCAAACGCAGCAAAATTAGCTACTTTCTATACGTCCAATTACCGCAAACCCTACCGAAAATGCAATCGTATTTACGCTATCGTTTTGAGTGCGGCATTCGCACTAGTGCGGTGCTGGGTTTCGTCGGTTTGCCGACTATCGGCTTTCATTTAGAAACCGCATTTAAACAGGCCGATTACTCGTTCGCAGGAGCGTTGTTAATTGCATTCTACCTATTAATCGCCAGCATCAAATACTGGCTGAAATTGTATTTGCTACCTTTGTACTTAAGCATCGCTATCTATGTGTTACCCAGTAGCGATTTTGTCAATGACAGTGAAAATATTTATCGGTTTTTTAGCAGTGATATTTGGCCAAGAGTAGTGCTTGGCGAAGGGTTGTCGGTACTGTCGATTATTTATCACTACAGCCAGTGGTTTGCTGCACTGTTTATGAGTCAAGGTGTGGCGGGAATCTTCAATACCTTGATGTTATCAATGATGGCGATTGCCGCGACCGCTGTCAGTTGCGTGGTAATGATTAGTATCATTGCCAGTATTGATCAGTACTGGTTAATGCAAAAGATTGCCAATAGCTTATTACTGATTTTACGCTCCACTCCCGAGTACATATTGGCATTCGTGCTACTGCTGATTATCGGTCCCTCTATGCTGCCGGCGGTAGTGGCGCTGTCGATGCACAATAGTGCTTTAATTAGCTTTTTATTACAGCGTAATCTAGAGGAAAAGTACCTGCGTAAAGCGACTGGTTTTAGTGACTATCTGTATAAAATACTACCGCAAATATACCCTTATTTTATCTCACTACTGATGTATCGCGCCGAGATAATTCTCCGAGAAAGCGCTATTTTAGGGGTGTTAGGTGTTATGACATTAGGCTTTTATATAGATTCCGCCTTTGAGGATCTGCGGTTTGATCGCGCTTTTGCGCTGCTGTTTATCACCGCGGTGCTGAATATATTGGTCGATCAGTTTTCCAGAAAAATGCAATTAAATTTTACCCAGCAAGGTATTCGAGTGCGCTCCCGAGACTAGCCAGCGTCATCTAACGTGCCGCTCTATGGTTTTTCGATGAGCTTAGGATAGCTTCTCTAGCGGCGCTATTTGCGCAAGTGAGCTACGCGGTTAATTGACCGAGCAGCAAAAATATTCATAGCGCGGCTATATATTGATGCTCAACATTAGAGTAATCTTTGAGCAAATCCAATTGTTTATCTGTCAACACTGGGTTGGCGAATTTTTTTCATCGACGCTATCTAATCACATCTATAGTTTACCGTGACAAATTATCGAGGGCCAATGAACACTCAAAATTCGGCTGTTATTAAGCCGCACATCGCTATTCTCATCATGCTGTCAGCGCTGGGGCCTGTCGCCTTAAATATTTTCCTTCCATCGATGCCGAATCTCACTGAGTCTTTGCGTACCAGTTATGATATATCGCAGCTAACCCTTACCTTGTACTTAGTGGCCACCGCTTTATCGCAGCTTATTTTAGGGCCGCTATCAGACAAGTATGGCCGCAGGCCAATTATCTTAGCCGGCGTCGCGGTCTATATAGTGGCAAGTTTTAGCTGTGCTTTTGCCGTTAATATTGAACAGTTGATTATCGGCCGTATTTTTCAAGCGGCAGGTGGTTGTGCGGGGCTAGTGGTAACCAGAGCGATGGTTCGCGATTTGTACGATCAAAATAAGGCGACCAGTATTCTCGGTTACATGACCATGATTATGGCAATCGCGCCGATGATGTCCCCTATTATCGGCGGGTACTTAGATCAGTGGTCAAGTTGGCGCGCCAGCTTCTATTTGGTCTCAGTGTTGGGTTTGATGGTGTTTATGTTGAGTTTTAATAAACTGCACGAGACTAACCATCAGCTAGTTGCAGACATGAAACTGGGTAATATTATCGCTAAATACCGGCTGTTAATCGTGCAGCGGCAGTATCTAGGCTATGTGCTAGGCACATCCTTTGGCTCGGCGGTGTTCTTTGCCTTTATTGCCGGCGCTCCCTTTTATGCCACCAAGGTGTTAGGTTTGCAGCCGAGTGAATACGGTTTTTACTTTATAATGGTCTCGTGCGGGTATATGTCAGGTAACTTTATTTCCGGACGTTTTGCCACTCGGCTCTGCGGGCGGTTAATGTTGAAAATGTCGAGTGTAGTTTTGACACTGGGCATCTGCGTGCTTATTTATTTCAGCTATATCGGTTATGATCATCCCGCCTACCTGTTTATTCCAATGTCACTAGTCGCTTGTTCTAATGGTATTGCTATCCCCAATGGTATGTCGGGGGCGATAAGTGCTGTGCCTAAATTAGCGGGGACAGCCTCGGGTTTAGCTGGATTTATGCAAATATCACTAGGGGCAGCCATCACTTTTATCGTCGGCTATTTTCACAATGGCACAGCGACTCCGATGGTGGTTTGTATGGTGGTGAGTGCGATTTTTTCAGTGCTGTTTTTTATGTTGATGGTGCAAGATGAGTCAGAAAAAATATCTTAAGTGAAAAATGATTGCTGAAGATAATCCTTCGCTATTTTTCTTAGGATACTGTACGAATTTCGATCTAAAACTTAAGTAGTACCTGAATCCGTGACTGTAGTTATGCAGAGGTCTCAGTGTTTTTATTCATGGAGTAATGTATGAGAGTTGTATCGGCAATCGTGGTTAGCGCGCTGTTGTTTTTAAGTGCGTTGGCCGGCCCATCACTATTAGCAGCAAGCCAAGTTGCTCCTAACCGAGTACTAGATATTAGCGTGCAAAGTATTGAGGGTAGAATTGCCGCCGCGATTACTTTTTCAATGCCGGTGAAAGGAGATATTAACTTAGATCAGTGGCTAAATATTGAAGAGCAGAGCGGTGCAAGTGTAACCGGTAGCTGGATTCTTGATGACAAAGGTGAAACGCTATATTTTACCAATATAGAGCCAGAGCACTCCTATAATATCAGCGTCAAAAAAGGTCTGCCGCTGGTTGATTGGCAATTGCTGGATAGTGGAAAAAGTAGCACAATTACTGTGGATGCTATCACGCCGATGCTTGGCTTCGCTGGAAATGGAAATTTATTAGCGGACACCCTGGCGGATGGGCTGCCGGTTATCTCTGTTAATGCCGGGGATGTAGACGTCGATTTTTATCGCATACCAGACAAATTATTAGTGGCTTTTTTAACGAATAATACCCGTCGTGGACAGCAAAATTTTTGGCAAATAGAGTCATATATAAAAAATCTTGAACTGGTTTATACTGCCAGATTCGATTTAAAATTACATAAGAATCAAACTGCAACTAGTTATCTACCGATTAAAGACATCGCTCCGCTACAGCAGCAAGGAGTTTACGTTGCGATCATGCGCAAGACCGGTGAGTACCGATATTCTTATCCATCGACGTGGTTTGCCAGCAGCGATTTAGGAATCCATTTACGCATATACCCCGATAAAACCGATGTTAACGTCAATAGTTTAGCAACCGCTGAACCTAAATCCAAAGTCCGTTTACGGCTGCTTGATGCATCGGGCAAAGAACTCGACGAACAGTTTACCGATGCCAAGGGCGCGGCTAGTTTTGAGCAATACAAGTTGGATAAGGCGAGCCTTTTATTAGCGACCCAAGGTGGCCATACAGCGATTGTTAGGCTCTTTGGGCCGACGTTAGACCTGTCTGAATTTCCGGTTTCAGGGATCGAAAATAAGGCCCAGCGTTTGTTCTTCTTCGCCGAGAGGGATTTATACCGCCCGGGCGAATTGATGCGGATCAGCGCGTTACTACGAGATAGCGATGGTCAGCTAATGCCTGCGCAGGTGATAACCTTTAAGCTGCAGCAACCCGATGGAAAAATAGCCAGTGAACAGCGCCTAACAGCTAATGCGCTAGGCTATTACATTAGTGAATGGCAGCTGCCAAAGGACGCAGCTACTAGTCAATGGTCGATCATTGCCAGTATTCCAGGGCAGGCTGATACTAGATATGATGTTCAAGTTGAAGAGTTTTTGCCCGAGCGAATGGAGCTAGAATTAGTCACTGAGCAATACCTAAAAGCTGACCAAGATTTCAATGTCCAAGTTAATGGCAGCTATTTGTACGGTGCTCCCGCAGCCGAGAATACGTTGCAGAGCGAAGTGATTACCAGTATCGCCGCACATCCTTTCAAAAATTTTGCAGAGTATCACTTTGCCAACCCACAGCAAACCGCGTTTAATAATCGCAGTCAAAATGGCGACATAAAGCTGAATAGCCAAGGTGAATATAAGTTTACGTTTGCCACTAAGGTGCGAAAAGCAGCGACCCCTCTACAGATAAAACTGTTCGCAAGTTTATTAGATAGCGGCGGTCGTCCTGTTAGCAGGGCCGTTAGTAGCTATGCGTTGCCCAGCGAAAATTTAGTCGGTATTAGACCGCTGTTTGCCGATGATACTGCGCCTTATGACAGTAGCGCGACTTTTGAAATTATTCTCAGCGAAGGTCAGAAAAAGCTAGCGGCGCAGGGATTAAAAATAACTCTGATCAGAGAGAGACGAGACTATCACTGGCGCTACACTAGCAGCGAAGGCTGGAAATCCGATTACACGGAAAGTCACTATAGCGTCTTCAACTCAGTAATTGACTTAAAAGCGGGGCAGGGGCAGCAATTGTCGTTGCCGGTTGATTGGGGGCACTATCGTCTAGAAGTGTTTAATCCAGCGACCAAGTTAGTTACTGGCTATAAGTTTAGAGCGGGCTGGAGTGCAGATGAGACCGTAATGGCGGGCCGTCCCGATAGAATCGGTTTGGCGCTTAATCAACAGCGCTATAAAGTCGGCGATGTTGTCAGCGTTGAAATAAAAGCACCGGCGGCGGGTCGGGGTTATTTGCTGGTTGAGTCTGATAAGGCGTTACATAGACAGCTGATCGATATTCCCGCAGAGGGCGGAAAAGTTACATTTACAGTGCAGCAAGAATGGAGCGAACACAACTTATACGTCTCGGTATTATTGATCCAACCCGGTCAAAGTAGAGCAGAAAAATTACCTCGAAGAATGATGGGAGTGATACCGCTCAGGCTGGATAGAGAAGCGCGGAAGTTACAGGTTGAGATTAATTCAGCGACTGAAATTCGTCCCAATACCGAACTGACAGTACCTATCAAAGTGTCAGTTAAGCAGGGCGAAGAAGGTTCGCCGGCTGCTAAGCTGCCCAGCAAAGTGCAGGTAACCTTAGCGGCAGTGGATGTCGGTGTATTGAATATATCGAAATTCAACACGCCAGATCCCTTTAGCGGCTTTTTTCAGCAGCGCGCTTATTCGGTGATCGCCAGGGACAGTTACGCTGATCTGATCGCAGCAGATAAAGGCGTGTTAGCGACCATAAAGTTTGGTGGCGATGGTGATGTAGAACAAAACGGTGCCACTGATCCGGATGTGCAAATAGTCTCGCTATTTTCGGGCGTAGTCGAGGTTGATGCGCAGGGGAATGCTCAAGTTAAACTATCGATACCCGATTTTAATGGTCGATTGCGCTTAATGGCGGTGGCCTTTTCGGCACAGAGCTTTGGCTCAGCAGAAAAAGATTTACAAGTGGCCGATCCGATCGTCGCGCAATTAAACAAACCCCGGTTTTTACGGGCGGGAGATAAGTCACTATTTTCTATAGATCTGAACAACGTCTCGAATAGTGCGCAAGCAATTGAACTTAATTTAGTGCTGGCAACCGGCTTGCACTTAGTGGCAGAAAATAGCGAAAATAGCCAGCAGAAAACGCTGAGTATCCAGCTGGCTAAAGGGCAGAAAAAAGTACTGTATTTCCCCGTGCAAGCCAGTGCTGAATTCAAGACCGTGGCGATCGATTTAAGTTTAAGCAATGTGCTGGTGGCGCCTTCAGCAGAGCCGGTTACGCTCAAGCGACACTGGCAGCTTACGATCAAGCCCGCATGGTCAATCTCCAATTTACAGTGGCAGACAGCACTCGGCAAAGGTGAGAAACTCTCGCTTAGCGCTAAAGAGTTTAGTCAGCTGGTCTCTAAGGGAGTCAAAGGACAGTTAAATGTTGCCAGCCAGCCGCCGCTAGATATCGCCAGTCATTTACGAGCGCTGAAAGCTTACCCATACGGCTGTCTAGAACAGACCACTAGCGGGGTTTTTCCACAGTTGTATAGCAATGATCAGCTATTATTAAAGTTGGGCATTAAAGGCAGTGATGCACAGGCGAGAAATCGTGCGATAAATTTGGCTATACAACGTTTGCAATCAATGCAGAGAGGGAGCGGAGGCTTTGGTCTCTGGTCTAATCAGAGTCCTGAAGAGCACTGGTTAACGGTTTATGTGTTAGATTTTTTACTGCGCGCCCAAAAATCTGGTTACCAAGTGCCGGCCGATAATTTAAAAAAGGCCATGCAGCGCGTAGCTATCTACTTGCGTAGTCCGAATAAAATTAGCAGCTATCATGGAGAAGTGAATAGCGAAACGAAGTTTGCGGTACGCGCCTATGCCGCTCAAGTCTTGTCTAGATACAATCAAGCGCCTCTTTCGACGCTGCGCAATCTCTATGATCGAAGAACTTCGAATGCTACGCCAATGGCGCTATTACAATTGGGCTTGGCACTGCAAAAAGCGGGTGATCATAAACGTGCAGACAGTGCTATCAGAGAGGCGGTAGCTGACGTTGATGATTTTGCAGAGGGGCATATTTATTACTCATCTAAAGTTAGAGATCTGGCGCTGTCTGGTTTTTGGCTATTAGAGGCAAAAGCGGATATTAGCCTGTGGCGACCACTGTTATTAGCACTGGTTGATGAGTTAAAAGGCAGGCAGTGGTTAAGTACTCAAGAGCGCAATGCTTTATTCTTAATTGGCCGGGAGTTACAAGCGCAACAAGGTTCGAATATGCAGCTAGCTTGGGAGGTTGATAGTCAGCAATTTGATCAGCAGCTACAACGCTTGCAGTTAGTTTTAGGCAGTGATGATTTGCAGCACTCTGTCAGCTTGCAAAATAAAGGCGACATGCCGGTATATGTCAATTTGCGGGTGTCAGGCTATCAAAAAACTGCACCTGAACCGATCAGTAACCGCATCCAAGTGCAGCGAAACTATTATGATATTGAGGGACGTCCTTTTACTGATACTCAGATTCGCAGCGGTGAAAAATTAATCGTTGAACTACTAGTGACGGCACAAGAGCACTTGCGGCATGCGATCATCGTGGACTTACTACCTGCAGGTTTGGAAATAGAAAACCAAAATTTAGCGGATAGCTACGACCAAAGTAATCTAAAAGTGATGGGAACCTCGATCTCTGAATTAATGTACGGTTTGCCGGTTGAGTATCAGGAATATCGCGATGATAGATTTGTCATGGCCTTAGATTTACCGCGGACCAAGGTCAAAATTTATTACTTAGTACGTGCGGTGTCTGCAGGTGACTACCAAATACCACCGACCTTCGCTGAAGATATGTATCGACCTGAAATTCGTCATCAAGGCGAATCTTCAGGAATGCTAAAGGTTTTACCTAGGTAATGAACAACAGAGCAGCTAGCGGGTGCTAAAAACGCGTGGCAAAATTATGCTGGTTAAAGGTCTGTGCATATTTTGTGTAAGTCTGGTGTTAGGCCTGCTGCTGTTGGATCACTACTATCCAATCCCCAGACAACGCTCGTTCAGCACCGTAGTGCTTGCGGATCAAGGGGAGGTCTTAAGAGCCTTTAGTAATGCACGTCAACAGTGGCGCTACCCTATTGATAATTCTCAAGTAGCAGAGAATTATTTGACCTTGCTGCTCGGTTACGAAGACCGCTGGTTCTATCAGCATTTCGGAGTCAACCCGCTAGCCATAGTGCGTGCTAGTTGGCAAAATTTCAGCAGTAATAAAATTGTCTCAGGGGGCTCAACCCTAACCATGCAAGTGGCGAGGTTGCTGGCGCCGCACTCGCGAAGCCTCGGTGGTAAAGTGCATCAGGTTTTGCGGGCGCTGCAGCTAGAGTGGCACTATTCGAAAGCAGAAATCCTAAATCTATACCTCAATCTAGCCCCTTTTGGAGGCACCATCATTGGCGTACAAGCCGCAAGTATGAGCTATTTTGACAAGCCCCTCGATCAAATTAGCGATGCCGAAGCTGCGCTGTTAGCGGTCTTGCCACAAGCGCCGAGTCGCTGGCGTCCCGATCGCCATCCAGAGGCTGCAAAGCAAGCGCGGGATAAAGTCCTAAAGCGGATGTTAGCGTTAAATATTTGGTCGAAAAAACGTGTTGCTGACGCGATCCAAGAGCCGATTTTTTCTCTGTCGCAAAAATCGCCGCTGCTAGCGCCGCTACTTGCAAGACGGCTTAAAAAAGCCTGTCAAAAATGTGAAAAAATACAGACATTAATTAATATTGAAATGCAGCGTCTGCTAGCAGCTCTGGTCGACGATTACTCAAGCCAGCTGGCAACAGGGTTATCCACTGCTGTGATGGTGATGGAGAACAGCAGCGGAGCGGTGCGCAGTTATATCGGCTCGGCAAAATTTTTAGATACGCAACGCTTTGGCCATGTAGATATGATTCAGGCAGTTAGGTCTCCTGGCTCGACATTAAAACCATTTTTGTATGGATTAGCGATGGATCAAGGGTTATTACATTCACAGTCACTGCTGCAAGATGCGCCACGCTATAATAAAGCCTACCGACCGCTAAACTTCAGCGGTGGGTTTAACGGTCCGGTTAGCGTGACTCAGGCATTGCAACGCTCATTAAATATTCCTGCGGTGCAAGTGCTAGAGAGCTTAGAGCCGGAATTTTTTGCCGCTCGATTACAGTTTGCAGGTTTGAAATTGATCGGTGCAGGCGCTAAAAAACCAAACATATCGATGGTCTTGGGCGGCGTGGGAACTAAGCTCGAGTATCTAGTCGCAGCCTATTCGGCGCTGGCGAGATCGGGCATAACTATTAAACCTAGACTCACTAAAAAGCAAAAAAAAGTAGAGCGCTATTTGCTGAGTCCTGGAGCGGCGTGGATCACCTGGAAAATGTTGGCGATAAACCCGCAGAAAATTGGCCGTCGACAGCGCGTGGAAAATAATTGGCCGCTGGCCTGGAAGACCGGTACTAGTTATGGCTACCGGGAAGCTTGGGCAATGGGTGTCACCAAAAAATGGACAATTGGGGTGTGGGTGGGTCGGCCTGATTCCAGTTCCTCTCCGGGGATCTCTGGGCGGCATACGGCAGCGCCGCTACTATTTAAGGTGTTTAAATCGATCGCCAATCGGCAATTGCTAAAAAAGCCCGATTCAGTGCAATTGGCGACAATATGTTGGCCGTTAGGTTCAAGTGAGGAGCATCTAGACAATCGTAAAAATAACTGCCATGAAAGGAGGGAAGCTTGGATTTTAAATGACACCTATCCTGCGACCTTGTCAGAGCATGCGCTGCTTAAAACGTTTTGGTACAACGCTCAGGGAGAGCGGGTAGAGCCAAGCTGTGATGGTGGTGAATTACTAAAAGAGAACAAAGCCGTCTGGCCAGTCTCGCTAGAGCCGTGGATCCCCCACAAGTGGCGAAGGTCAGCGCAATTAACCGCTATCTCGTTAGGCTGCTCGGGAATAATGGCTGAACAGCAGGCAATCTCTATCACCTCTATCCCTGAACAGAGTATTTATCATTTTAATCCTAGGGGTGCAGATCACGCACTGAGCTTAAATTTGCTGGCTTCGTCTGCCGGTGGTAGTGGCATTAAATCATGGTATTTAAACGGCAAGTATTTAGGGGCACGGCGGGCTCGTCGCGGGTTAAATTTTACGCTAAAGAAGCGCGGCAAATATCAATTGTCAGTGGTAGATGAGCATGGCAACTTAGATATAGTGACGTTCTATACGCAGTGATGCCTCCGTATAAGGTTGTACGTAAAAATCCTATAATGTTGTTTCCAATAGCTGTTTTTAGCACAAAAGAGCATACTGTTGATGTTTTTAAACAAAATAAGCTCAGGCCACTGCCTAATATCGCGAATCAAGACAAGACCAGGTAGTCCAAACGTAGGCACAGTTTTAGCCGCTCAGCAGAGTTTTACTCAAGCTCAGTGAAATAGCGGGTTTGATCGATATAAATGAGCATGGTGAACCGCTGTTTATCCGTACATTTCCTCATGCAGTCGCTATCCTGACATATCAAGTGTTTACCAGGGAAGTCATTAGCGATTATTTGACTAAACGATGCAATACAACGATAGCCACTCCAGCAGTGGCTTTAGTGAATTCCAAGCTCTATAACGGTTTAAAAACTTCGCTCTAAACTTTCGGCTGCGGTTAAGATATGTAAATGCGATCGTAGCGCCGACACTTCGCGCTTCTTTGTTGTTTATGAGCACGGATTTAGGATTAGATTAGGGAGAATTTAAAAAATTAAATAAGCTAACATATCCGGTAAAAATACCGTTAATTATCGATAGCTGCTTTCGTTTTTAAGTTTTATTGATGTTTTTATGGATAAAAACTCATGACAAAATATGTATCTTTTAAGCTCTCCTTCAAAATATTTCAGTGGATACTAGTGCTGATTATCATCTTTAGTACTTTCCTTGGTTATCAATTTTATAAAATCAATATTCAAGCTCAAAAAACCGAGAATAAGAGGCTGTGGCTGGTAACCAAATTGAATCAATACCATTCACGCACCGATAGCCTGTCATTTTTTGCAGAACAATACATTAGCAGCTCTGAACTGAGTTATCTGGAACAGTACCATCGCCTTAGACAAAAAAAAATCAGGCTAGTTTATAACATTAATTTACCTGTAAAAAGCACCTCTCATACAGCCTACCAGCCTTTCGTCTCGAATGAAAAAAGACTCATAAAACAGATAGTTGATAGCGAATTTCGTTTAAGAGAGTTAGAGCGAATTTCAATTGTAAATAAAGAGCGGCAATTAAAGGGCTATAGAACATTTATCCCAATAAATAATAAGCTTACGACTAGAGAATATACCAGCCTAAACCTCAATTTAGTGGCCTTGATTGAAAAAGTAATAAGCCTGGTGCACAAGAGGTATCAACAAGAAATCAGCAATTTAGAAGCTCAACGTTCCAACCATGCTTTGGCTATTCCCGGGATTTTAGTACTTAATTTAATTCTATTGTTTTTTTCATTTTATTATATGAATAGGAGAATGGATCAATATCATCGTGAATTGAAGAGCTTAACTTTAAAGGATTTTTTAACCGGGGCCCATAACAGGAAATACTTGATGGAGGCCGGACCTTTATTGCTTGGCGTCAATAAGCGTGAAGCAACACAAGTTGCGGTAATCATGCTAGACATAGACCACTTTAAAAAAATAAATGATCAACATGGACATAGTATTGGCGACCAAGTATTGAAGTTATTTTGTGATTCAATATCGATCAGGATTCGCCAAGGTGACATTTTTTCTAGAATAGGTGGCGAAGAATTTGTATTGTTACTCAATAATGTCAATGCGGGTGATGCTGAGCATTACGCCAACGAATTGCGCAGTATGTTGTCATGTGGGACTTTTAAGACACAACAGCACATCATTGAATATACCGTTAGTATGGGGATTGCGATGAGTGATGGTAATTACGATTTGGCTGAATTGCTGTGCCTTGCAGATTCGGCATTATATCAAGCTAAGAAATCAGGCCGAAATAAAGTTGTTATGTATGAAGAGGGAGGGAATATATTCACGGGAGTAACGGTATAGTTTTTCCTGATTACCCACCACTTTCAGCTATGGTTAGGCCAAGCCCCTCAAACCCTAGTATTGGCAATAGGTATAGCAGAAAACGCTTTTGTAAGATAATTACCCTGCATACTGCTACATCTTATAATTCATCGTAACCAATTTATTATAATGCTGAAAACATAGTTTATTATAAAGTCGGCTGAGTCTCATGGGTAATCAGGAAAGATTAAGAGCTAGGAGATTGTTGTCTTTCTAAATTTCTTGATTTTAAGGTGTTCTCTGTGCAGCGAAGCGCCTCTGTGACCTCTGTGGTGAAAAAATCCCTTAGGGTTTTGGTTGTTGGTCTTACTAAGTCTTTGGTCTTTCTAGTCTGTTAGGTTTTTCTCTGTGGAGGGTAGTGTCTGTGGATCTCGGTGCTGAAAAAGACTTTAAAAGATTAGTTTTACCACAGAGGACACAGAGGAAGAGGGACTTAAAAGATTAGCTGATTACCCACCACTTTCAGCTATGGTTAGGCCAAGCCCCTCAAACCCTAGTATTGGCGATAGATATAGCAGAAAACGCTTGCGTAAGATAATTACCCTGCATACTGCTACATCTTATAATTCATCGTAACCAATTGATGATAATGCTGAAAAAATAATTTCTTATAAAGTCGAGTGAGTCTGATGGGTAATCAGGAAAGATTAAGAGCTAGGAATTGTTGTCTTTCTAAATTTCTTGACTTTAAGGTATTCTCTGTGCAACGAAGCGCCTCTGTGACCTCTGTGGTGAAAAAATCCCTTAGGGTTTTGGTTGTTGGTCTTACTAAGTCTTTGGTCTTTGTAGTCTGTTAGGGTTTTCTCTATGGATCTCGGTGCTGAAAAAGACTTTAAAAGATTAGTTTTACCACAGAGGTCACAGAGGACACAGAGGAGGGACTTAAAAGATTAGCTGATTACCCACCACTTTCAGCTATGGTTAGGCCAAGCCCCTCAAACCCGAGTATTGGCGATAGGTATAGCAGAAAACGCTTGCGTAATATAATTGCCCTGCATACTGCTACATCTTATAATCCATCGTAACCAATTGATGATAATACTTAAAACATAGCTTGTTATAAAGTCGGCTGAGTCTCATGGGTAATCAGGAAAGATTAAGAGCTAGGAGATTGTTGTCTTTCTAAATTTC
>ASZJ01000073.1 GCA_000416275.1 Osedax symbiont Rs1
AGAAGTTACTATAATCCATCGTAACCAATTGATGATAATACTTAAAACATAGCTTGTTATAAAGTCGGCTGAGTCTCATGGGTAATCAGGAAAGATTAAGAGCTAGGAGATTGTTGTCTTTCTAAATTTCTTGATTTTAAGGTTTTCTCTGTGCAGCGAAGCGCCTCTGTGGCCTCTGTGGTGAAAAAAGCCCTTAGGGTTTTGGTTGTTGGTCTTACTAAGTCTTTGGTCTTTGTAGTCTGTTAGGGTTTTCTCTGTGGAGGGTAGTGTCCGTGGATCTCGGTGCTGAAAAAGACTTTAAAAGATTAGTTTTACCACGGAGGGCACAGAGGAGGGACTTAAAAGATTAGCTGATTACCCAGCACTTTCAGCTATGGTTAGGCCAAGCCCCTCCTCTGTGACCTCTGTGGTGAAAAAAGCCCTTTGGGTTTTGGTTGTTGGTCTTACTAAGTCTTTGGTCTTTCTAGTCTGTTAGGGTTTTCTCTGTGGAGGGTAGTGTCTGTGGATCTCGGTGCTGAAAAAGACTTTAAAAGATTAGTTTTACCACAGAGGTCACAGAGGACACAGAGGAGGGACTTAAAAGATTAGCTGATTGCCCAGCACTTTCAGCTATGGTTAGGCCAAACCCCTCAAACCCGAGTATTGGCGATAGGTATAGCAGAAAACGCTTGCGTAAGATAATTGCCCTGCATACTGCTACATCTTATAATTCATCGCAACCAATTGATGATAATGCTGAAAAAATAGTTTCTTATAAAGTCGGCTGAGTCTCATGGGTAATCAGGTAGTTTTTAGGGTCGATAATGGATCAAATTTTAAATTTGACGATCTAAAATTGTAGTTCTGAACTGGTTAAAATAGCAGCGGATAAATATTGATCTCGTTGCTAAAACAAACTTGAATTAGCGAGAAGCGTCATCAGTAATAGCGTATAATTCTGATTTCAATTATCTATATTACACTGTTTGTAATAGGTAAAAAGCTAAATTTCAGGTTGAATATGCTTAAAAAAGAACGAGCGGCGTACATCGACCAGCGCCTGCAAGCGCTGTACCCCAGCCCACCCATTCCTCTCGATCATACGGATTCTTATAGTTTACTGATCGCGGTGCTTTTATCGGCGCAATGCACCGATGCTCGGGTTAATACCGTCACTCCAGCGCTGTTTGAGCTCGCCGATAACCCCTTTAAAATGGCCAAAGTAGAAGTTGCTGAGATCAAGGCCATTATCAAACCATGTGGCTTGTCGCCGCAAAAATCTAAGGCTATTAGTGTGCTGTCAGGCATGCTGGTCGAGTTGCATGCGGGAGTAGTCCCGGATAATTTTACAGATTTAGAAAGGTTGCCAGGAGTTGGTCATAAAACGGCGTCAGTGGTGATGAGCCAAGCTTTCGGCCACCCCGCTTTTGCCGTAGACACACATGTCCACCGATTGGCGCAGCGCTGGGGGTTGAGCAAGGGAAAAAATGTCCAGCAGACCGAGCTAGACTTAAAAAAATTATTTCCGAGAGAGCGTTGGAATGATATCCACTTACAAATAATTTACTATGCTAGAGAGCATTGCCAGGCGCGCAGTTGTTTTGGTTTGGAGTGCGAAATTTGCCGTACTTGTTACCCGCAGCGCAAGCACCCAAAGTTAGCGCTAAAGCCTTAGCGCTATCTCATTCAGAGTCATATTTTAGCTGTTTAAACACAGCTTAAGATGGCGCTAAAAGCTGCGGATATTTTTTTAAATATGCCCGCAATTGATGGTAGCTAATGCCTAATTCTGCGGCGGTATTGGCTTGATGATAATGTTGATTAGCTAAGCTTTTGCCAATCAGTTGGATTTCAAAATCGGCTACTTGTTGTTTAAGATCGCCACTTTTAAGCTGTACCTCTGCTGCGTTAACCGCAGGTTTAGCAGGGGGCTGGATTGCGGCTAGATGGTCGGTTTTTTCGCTGGATTTTTCTGTTATCGATTGATTCCAGGGGGCTATAAAAGGATTCAATATAATTTCTTGGATAGCGATATCGGCATTTTGCTGTCGATAAACACTGCGTTGTACTGCGTTTTTTAGCTCTCTAATGTTTCCTGGCCAGTGGTAATCCAATAAAGCTCGGTGGGCGCTCGGGCTAAAGCCCATAAAAAACTTCTCGATTTAACTCCCTGCTCATCGCGATCGCAAAATGCTCCGCTAAAATCGGAATATCTTCAGGACGATAGCGCAACGGGGGAAGGTTGATTACATCAAAGGCCAGCCGGTCGAGTAAATCCGCGCGGAATTTACCCTGATCAGCCATCGCTACTAAATCGGCGTTGGTGGCGGCGATCACCCGCACATCAGCCACGATAGTGTGCTGCCCCGCTAAACGTTCAAATTCACCGTATTCAATAACACGCAGCAACTTCTCTTGAACTTGAGTAGAGACTGTCGCGAGTTCGTCTAAAAACAAAGTGCCTTCATTGGCCCGTTCAAAATAGCCCTTGCTGGTTTTTATAGCACCGGTAAAGGCGCCTGCCTCATGACCAAATAAGGTTGACTCTAATAAACTATCGCTCAGTGCCGCACAATTTATTTTCAGGAAAGGTTTTTGCCAACGCGATGATAAATAGTGTAACCGCTCAGCGATTAACTCTTTGCCGGTGCCGCGCTCTCCAACGATCAAGACCGGTTTATTTAAGGGGGCAATAACGCTTAATTGCTCCAGTGCCTGAGCGAGTAAGTTTGACTCGCCTAAAATCATTTGTTTGTCCATGTGGTTATATTAACCATTAATTAGTTAAAAAAGCTATTAAATGAGAGTTAGCTGAATATAAACATTACTGTGAATCTGAAGATATATATTTAAACCTTTAAAAACAACAACATGATTATTAATTAAAACTTGGCACAGCTTTAGCTATAGCTATAGCTATAGCTACGTAAACAGATTAACCGCCAGACACTAATAAAAGGAAAAAGATCATGGGTATATTTTCACGTTTTCAAGACATCGTTAATGCAAACCTCACCTCTCTTTTGGATCGGGCAGAAGACCCCAAGAAAATGATTCGTCTAATGATTCAAGAAATGGAAGACACTTTGGTAGAAGTTAGAACCAGCTCGGCAAAAATAATTGCCGATAAAAAAGAACTACAGCGCCGCGTAAAAGCGCTGGAGTCCGAGGCGCAGAATTGGCTGCAAAAAACCGAGCTCGCGATTAATAAAGGTCGTGAGGATTTAGCCAAAGGTGCCTTAATAGAAAAACGTAGAGCAGAGGAGGCGGTGCAGGCCGGAAATTCAGAGCTGACGTTCATCGAAGAGCAAATAACCTTATTAAGTGATGAAATTGGTCAGCTGCAATCTAAGTTAGATGCCGCACGCGCTAAGCAAAAAGAACTGCTAGTCAGAGAGCAAACTGGCCGTTCGCGTCTGGAAGTGCGCAAGCGTACTAACCGTGAAACCCTGAATAAGGCCTTCGATAAATTTGAACAATACGAGCAGCGCTTAGAAGAGCTAGAAGCTGAGGTAGAATCATATGACCTGGGGCACGGTAACCAGACGCTCTCTGAAGAAATAGCAGGTTTAGCCATAGATGATGAAATTGAACAAGAGCTAGCAGCGCTAAAATCAAAAATACAAAGTAAGTCTTAGGAGGCAATATGTCAGGAATGTTGTTTATCTTTGTCCCCACTTTAGTGTTTTTAGTCATAGTGGCACCGCTATGGCTAATCCTGCACTACTGGAGTAAAAGCAAAGAAAAAAAGGGCCTTTCCGAACAAGATCAAATAGTGGTCGAAGAGTCGCTACAGACGATCGAAAAACTAGCGGCACGTATTGATAACCTCGAATCAATTTTAGATGAGCAGCATCAAGGCTGGCGTAACAGTTAGTCACTAACTGTTACCGAGCTTTTGTTGCTCAAGGAGAAAACCGCATGAGATGCAGTAAAAATCGAGATCCAAATGGGCCAAACAAAGCTAATGGCTATCATCGAAATCTATACCGAAATACCGACAAAGGTAAAATCGGAGGCGTCTGCGCAGGCTTTGCCGACTATGTTGATATCCCAACCTGGCTGGCGAGGCTGATATTTATCAGCTTGGTTATCTTCACCTTTCAGTTGGCGCTGATTGCCTATGTAGTGGCAGTATTCATGATTGATAATCGCCCAGAGCAGCTAACTGCTAAAGCAAGCTCAACGAGCGAGCATAAGGTCTTTAACTACAGCCAGCCGATCAGCAGCAGATTACAAGAAATTCGCGATAGACTGCGCCATTTAGATAAAAAGGTCGGCTCGATGGAAGGGTATGTGACTTCAAGAAAATATCGCACAACTAATGAAATCAATGATTTATAGAAAATCATCAAATCGTTCGGCTACAGCACTGAAGCAGTGACTTCGATGCGGCGCCGGCATAAATTCTTGGCTTTACAACGGCTCGACAAATAGTCGTTGCAGCTTAGAGTTTGATGCATGGCCGCATTTGTCTATCGGATGCAAGGCGCATATGATTTTGCAGCTAAAATTTCAAGAGTGCTGTAACACCAATATCTCACGCTCTACATCAACTTTGAGGTCACGGGTTCAGGATTAATATACTCGGCTATCTCGCCGGTTTTTGCCTTGTATTACCTTGGCTCGTCACGTTATGCTGAGATCCGACGTTAGACAATTGAGAGAAGCTAAGATAGTGCATCAGAGTATTGAAGAAAAAGCTAAAACTTACCGATTATTAGTTAAACAAGCCGCGGCACTGCTGGGCAGTGAGACAGATTATATCGCCAATGCCGCTAACCTAAGCGCGCTTTTATATCAAAACTTACCTGAACTTAACTGGGCTGGTTTTTATTTTTTACGAGCTAAAGAATTAGTGCTGGGACCTTTCCAAGGGCAAGTGGCCTGTGTGCGAATTCCTTTAGCTAAAGGGGTGTGCGGTAGTGCGGCTGCTAGCGGTGAAATTCTGCGGGTGGCTGATGTTCATCAATTCGCCGGGCATATTGCCTGTGATGCTGCATCGAACGCGGAAATAGTGTTGCCAATAATGCAGCGCGGCAAAGTGGTGGCAGTGTTGGATATAGATAGTCCAGTGGTCGGTCGTTTTGAGGCGCTGGATCAGCAGTACTTAGCTGAGATCGCTGCACTGTACAGCCACTGTTCTGATTTAGAACATTTAGTGGGATCGAACTAGTGGAATATAGCTTTTTTAAAAATGATTATGATCGACCCCAGGCTCGCTTAAACATGGAGGCGGAAGCATTTGCTCACTGGCTATCTATCGAGATGAGTGAAAACCAGCAGGCCGATCTAGGCAAAATATCAGCGGTGCTCAGGCAGCTAATCGCCGGGCAGCTCTACGAGTACGAGTATCAAGGTCGGGAGTTTCATTTAAGCTTGGATCGACAGCAGGCCAAAGTCAGTGCCAATAGCGCCTTGCAGTCTATGGCGGAGCCGCAAAGTGAAAACGATGTCACTCAAAGTGATGTAGAGGATGAGTACCTGGAAGATGACTTTAGCGATGAGTATGCAGAGCAAGGGCTAAACGATAATTCCTCAGGGCTGGTGGCTAGCTGTGGCATAGAGGATTTTCAGCAGTTGCTGTTAGCTTGGGCCGAGTATGTTGAGTCCAGTTAGTTCTCATCCAGAAATAGGTTCGTTGGGGTCTTGTTTGCCAATTAGTCGAGCGCAAAGTACTTGCCCGGAGTTTTCCCCAAGGCTTTTTTAAACATGCTGATAAATGCACTCTGGCTTTGATAACCTAAATCTTGAGCGATATTTGCCACTGAATCACCTTGCGCAATACGTTGTAAAGCGCTCAATAATTTAGCTTGTTGTCGCCACTGACTGTAAGTTATCGACGTTTCATCAATGAATCTACGAGCGATGGTGCGGCTACTTAAACCTAATTTTTTCTGCCAATAGAGCATGCTATATTGCTGTTCGGGATTGGCAATTAAGGTGTCGGTGATGATCAGCAATGCTTTTGATTTTGGAGTGGGCAAGTGTAGCGGTACCGCTTCAGAGAGGTGCAACTGATCGAGAAAGACATCGACTAATCGGCCTTCTGGGCCAGCTTCGTGGTAGAGCGGATCAAATTTCGATAAGGCGATAATCAGCTCTCTTAACAGTGCCGATACATTCATCACTTGGCAGCTATCTGGCAAGTGTTGTGCAGCTTGCGGCGCTATGTAAACGTTGCGCATTTTCACTGAGTGAATCACTTTTATTTGATGCTCGATATAGGATGGCAGCCATACTGCACGCTGTGGTGGGACTATCCAAGTACCGGTATTTGAGGCGCTCGCCTCCACTAAACCCTCGGTTAAAAATAGCAGTTGGCCCCAGGCGTGGCTATGCATGGGTACATAGCTCCCAGAGGGCGAATTTGAACTTCGAACAACTACCCGTCTGGGTAAATCTACGGCAGGAGTAAGTGGCTTTCCCTCGATGCTGGCCCAGTGTTGTTGAATAATTTTAGACTGTTTCTGCTGTTCGCTGTTATTTGTCATGTTAGGTTATATGCGCCAGATTTTAGTTTGTTCAGAGGGAGGTTTGACCTTCGAACGCTTAATAACCCGTCTGGGCAGATCTACGGCAGGAGTAAGTGGCTTTCCCTCGATGCTGGCCCAGTGTTGCTGAATAATCTTAGGTTCTTTCTGCTGTTCGCTGTTATTTGTCATGTTAGGTTATATGCGCCAGATTTTAGTTGATTCAGAGGGAGAATTTGACCTTCGAACGCTTAATAACCCGTCTGGGTAAATCTACGGCAGGAGTAAGTGGCTTTCCCTCGATGCTGGCCCAGTGTTGTTGAATAATTTTAGACTGTTTCTGCTTTTCGCTGTTATTTGTCATGTTAGCTTATATGCGCCAGATTTTGGTTGATGTAAGGGTGCCTGGTTAGCCTTGTGGCTTAGAGTAAAAAGTTCTTATTACAAATAAATGACTTAACTATAACCTCACTTGGCCTATTGGCAATAATCACTTTATTAAATAGCTACCAAGTTAAGCGGAGTATGATGGTCAATCAGGTAAAGTTATTATCCTAAGGTGCCTTTGAGCTTTGAGCTTTGAGCTTCGAACGGCTATTCGTCTGGGCAAATCTACGGCAGAAGTCAGTGGTTTTCCCTCGATGCTACCTAGTGTTGTGGAATTATTATCGAGCCTGTCTGTTTTGCGATATTATTTGTCATACTGTCCTGTATACGCCAATTTTTTATTCATTTAAAGTCGATATTCAAATTAATTCGCTGTAGTCGGCATGAGTACTGATCCATTTTGTCGGCTAAAAATAGCGCAATTTTACAGCGCTTTGAGAGGATCCAAGTATGAAAAAAGTAACCTTAACTGGCTATATCATCATTGCTGACGCTGAACTGGAAACAGTGCAAGCGGCACTCGCTATCCACATCGATTTGACGCGTCAGGAAGAGGGTTGTCTAGTATTTGAAGTAACGCAAGATAGTGTCGACTCGCGTAAATTTAATGTCTACGAGGAGTTCGTCGATCAGCAATCCTTTGATGCACACCAAGATAGAGTGCGCAGTTCAAAATGGGGAGCTGTTAGCAAGCATCTCACTAGGCACTACACCATTGATCAGCAAGCTTAAGCATTGATCATGCTAATTTACTCAATACCCTTTATATAGCTGGATCTGCCGATGAAATCTTTAAAAAGACCCGATATTTTACTGTATGTAATGGCGGCAGCAGTGCCTATTGCCTTTGGTGTTTGGCAGTCGTTACTGAATAATTTTGCTATTGAATCGGCTGGTTTTACCGGTGTAGAAATTGGTGTTTTACAATCTTTGCGAGAAGTACCAGGTTTCTTGGCCTTTAGTGTGGTGTTTGTTTTACTGCTAATTCGTGAGCAGACCTTAGCGGTTGTGTCGCTATTAGTGATGGGGCTTGGTACCGCTCTCACTGGTTATTTTCCCTCTGAAGTAGGCCTGTACTGTACTACGGTGTTGATGTCTTTAGGCTTTCACTACTATGAGACCGTTAATCAGTCACTTTCTCTGCAAGTATTTTCCAGGGAGGAGGCACCCTATAAAATGGGCAAAATGGTGGCTATTGGTTCAGCGGCCAGCTTAGTGGCGTTTTCTTTGGTGTGGCTGTTTCTTGAAGTGCTGCATCTGGAGATGAAAGCCATCTATGTGATTGGGGGCGTCACTACGATGCTGATTGCCGCATTATGTTGGGCTTACTTTCCCAAATTCTCAGTGGAGGTAGAGCAGCATAAAAAAATTAAGTTACACAAGCGCTATTGGCTGTACTATGCGCTGACTTTTATGGGTGGTGCCAGGCGGCAGATATTTGTCGTGTTTTCCGGCTTTTTAATGGTCGAAAAATTTGGTTTTTTAGCTTCAGATATCGCGCTAATGTTTTTGGCCAACGGAGTGCTGAATATTATTTTCGCCCCTTTGGTTGGAAAAATGATTAGTAAAATAGGTGAGCGTAGAACCCTGACCATTGAGTATATAGGGCTAATCATTATCTTTAGTAGCTATGCTGTGGTGTCCGATCCGATGATCGCGGTAGGTCTATATATTGTTGACCATCTATTGTTTTCTATGGCGATTGCGCAAAAAACTTATTTTCAGAAAATAGCAGATCCCAAAGATATGGCGCAGACCGCCGGGGTCGCTTTCTCAATAAACCATGCGGCGGCGATTGTTTTGCCTGCTCTGTATGGCCTGCTGTGGATGAGCTCTCCCGCACTGGTATTTTTTACCGGAGCGGGGATGGCCGGCATTTCGTTACTGCTAGCTTTGTTAGTGCCGGCTAATCCAAAACCTGGCTTGGAAGTGCAGTGGAAAGTTAAAGATAAATTAGCCGCAGAATAGCCCAGCAACTAGTTACAAAGCTTAATAATGACTTGTTTTTCTATACACCGTTACCGCGAACGGCTGGCAATTAATTTCTGGATGGCTGCGATCAAATGATCAATGCCACTGAGCGCTGTCTGCGTCAGTGGCGGCATTATAATTAGCCGAATGAAGTGTTTGAAACGCGGCTCTAAGCTAAATAATTCGCCACTCAAAAAATCGTAACTTCTCAATAACTCG
>ASZJ01000074.1 GCA_000416275.1 Osedax symbiont Rs1
ACCTAAAAAAGCCATGGTAAGATAACCTTATCATTCGCTGCTATGACTTAAACCTTTGAAAAAACTCCCTACTTTACCTGATATTCCAGAAAGTGAACAAACTCCGGTAGTCAAAAGCTTACTACTGATAGTAGAGCAATGCTTTCAAAGTATTCAGCAGCAAGCCGAAGAGATCGAGCKGCTCAAAGATGAAGTGCGCGTACTAAAAAAGCAGAAAAAACGGCCCACTTTCAAACCAAGTAACTTGGACAAAGAAACAGATAAATCGACGGGCGATGATTCAGTATCGACAGAAAACAAAAAGCGGCCAGGCTCAAAGAAACGCTCTAAAAATGTGAATCTAACTATCCATGACGATCAAGTGGTTCAACCGCAAGACGGTATCCCTCCAGGAGCTCGCTTTAAAGGATACCGGGATTTTATTGTTCAGGAGTTGGTCATTGGCACAAAAAACACCCGTTATCGTCTCGCCCGTTATGTCACACCAGACGGCCAAACCCTCACCGCTAAATTACCTAAAGAATTGAACGGGCTGCATTACGGTCCTTATTTACTCAGCTATGTCCTTTATCAACACCATCACTGTCATGTCACCCAACCTCTATTGCTAGAGCAACTGCGAGAATGGGGGATTGATATCTCCGCCGGTCAAATCAATCGCCTTTTATCCGAGGGAAAATCTCAATTTCATCAGGAAAAGAACGACATTTTAAAAGCGGGTTTAGCTTTGTCCGATTATGTCACTGTTGACGATTCAGGTGCTCGCCATAAAGGGGTCAACGGTTATGTCACTCAAATAGGCAACGAGTATTTTGCTTGGTTTGAATCGACAGGCTCTAAGAGTAGGGTTAATTTTTTGGAATTGCTCTGTGCGGGGGATAAAAGTTATCGTATTAATCATCACGCTGAGTCTTACTGGGTAGATCAAAAATTACCGCATGTCCCACTAAAGCTTCTCTTAGAGAGTGGCTTGTCGCATTTTGCTAATGCCCTGCGTTGGGAGGAGCATCTTGATGAGCAGGGAATCAACTCGGCGCGCCACCGTCGTATTGCGACGGAAGGCGCTTTACTTGGTAATGTGCAGCATCAAAACCGGTGCCAGAACTTAGTCATACTCAGTGACGGGGCGGGTCAGTTCAATATTCTGCAGCACGCATTGTGCTGGATTCATACTGAGCGTTTGGTACACACAATGCTGCC
>ASZJ01000075.1 GCA_000416275.1 Osedax symbiont Rs1
TTGGCGTAAGCTATAGTAGATTGCCCCGTGTTATTGAGAAGTTACAAAAAATCGACTTTATCTAGATCAACGCTTGCATGTAATTGCTGGGCGCTGATCTCTGCCGGTAATTTTACCCAGAGTGCATAGCTGCCAGTGGAGGGCGTTATCTGGATGTTATCGGCAAGTTGCTCTTTTAGCTTTAAAGCAACTGCGGTGGTCGCGACTTTAATATCGCGTCGCCAACTGCGTAGCTGGCTTTGATAGAGCGACCCTTGATAATAGCGACTTAGAGCCTGTTGTAAGAAGTAAGAACTGCTAATTTGACTCACTGCAAACTGTGTCATGTACTGATTTTTGAAACGCCCGGGGCAGCACCAGCCAATCCGCTCACTATCGCCGATTACTTTTGAAATAGAGCTAACGACTAAGCACCAGCCCGCGCTGTCATAACTGGCAATGAGATTGGGTGGATGACCGACAAAATGCAGCTGTGAGCAAATATCATCTTCTATAATTGGCACTTGATAACTGGCCGCCCAATCGGCAATTTGTTTTTTATAGCGATCCGCTATGGTTATTCCCGTTGGGTTGTGGCAATTCGGGTTTAAGATCACCGCCTGGATAGATTGACTCGCCATCACTTGTTGTAATATCTCAGGATCGGGTCCTAGCGGGGACATAGGTATCTCTAACACTTTTAATCCCAGTAGCCCCAAAAGAGCGAAGTAACCTGGAAATGCCGGCACCGCAATGGCCACTGTATCGCCAGCTTTGCAGAGCACTCGCAGAGCGTGCTCTAACGCATGTTGACAGCCGTTGGTGATTTGAATGTCACCGCCGCCAACGTGATAATTACGCTGTGCCAAGTGCTGGCTAATCACCTTGCGCAAGCAGCTTAAACCGGCGGCGCTGTCGGTCTCGCGCCTGATGCTTTGCATGATTACCTGATGGTACTGGCGTTGAAAGCTTTTAAACATTTTGCTAGCGGTTGGCAGAGTCATGCGAAAGAGCGGGCTGCCAGCTCTGTATCCTAACACTGTAGTATTTAGCCACTGTTGCGAGGGCTCAGCTAGGCGGCAGTCTGCGGTAAATTTTTCAAAGGGAAGATTGTCCTCAATCTTGCTCTGATAGCTAACCACAAAGCCAATTCTAGGGAGGCTGTGAATGATGCCGCTCTCACACAAGCTGTCCAACGCTGCGCGAATCGTATTGATACTGACCGATTCCTGTTGGGCAAGGCGTCGTATCGAACCTAGTTTTTGGCCCTCGGCTATTTTTCCCTGCAGGATATTGCGCTCAATTTTACTGGCAATCGCGACATAGCTAGGAATTTTTTGTTTATCTGTACCCATTTAACATTCCAGTTATTGTATCTGTGTCAATTATTATTTTAAGCTTATACTTTATCGAAAACAAGCATCGTCGCTAAAGTCTATTTATGTAAAACAGCAATACCTTGATTCAGCTCAGTTGGCTTTCAGCAATTTATTGTAAGAGGTAAAAATGTCGAATTTAGAATTATTAAGCCCTTTTGTGTTAGTCGCCTACACTATGTGGGCTACGCCTGGGCCAAACAATATGATGTTGGTCTATTCTGGGGCAAATTTTGGCTTTAAGAGAACCTTGCCGCATTTATTGGGTATTATCTTGGGGACTTGTATCTTGAATTTTGTCGCGGTCTTAGGTTTAAAGCCGCTGATTGATAAATGGCCGATCCTAATGTTAGGATTAAAAATCACCGGCTCTATTTGGCTGGTGTTAATCGGTTGGAAAATGGCCCACGCCAGTAACAGCCAAGCAGCTCGCGAGCAATCTAAGCCGATGCGTTTTATAGCGGCGGCGCTGTTTCAGTTCGCCAATCCGAAAGCGATTACTGCCACCTTGGCGCTGGTCAGTTTAGTGTTAGTTGCAATCGAGACCAATGCCAACTTACTCTGGGTTATCATGTTGATAATACCCCCGCTGAGCTTTATTTCTATTATTCCCTGGGTGCTCGCTGGACAGGGGATCAGAAGGTTTTTGTCGACTGAATTACGCTGGAAGCTTTTTACCCGAGGGACCGGCGCCCTGACCGCATCTTGCGCATTGTTTTTATGGATCTAACCCTGCACAGGCATACTTGATCGTGAGTACTAAATTTTTCTGCAGGCGCTGGGGGGCTTTTTAAAATATTGCCTAAAGCAGTTACTGAAATGGTTGCTGCTGACAAAGCCACAAGCTATCGCGATGTTGGTGATAGAGTCCGAGCTTTGCACTAGCAATCTTCTGGCATAGGTTAAGCGGATTTCTAAATAGTGACGCGACGGAGAGGTGTGTAAGTGCTGCTTGAATAATCGCTCTAACTGGCGGCGATTTGCTTGTAGATATACCGCCAGCTCATCGATACAAATTGGCTCTTCAATGTTGCTGTTCATTAATTGAATGGCGCTTCGCAATAAGCTGGGTAATTGTTCGTGATCACCAAATTGATGCAGTCGCTCGGCATCTCCCTCTCTCGATCTACTACAGCTTAAAATCTCTTTGACCGCTCTACAAGACGCCGCTCCCTTAATTTTTTCCACCACATTAAGCATCATATCTAGGGCACCTAGTGCATCGGCGCAACTGATATGGGTACTGTTGCAGACGAAGCTTTGTTCACATAACAGGCTTTCTGGGAACTTCTCTTGCATCAGCGGGTGGTTGTCAATGTGCAGTGCAAAAGGTTTATTTTGCAGCACGTCGGCATGCGCCAGCGCAAAAGCCCCGCTCCAGATGCTGCCCAGTAATATATTGTGGTTAGCGGCCTTTTTTAACAGCTTGGTCAGGCTGGTATCGGGCAGCAGAGAACAGCGCAAGCCGCCGCAAACTACCAGAATATCTAGATGATGATCCGCGCTAAAGGAAATTTCAGAGAGGCGATTGGTAGTGGTTATATCAATCCCTAAATCACTGGTGATGCTGTGGCTGTTGAGGGCGTAACTGGTCACCTTGAACAAGGTGCTATTCTGTACTAAATTAGATGTGACTAGTACATCAACAGCGGCGGTGAAAGACATCATCGAAAAATTTTCTAACAAGACAAAACCAACATTAACGGTATTGGTTTGGCTATCTTTTGCCGCTAGGTAAACACTGTTAGTGTCTTGCATGCTAGTGCTGAAGTCGCGAGATTGAGACATTTGTCTTCCCTTATTTAAGTGAGAAATCAGCATGACCTCACGACTCTGTGTCTAGGATGTTGGCTGAGAACAGATTAATCTTAGTTTTTATTATTTATGCAGTATAAATCAAATGAGTGGTCACAGTAGGCATTTATTGGCGGTTGGCAGCGCCCGGTATTTATCGATTAATAGAGTCGTTGCTAAGCACTAAAGTAGCATTGTTTTTATTGATCTTTTGGGTATAAAATAGTTTAGGTTTAAAGGTGCTTTGAAATAGAGCCTTTGCCTTAACCAGTAACTTCATTTTAGTGCTGCGCAGCAACGATTGATGCCGAGGTGGGGCAATATATTACACTCACTGCTTTGAGGCCAGCTATTCAAACTTAAGTTACCAATAACATCGTTTAACCTAAATTCAAGTGCTGAATCTAGGTGTAAAATTGATCACACAAGGTAGACAATAATATGAGTTTTAAAACAATCGGAGTGATAGGTGCAGGGCAAATGGGGCAGGGGATCGCACAAGTATTCGCCACTGCTGGTTATCAGGTTATTTTAAATGATATTGACGGGGCAGCGATTGATAGAGGCATAGCGACCGTCAAGTTTTCACTACAGAAACTGGCTGAAAAAGAAAAACTAACCGAGCAGCCGGCAGTGATTATTGAACGCATACAGGGCAGTACTGACTTTAGCATGCTTGCCAAGGCGGATATGGTGGTGGAGGCGGCGACAGAGAGCGAGCCGTTGAAGCACAAAATTTTTGCCCAGCTTGACAAAATATGCCCCCCTGAGACGATACTTGCCAGCAACACCTCCTCGATCTCGATTACCCGCTTAGCAGCTGTTACACAGCGTCCGGAAAAGGTGATCGGGCTGCACTTTATGAACCCAGTGCCGCTGATGAAGTTGATTGAAGTGATCAAAGGATTGCAGACTAGTGAAGCCACCTACCAAAGCGTGCTGGTACTCGCTGATCAAATGAACAAGATCGCGGTGACCTCCGCCGACCGGCCGGGCTTTATCGTCAATCGTATTTTAATGCCAATGATCAATGAGGCGATCTTTACTTTATACGAGGGAGTGGCTAAAGCGGAGGAGATTGATCAGGCGATGCAATTTGGTGCCGCTCACCCAATGGGACCGCTGGCGCTGGCCGACTTGATTGGTTTAGATACTTGCCTCAGTATTATGCAAGTCTTGTATAGTGGCTTTAGCGATAGCAAATATCGCCCTTGTCCGCTGTTAATGCAAATGGTCGATGCCGGCTTTACCGGGCGTAAAAGTGGCCGTGGATTTTATCAATATTAATTGAGGTTGAAATACAGCATATGCATAGTTTCGAAAATATATTGTTAGAGAAGGCCGCCGCCAATGTCTATTGTTTAACGGTCAATCGACCTAAAGTATTGAATGCGCTGAATCAGGCAACGCTGCAAGATTTAGCGGCAGCTCTCGATGTAGTCGCCTCTGATCAGGATGCTAGAGTGTTACTAGTGACTGGCAGCGGTGAAAAGTCTTTCGTGGCGGGTGCAGATATCTCGCAAATGCAAGGATTGACCCCGCTGCAAGCCAAGCGCTTTGGCGAGCAGGCACTGGCGATATTTCGGCGTTTTGAAACCTTAGATATACCGGTAATTGCCCTAGTCAATGGCTTTGCTTTGGGTGGCGGTTGCGAACTGGCGATGAGCTGTGATTTTATATTCGCCGCTGACAATGCCAAGTTTGGGCAGCCCGAAGTAAGCTTAGGGGTGACGCCAGGCTTTGGTGGAACGCAGCGATTGCCAAGGCTGGTGGGTCGGGCGATGGCCATGGAAATGCTAGTATCCGGCCGGATGTTGGATGCCAATGAAGCTTTACAGCGCGGGTTGGTCAACCATGTTTATCCACAGGCAGAACTTATGGAACAAGGCTTAAAAATGGCGGCTAAAATTGCTAAAAATGGACCTACCGCAGTCAAGTTCAGCAAAGAGCTAGTGCAGCGTGGGCAAGATTTAGATCTTGAGAATGCCTGTGCAATGGAAAGTGATTTATTTGGCTTATGTTTTGCCACAGAGGAGCAGAGTGAGGGGATGCAAGCATTCTTAGAAAAGCGTAAAGCTAATTTTTAAGTAGAGCGCCGAGTCATTGATATAAGCCTTGTCGTGCAGTACTTAGTGCGCGACAAGGTTGTCTCAGCTTAAATCAATTATTTTATCTGTGCTAAAATATTGTTTAAACGCTGCTTGTTCATGACGAACTTTTGGCTATAAGTCGCAGCTTTTTCTTTAATGTCAGCTAGGTTAGTGGGCTTGCCCGCCACAATAACGCCAACCATTGCCATAATCGAGTGAGGGTTACATTGCACGACATAAACCCCTTCTTTAGCAACAGTGACAATAATTTCTTTACTGATATCCCCTTTGAAATCAACTGATCCAGCCGGAGATAAAGTCGCGACACTTTCAGCATTATGACCCATATCTTTAGGGATAAATTTAACCGTATCTCCCACTGCGACATTTAATAGTGCCGGCTCAAATACCATAGACCCAGTGGCGTTGCCATTGAGCATTAACACTTCGTGCTCAGCTGCTAAAACAGAAGCTGAAATACCAGCGGTTAAGACTACGGCGATCATGCCACCCAATAATTTGTTTTTCATTTCAAGATTCCTCAGATGTTTTGCGTAACATACATGGTTTAGTTTTAAAGTTTTTTGATCTAAATCTAATCTACTGCTGATTATTTATAAAATAATAGTTTATTTATAAAAATCAACAAGTTTGAATAATATTTTGTAACTTCTCAATAACACGGGGCAATCTACTATAGCTTACGCCAATTAAAGCCCTAGTCAGCGGCTACTTCTCGACGAAT
>ASZJ01000076.1 GCA_000416275.1 Osedax symbiont Rs1
GTTATTGAGAAGTTACAATATTTTTGTTCGATGACCGCCAAGTGTTTTAATAGCAGCGCTAAGTTGAGCAATAGGTCGATTTTACTTACAAGTCTACTGAGCTCTCGACCTAGAGCAGATTACCAGGGGAGTGACTCGCCATTGGAATGCTTAAAGCTACCGGTGTTGGATAGATTTTGCGCCTCGATTAATTGGCTGATCCGTGCAGCGGCTTCAGTGGCGGTTATATCTCCAGTGTTATTGACCATTTCAGTCTGCACCCAACCGGGATGATAGATACCGACCGAAACACCGGAGCTGGCTAAGTCTCTAGCCAGTGACATGGCCGCGGCATTTAACGCGGCTTTAGACATCCGATAACCGTAGTAAGCGCCGGAAGAGTTATCGCTAATCGAACCCATTCTGGAAGTGATGAATGCCAGCTTAGCATGGCTCGACAACTGTGCTTTTAAACGCTCGGTGACCAGCAGCGGAGCCAGTGCATTGACTTGAAACTGCTGCATAATACGCTGAGAATTGAGGTCGTCGAGTGTCTCATTACTGAAAATACCGGCGTTATTAATTAAAATATCGATACTCACATTGGCCAGTGCCTGCTGCATTTGTTGCAAGCCGTGCTCGGTAGCGACATCAATATCTTTAATCACCGTAAGGTTTAAGCTCTCCAGCGCAGGGCTTGAATTCCGACATAAGGCGAACACCCGGTGGCCTAAGCTTGAATATTTTTCTGCGAGTGCGAGGCCAATACCTCTGTTGGCACCGGTGATGACAGTAGTCGTCATGTATCTCTCCTAATATTGGTTTTTATACGAGTATCAATCACTTAAATGTTGAGCGAACTCCCACTCAAGCTGATTATTGTGAAAACAGTATACGCGCTTTGTCTAGAGAATCTCTGAAATGTTGGTTTGTTAGTGATAGACCTATGATTATTCGCTTAATACTTAAAGCTCATAATTGAAAAGTCTAAGTGAAGGTTGAAGACGGCGCTGATCGTATCCTGCTTTTTGTTCAAATTCTGAGGGAATATGGTTGTTACAAATTTAGCGGAACTCGCTGCTAGAGGAATGACAAAGAGCTGAAAGAGCGCTTACAACGTAGTCGACTTACTTGTGTGGAGTTTAACGGCAGCAGGGCATAGCACTTACACGAACCGTCACCAAAATTTAGCCTGGTAGCTGATTGAAATTATTGCAGATAATTTGGCAGTGAAGGGTTGGATAAAGTGCTGCAATCCAGAGCAGAGCAAAGTCTAGCCAGTTATCTTACTGCTCTTGAAGGGTTGAATCTTACCAAAAAGGTAAATAGAGTAGCGGAATTCGCAGCGAAGAAGGCTACATGGCGAGCGTAATTAATGCGCAAGACAACTATGTTTAGATAGAAAACCACTGCTCAATTTATGCCGCTGCGGCAAGTTGCCAAGGTTTTTGTAAAACGGAGCTAGAAAGTTTTCAGGCCTGTTTTGCCAGTGTTGCCACAGTGCATCGCAGTCAGCATCTATTGAAAGGCGATAGCCGCTGCTGCTATCAAATTACGCCGAGCTAGCTGTAAATCAACTAATTATAAGACCCGTGTCAGTGCTATGCTCGCTGCGGGTTAATGATGATGCGATTCTGGGCTTGTTGATTGCATGAAAACAAAAAACACAAAAAAATTATCGGCGAAGCCAGGTCGGTCCAAGTAAGGTGCTTGTGTACGGAGATGTAACGGGTTATAAAAATAATCCAGCGCTTTACGCCTTTAAAAGTTATCTTCTTTGCTATGACTAACTCGGATAATCACAACTCGAGTGACTGTTTCTCGGCGATATCGGATGATGTATTCACCCGCCCCGAAGGTCAGCATTAAAACTCGATAGTCGATAAAACCTGCAACCGGGGCACCAGCCTCGGGATTTTCTTGAGGGATATTCACGCCCTCAATGATACGTTTAGCGGCACGCTGTGCCGCAAGGGGATTTTCAGATTTGATACAGCTGCGTAAACGATCAACATCTCTGGCCGCACTCGGTAACCAGACTATTTCACAGGGCATGGTTTCTCCCGATCGGTACCCCAGGAGCCTAGCCAGTCCATCATGGCATCATTGCTCAGGTTTTCACCCGTTTCCTGGTACTCCTCCCAGCGCGCCATAGTTAGCTCGTTTTCACGCAGTTTAGCCTCTTCTTCCTCAATATAGCGGGTTAATGCTTCCTTCGCCAAGAAACTCTTAGAGCGCTGCATCTTGTCCGCTAGGGCATTCAAGCGGCTTTCAAGCTTCTCGTCTAAACGAACTCCCAACATAAGATCACCTGTATACATAGATCAAACAATGTTTAACAACAATAACACCATACCTTTTCAGCCTCCATATTTTCCTTTATTCAAGGTGCTAAACATTCTACGATGATCTGGCTGGGTCGCACTTCAACTTAGTATTTCTCGATCCACTTTAAGAACAACATCATCAATAAGTCAGGTCTTGTCTTTTTGCTTTGGGGCAAAACTCAAGACTTACTCCATGAGAAATAGACTAACAGATTGAAAATAACAGGCTGGTATTAAACTAGGAAAGTATTTATTTTTAGTATATCCATAATGTTCGTAATGGGCTGTATCGAAGAAAAAGCTATCCATCTATGGTCGGATACATCAAAATATCGGGTAAATCACTAGCTTTGGGGCTCGATCTTTATGCAAATGCCATAATGGGATTGTGTTTATCCTGAGGTTAGTTTGACTGTAAAAAATAGCCAACTAGGTATGCGCTTAATACTTAAGAAGATAGAACAAACAAAAGACAAAGGAATTTTTAATAAATACATCAGTATAACCTGAATCCGTGACTTCAAAGTGAATACAGAGTGTAAGATATTGGTTTTACAGTG
>ASZJ01000077.1 GCA_000416275.1 Osedax symbiont Rs1
TCATGCAATATGCGGGCTAGTGCGGGTAATAACCCATTCTCAGAAGATAATGCTTATCGTGAATATCATTATGAGAATGCAACAAATGGAAAGTTGTTAACAGGGATCACTGACGAACGGGGTAATCGATACGCTACTTGGGCTTATGATGCTCAAGGACGTGCCATATCATCAGAACATGCCAATACCACCGAAAAAGCCAGTTTAGATTATACCCATCAAGAAGATGCGACTGATCCTCGTGTGACGGTGACGAATGCATTAGGCAAACAAACTACTTACCATTTTGAAGCACTTCATGGGGTACGTAAAGTCACTAAAGTGGAAGGCCATCAATCGGCTAATTGCGCGGCCGCCAATCAAGAAACAACTTACGACGAGAACGGATTTGTCGCTAGTCAAACGGATTGGAAAGGTAATCTAACCACTTACATTAACAATGATAGAGGATTAGAAACCTCGCGTACTGTTGCCAGTGGTACCCCAGAAGCTCAAACCATTACAACAGTATGGCATGATAGTTTTAATCAACCAGAGAGCATTACAGAGCCTTCAAGGGTGACTAATTTTACCTATGACAACCAAGGCCAACGATTAACAACATCCATCACAGATAATCCATAACACTGAGGTATGTTTTTAATGTACTCATTTCTAAGGAAGGATATTAGATGATATCAATGTTATTAAAAAAAAGTGCTCTAATAAGCTTTGCATTAGCGCTGTCTTTTCCCGCCAATGCGATCACTGATATCTATGAATATGACGATCAAGGAAAATTGATCTCTATTACTAAAGATGGGCACAGCAAAGATAGTTATCGCTATGATGCGTCAGGTAAAACAGTTTACTTAGATAGAAATGTCGTGCCACATTCCAATGCGGACAATCTTTACCTATCGATTAACATTGAAGGTAGCCCGGCAGTAGTGTTGATCTCAGAACTTGGAAATCCTTCTTTAGCGAATTCTGAATTACAAGTTACTCTTCTCAATCCATCTTCTGTATGGACCGGAAATTACTACCTTATTAGCGTCATTAGTCCAATAGGTACGACCTCTTTTTATAAAAAAATAGGGATAAATGATTATACAAATGGGAAGACGGTTATCAATGTTCCCACTAAAAGTTTAAACGGCACCAATGGCCAATTCTTAACGGGTGAGTTTCGTATGACGTTTAGAGTAGCCACTATCGCTGGAGCTGTTTCAAATTTCGATGATGAGCTAATTTTTAATGTTAATTAAGATTAAATCCAATCACCCAAGTGAGCTCTTTTAACCAAAGAGCATCGATAAAATCAGTAGATTGGTTGAATAGACGCTTATTAAACAATAAGCTAATAACATTTTTAATCTTGAAATCCGCTGCAATATAGGTCTTGATAAAAGGACATATCATGAGCAAAACAACCGACAGAAACCATCGTGTAATTCCTCACAACAGAAGGTTACAACGAACAGTGAATAGCTGTCTATTATTCGTCAGTCTCATTGCATCACACTCTGCATTAGCCATGCAAACAAGTTACAGTTATAACAATAAAGGCCAAATTCTCACCATTGATGGCCCTCGTATAGATGTTACTGACATAACCACTTATGGTTATAGTGACAGTGGTCAGCGTACATCGATTACAAATGCTGCTGGACACGTATTTCAATTAAGTAATTTTAATGGACTTGGCTTACCTCAGCGTCTAACCGATGCTAATAATATTTCATCGGTTCTTACTTATCACCCTCGTGGCTGGTTGACCTCTATTACTATTGTATCACCCACAGGTAATACGGCACTCGATAGCACCACGACTTATACATATGATGCCGTAGGATTATTGATTAAAGTAACGTCTTCTAATAATCAGTTTTTAAGCTACCAATATGATGCTGCCAGACGTCTTACTGAAATTAATAACAACGCTGGGGAGAAAATTCTTTATACGTTAGATGCCGCAGGTAATCGTACCAGCACCACCATAAATGCGGCTAATTCAAGTATTCTCTATACCGCTACTCAGACATTTGATGAATTAAGTCGAACGATGGAGGTCATAGGCGCTGGAAGTGAAATGGCTAAGCTAGAGTATGATAGTAATAGCAACGTCACTTCATCTATTAATCCCAATAATTACAAAACAGAGAGTGATTATGATCCTCTTAACAGACTAACCTCTACTGTTGATCCAGGCTTAGGCCGAACAGAGTTCGCTTACGATACACAAAATCGCTTAATACGCGTGACGGATGCGATAGGAAGAGCCACGACCTATGAGTATGACGCTTTTGATAACCTTATCAGTCAAGATTCTACAGCCACAGGTGTAACCATATATGAATATGACGAAGCGAGAAATCGTGTTTATCAAAAAACAGCGGAAGGCGATGAATCTCGCTATCAATATGATAGCCTGAATCGCTTAACGCAATATTCATACCCTGATAATAGATACAGTTACGGACCAACAGAAGATGTAATGTATCAATATGATGACACTAACTGGTGCCCAAAAGAGTGTACAGGACAAAGTCATTTTGGAGTCGGGAAACTAACCTCTGTTATCGATAGTAGAACAAGCACTTACTATCGTTATGATCATCTGGGTAATGTTATAGAAAAAGTGTTATTGACACATATAACTCATAGTAGAGATAAGCGTTTCACCACTAAATATAGCTATAACAAGGCTAATCAGTTAGAACAAATGACTTACCCAAGTGGCTTAGTGGTTCTTTACCTAAGAGATATATTAGGGCGTATTCAACAGATTAATTATCAAAAAGAAAATCAAAATATTGAGGTGTTAGCCAGTAATATTAGTTACCTTCCGTTTGGTCCTGTAAAAAGTATTGAGTATAACAGCGGCTTAATCACTACAAATACTTATGATCAAAACTATCGTATTACCAATATAAAGGCAGGTGATAAATTTGATCTCAGTTACCAATATGACCAAAACAGTAACATCATAGAAATATTCGATAAAGAGACAGATCCGAACAGTGACATCAGTCAACATAGAGCCGCACAAAACGAAACCTCCAATAATTTACAACAATTCAGTTATGACCCTTTAGATCGTTTACAAACAAATGATAACAATAGAGGGAATAACACTTTTAGCTATGATCAAGTAGGCAATCGTTTAAGCCATGAGTACTCTGAAACAATAGCGTCTCCCGTAGAGGACAAAAAAACCTACAGTCTTTCATATTACAAAAATAATAGGTTGAAAGGAGTCTCTGGTGATGATCAATACCATCAATATTTTTATAATACCCAAGGCGAACGATTTCTTAAAAGAAGTTCGGAAGTAGAAAATTTTTACATTTATAATAACGCGGGTAATTTACTATCAGAACAAAACAAGCAAGATGAATTCCGTGAATACATCTACTTAAACCAACAGCCTATAGCTCTGATAGCAGACACAGCCGTATATTATTATCATAATGATCACCTTGGTACGCCAAGGATGCTAACAAACCAAGCACAAGAACGAGTTTGGGCAGCGGATTACACTGCATTTGGTAAAGCACTGATTACCACAGAATCCATCACAAACAACTTACGCTTTGCAGGTCAATATTTTGATGTGGAGAATGGTTTTCATTATAACTGGTTTAGGTACTATGATCCTAAGATTGGCCGTTATTTACGCAGTGATCCGATTGGCTTGGCGGGCGGGATTAATACTTATGCTTACGTTGGGGGGAATCCGTTAAGTTATGTTGATCCTGATGGTCTTACGAGAAGAGGGGGGGGATTTAATTCGCCTTTTACCCGACCTGTTGGAGAACCTGCAAATACTGCAACTGCCCGAAAAATTATTAGAGACATACAGAGATACGATCCTAGCTTTAGATTTGAAACTGTTAGCTCAACTGGAACACGTTATACAAATCGAGATGTTCGATCTTTAGAGCAAACCCTTAGAACCAATGAAACCAGTGGTTCTTGTCCTGGCCCGCTTAATTTAAGTCCTTGGGGTGCAGGACAGCGTGGTGCTTATAGACAAGCTAAACGTGATCATGGCATCCCTGTTAGTATGCATCCAACTAGTATCACTCCTAATAGAAATAGAAGAGAAGAAATCATACCGGGTAGACAATTACATTTTACTATAAACCGGCGCACGATCACTATTAGAAATGATTCAGCTGGCGATTATTATGGGCCAAACAATAATCAAAATAGAGGTCCTCATTTTAACCAGGGCAAACGCATGAACGTTTATTGATCAATTTCAATCGTGCTTTATGATGATAATATGATCTAATTTTCGTTTATGTATGTCAAAATAAAATTTCTGACATACAGTGTGGCTAAATTTTATACAGAAGTTGAATTTAATCTACTTAATAACATGTGATTTGCTGTACAAAATATGTTCATGCGTTTGCCCTGTCATTTTAACGGTCCTAATGGAACGAACACTCATTATGACTATTAAATTCAGTAAAATTATTTCATCTGATCTGTCTCTTGCTAACGATTCATTTAATTTTAACCAGCCTGAGCATATATTAAAAATGACAAAGCTATCTCAAAAATTAAGTGCATTGACTCTTTTATCAGAAGAGTTTGATTTACCAAGAGATATGCGGCTATTAGATGAACATAATTTAGAGAAAGCTAATGGTATTCTCCAAGCAAAAGTACTCAAAGGCTGGAGTATTTATTTATTCATAACTAACAGTGGTTGGCAGCGTGCTAGTAAAATAATTAGCTATAAAAAATTATGGAAAACAGTTCCAAGCAATTGGAATATAGACTCTTTTGTCTGCCGTTCAAATGAAATTACTTTTTTTAATGAAAACGATATTCGATTTGCAGGATTGTTGAAAGTCGATTTCAATAGCTTACTTAAAGCTATTGAAATCGTAAGAGATGATTTTTCATGCGCTCTTTGTTTAAGTAGTAAAGAAGATTTTATGAGTGATCGTAATATTACGAAGTTGTATAAAGCGGCCTTTCCTTTGATTAAGGGAAGAGAACAAGAGCAGATTGATTGGGAAAGTTTATTGCTACATTTAGCCCTTAAAAATGATTTAGCTATAAGAGTTTCTGGCTCTTACGATGAGCGTTGTGCTGCTCTTAATTTTATTGGAAAGCAAAAAATCATAAGCTCTTTAATCGTGAGCTTACGGCAGC
>ASZJ01000078.1 GCA_000416275.1 Osedax symbiont Rs1
CTTCTCGTAAGCTCACCTTTAATCGAAGTGAGTTAACAATGTAAAGCCTCAAGTAATCCAAAGAAGCCCTATCAGTTCATTCCGGTAGGGCTTTTTTAATGCACTCCCTGCTGAATAACAGTCTCTAGCATCTCGCTCACAAACCTCTGTTTAGCCTTTGGCAGCAAGGCCACTTGCTCAATCTGCCGTTGTAACTTCGGCATCGGCTCTCTCTTAGCTGCTGTATCTTTTAAACCTACGAGTTCATCAGTACTCACACCATATAGCTTGGCTAGCATCGGTAACATTGATGCGGGTATCTTGCGGATACCTTTTTCAAATGACGCCATATGCTGCTGAGAGATCCCGAGATACTCTGCTAATTGTCCTTGAGTCATGCTCTGGCTTTTACGCAATTGCGCGATATGTTGCCCCAGTGTCGCAAAAAAATCTTTATCGTCTTCAGTCATCTTCATTCTGTATTGATAGATTATGGATGACATGATATTAACCCCTGTTTTAATTAATCCTCAATGTGTTGTTGATATTACCTCACAGAATCGGGGTCAGGTCTTGTCTTTTGACCCCGTTTTTTCTGCTTTAGAATATTTCCTTTGATAAAAGGCAAAAGACAAGACCTGACCCCCTTTGCTCTTTGGTGGTTGTTTCTATGATGCTATATAAGTTCGCACTACTTTTAGCACCTTTTTGACTAGCACTGAACAGCCAGTTTTTTCGACCTATGACGAACGGACGTATGCTGTTTTCCGCACGATTATTATCAATCAGGAGAATCGGGGTCAGGTCTTGCCTTTTGACCCCGTTTGTTCTGCTTTAGAATATTTCCTTTGATAAAAGGCAAAAGACAAGACCTGACCCCCTTTGCTCTAAAGACAAGACCTGACCCCCTTTGCTCTACGCTTAATATTATAGACCAATCAAAGCCTACCGACGCAAGTAATCCACTTAACACAAATAGGCTATAAAGGATGAATAAGATAAAACGGAGAACCGAGTCTTCACCAACTTTTAATTTTCCTCCGTAGGGTGCCGTTACCTCCTTTTTCAAAATTAGAGGTGCTAAAGTGTACGCGCCAAACAAATAAAAAAAGATTGCGCCAGCGTTAACATTTAAGTTCTCATCGCCATATACTATATTGACTAAGATAAAAACAATAAAAACAATAAGCCAATACTTATATACATCATTCACCATGATCATCCTGTTTGATCGCAAGAGCAACACCTAGCCCGTAAGCGGAATTTATATTACTTAAGGCTTTCTCTGATATTTCACCCATCCTACTAACTTTTGAGAAAATTCCTTCTGCTAATGCGTCTGCAATTCTAGGTACGCTATTCATGATAGTAGATCTCACATCTGGGTTAATCACCGTATCTAAGCCCAATCTAAATTCAATTACTGTTGCACTAGTTCCGCACAATACACTACAAGGAGTAAAAATTCCTGCCGTTAAAATCAACCCAGTATCACCGTAATTGACTCTTTGCATTTTAGTCAATTCTTTCTTATCACCATATCTTTTATCCAGCAATGATGACACTTGAGACCCACCAATTATGCTACCTTTAAATTTTTTACCTAATTGATTGATACTACCCTTTCTAATATTCGTATCATTGATCTTGGCTTTTTTCCATTTTAAAGGTTTTGTGTGGTCTTTATCATCATGTTCACTTCTGTGACTATATTTATCAGAACCATTAAGCTTACCACTTGATCTTATTCGCTCTTCACCAAACCTAAACCCTGATGGGTCTGTATATCTAAGAGGGGTATTCATCACATAACTATATCGATTAAAGTTCTGACTTAAATTTCCAGCCTGAATGTAAGGGTCTGAACCAACAAATCTCCCAAGATGAGCATCATAAACCCGCCCATTCATATGAATCAAGCCAACTTCCTGAATGTTCTCATGCCCGGTAAATGCTTTATTAGTAAACGGCAACTGCGTTAAATACAACGGATCATCCAAGCTCGCCTGCGCTTCCCAAGGCAAGTCACGCATTTTTCCCCARGCATCRAAGCTGCGTTTATCGACGACATTGGCATGGGCGTCGGTGATTAGATCGACGCTGCCCAGCGCATCTTGATGTAAATAGCGGGTTTGTACGCCCTCGCGGTTGGAGACTATCTCTTCAGGAGAATCGGGGTCAGGTCTTGTCTTTTGCCCCCGTTTTTTTTGCTTTAGAACAACTCCCTTTAATAAAAGGCAAAAGACAAGACCTGACCCCCTTTGCCCTTTTTGCTCAGGGCAATACGTCGATTTAGTGTCGCTTACCATAAACGGCAGTATCTAGAGCCTAGATTGCTAAGATAGCGTTAGCTTTATTAGCCAAGAAACTGTATTTGTTATTAAAATAAAGTTTAAAATATTTTTCTTCATTTTTGTATCAGGCTTATATGCTCTACTTCTGAACGTTAAAAAGCCTATACTAAATATTGAGTATAGAATTAAAACACCACCATATCCTGATATGCTAGCCCAACCCACTACAGCCCCAATAAGTATAAATATTATGCATATATAGGCTGAAATATGATTATTCATAACCAAACACTACACTACTGAAAACCTTATCAAAGGATGTCTTTCCATTCTCAATACTTTTAGTAGCATCACCAATGCTTGCTAAAGCTCCAACTGGAGCAAGTGCTACTCCAATTAAACTCCTAGTAATCACTCTAGCAGTTATGTAGACGGATTTATTTGTTGTAATGCTAATATCTAAATTATTCAATTCTTGATAAGTTTTAGAAAAAACCTGACTTCCCTCTAAGTTATCAAGAGCAGTAGATAACAAATGGTCCATTATTAATCCTTCTCTATTAGCTTTATAAAATTCATCCTTCCCATACAAACCAACCGATCGACCAACATAGCTCCCCGATGAGCCAACTCCTTTAAACAAAGAACTAACACCATCTTTAATTCCATCATCAATATCACTTAAAACGGTCCTCCTACTTAAAGGTTTATTCTCTCTTAAATCTTTCCAGAAGCCATTTTTCTTTATTCTAATCAAAGCAACCTTATTACTAACTTGAACATAGAATCGGGGTCAGGTCTTGTCTTTTGACCCCGTTTTTTCTGCTTTAGAATAGTTCCTTTGATAAAAGGCAAAAGACAAGACCTGACTCCCTTTGCTCTTGGTTGTTGATGGTATACCGTTTATTGTGATTTATCGAGAGCACATCAGTACAAATAGCATCGAAATCTTACGTGTGTTTCATGACACTCAGCAGTGGCCGGCAGCCAATTAAAAGAGTGTTTGTGGAAGCGTCAACGCTCTGCCGCCGTTCGTCACATGCTTTGCAAAGACTAAGAGTGCAAGCTATAGAGCTGGGGTTAGGTCTTGTCTTTTGACCCCGTTTTTTCTGCTTTAGAATGTTCTCTTTAATAAAAGGCAAAAGACAAGACCTGACCCCCTTTGTCTTTTTCAAGCTGTTACTCACTCTCCAATAAACACCATAAACTCTGGATAAAAGAGTCCAATAAAAGCTATAGGTAAATAAATTAAAAGTAAAAAAAATCTAGATACTGTATGTATCCCAGGCTCTAGTAGTTGGCTACTATAAGGCATATATAGATTTTTTTTCAATATAATGGGGGCTGTATTATATAAACCCCATATATAACCTATTAGACTTAGTAATATTTCGTCCAAAGTAAGATTTATACCAAGCACTAGTCTAATAATTATATAAAAACTCCCAACAATAAACCAAAATTTAGTTTCAATTTTAATATCCATATTCTTGGCCTAACACATATCCGGTACCTATATTAGGGAGAATACTTAGTTTTTTTGCTAGCTTAGGGTTCAGCGTGCCATTTATACTAAGTGCTTTAAAATATGAATTACTGAATATTCTTGGGGCAAAGCCTATTACAGCCCCAAAATAATCTTTTTTAATTAAGCTATCTATTATCAGCCTACCCTCTATTATTACAGCACTACCTCCACATGCAATAGTACATGCAGGTAGTAGGCTTCCAATTGTTAGTGATAATCCTAATCGACCATAATTATCTCTTTGTTTTGGGCTTAGTTTCATAACAGGTTTTGCTTTTCTCCAAATTTTTGAACTATTCAATTCTTTCTTATCACCATATCTTTTATCCAGTAATGATGACACTTGAGACCCACCAATTATGATACCTTTAAATTTTTTACCTAATTGATTAATACTACCCTTTCTAATATTTTGATCCTTATCATCTGATTCATTGCTGTGACTCGCGAAGAATCGGGGTCAGGTCTTGTCTTTTGACCCCCTTTGCTTGTCTGATTAATTAGATTTCTTATAATTATACCTTTTACTTAGATTATAGATTATGAGCAGTTACACAAGTATTTTTTAGCCTCCCATCCGCATGTTTACTTTATCTGCAAACCTATTCCCCATGTTATCAACAACAATAGAAATGAACCAAATACAACAGTTCCTGTTACTAAACTAGTTTGATCATGAATTTCAGGTTTATACTTATATCGTTCAATCATTCTTAATAAACGATCTCTATACGAAAAATATTTATAATTAGCGATAGCAATAGAAATGATCATCCCAATTGCCACCACTTTAAATCCATTACTATCAGGTAGTACCCACCCAGAATAAATATGAATAATTGAAAACAGCGTGGTGAAATTAAAGCATATAATCAAAGTCATCATTAGAGATGCACTATAAATATTATAGTAATCTTTCCCGTTAACCTTAATACTCCATTGATATACATTGAAAAATATATATTCGTAGAAAGAACGTATCATAGAAATTCCTTAACAATTACTAGTAGCCCAACAGAGCCCATTTGACATAGGAGTGACTGTAACAGCTTTAACAGCGGGTATATTTAGTATAAGCGAAGTCCCAAAATAGCTCACGCCTCCAGCTAAACCAACTGTGCCCCCAAACGTTGCAGCGGTTCCCCAGCCAATGTCACTAGCAGATTTTAGTATTCCAAAATTGTCACCATTAGAAAAAGCATTTGCGCCTTCGTATAAGCTTAATCCTGTTCCGAGTACAAAAAAGCCTTGTCCCGCTGCTCTGATTCTTTTTGCACGACGTAAAATTTCACTTCTTCCCCCAGCCCACTGATTACCGCCCCAAAGAATACTGTACCATTGTCCGTTCTTTCCTTTCCATTGCTGGCCATTTCCGCTTATAAATTTCAGCAGAGCAGCGCTAGAAAACAGACCACTTCCATTAACTGCATTACTTAGTATTTGTGCGCCGTTTCCACCAATATTTCTTTTGTTTGCAGTATTAACAGAAGCTTCTTTTATCTTTGCATAAATAATATTAACCTTATTACTAACTTCAACAGGTTTATCTCTTCTATTAGATCCATTATTTGATCTTACATTTCTATAAGTACCTGTTTTATCATCCTTTTCAAATTTCGGCGGTCTATGGTTCACTTTATACACTTTTGCTTTAGATTTACTTTCTCTAGATTTGTTTTTACTACCCCCAGAGAAGCTACTAATTTTGTCTGTAAACCAATTATATCCTGTTGGATCAGTATATTTCATCGGATTATTCATGACATAACTATATCGATTAAAACTTTGTGATAACCAAGGTCTCTGAATAAACACATCCGCACTCATAAACCTAGCCAGCACCGGATCATAAACCCGCCCATTCATATGAATCAAGCCAACTTCCTGAATACTCTCGTGCCCCGTAAAGCCCTTATTAGTAAACGGTAACTGCGTCAAATACAGCGGGTCAGACAAGCTTGCCTGCGCTTCCCAAGGCAAGTCACGCATTTTTCCCCAAGCATCAAAGCTGCGTTTATCGACGACATTGGCATGGGCGTCGGTGATTAGATCGACGCTGCCCAGCGCATCTTGATGTAAATAGCGGGTTTGTACGCCCTCGCGGTTGGATACTATCTCTTCAGCAATGAGTTTCCCGCTGCGTAGATGTAGTGTTTTTGCTCTATTTTACCATCGCTGTAAACGGTCTTTTCGTAGGGGCCTAAGTAGTGAGTTTTATCGCCTTGGTGGTTGACTTTTTTGTAGCGAGCGCGATTAGGGCCGTAGTAAAACTTAGCTTCTCTGCCCGCTTGGGTGATGCTGGTAGGTTTGTTGTAGCTACTCCAGAGGTAATTGCGCCCGGCACCGCTTAGCATGTTGCCATTGAGGTCGTATAAATAGTCGTCACTGCCTGCGCGTGAGACGGCATGTACGCCAGCCCCTGTATAGTCGTAATTACCGACATCGGATTTGTATTGGATGTTGCCTAAGGTGTCATAGTTCAAGCTCTGGGCGCTGTTAAATGTAGTCGAGTGATATAAGCCGCTGCTGACATTGGCGGTAGTTAATCGGTCTAGGCGGTCGTAGTGGAAGTCTTCATGGATGTCGTTGATAAAATCATCGCGATAAGTGACGTTGTTGTAGGCATCGTACTGGTACTCAAGATTGCGCATTGGCTCAATACTGAGTAAGCCGGTATGCAGATTGACGCTGACGATATATATGGAGCCTCTAAAGCAAACATACTACCTATACCTATAGGGTATAAAGCAGTTCTATGTGGCATTATTAGTGCTATACTGAGGTAGTTAAAGGAGGATATTATGGTGATCAGTAGACTGAAAAGAAGAATGGATAAAGCTAAGCTAATTAAAGCTGTTGCTAGCTCAAGTGCCATAGAAATTGGCATGTCCACCTGCGCTATAGAAACTAAATTAAAGAGTAAAGTTGGTAAGTTTAAGCATTTAACTCTGGCAACTTAGATTCACTTGGATGATAGGTCTAGAACCTTTTTATTTTAAACTATCACGAACTAAGCGCTCTATATGTTGATAATCTCCTGCAAAACCTGCTTGGATAGATTTAAAATAAAACTCTTTATTATCATCCCAAATCTCATAATTTARAACAWCAAAACCCGCCTGCACGGCAAATACATCCATCAATAAACGAGATAGTCGACCATTGCCCTCTCTATATGGGTGTATCAATATGAATTCCACATGGCTTTTAGCCATAAAAGTAATGATGTCCTCTTCATCCAGCTCTGCAAGACTTCCAAACATAGTAAGAAATTCGCACTGAAAGCCTTTTAGTAGCCTTGGAATTTGTTGAGCAGCAGCAAAGGAAAAACCGCCTTTGCTCATATTGACAGACCGATACTCTCCAGCCCATTCATAAACATTCCCTAGCCATTTTTTATGCCAGCTTGTAATATCTACAACCGTCAGCTCCGTATAATCTTCACCAATAACTAGCTGATACAGCTTTATAAGCAATTCAGTTTCGGCTTCATTAATGTCATCGACCGTGACAATAGCTAACTTATTCTTTAATACAGCACCATTAGAGTCAGGCTCAAACTCATCTTCAGTAGTAGTGATATTATATTTGGCCATTACACTAACATCGCCTGAATGCGATCAGTGGTAAACTGAATATTGTTATCATCCAAAATACCTCTCTCGGTACGTATGTTTTGGTTCAGAGGTTCCTTAGGTTAAGATATATTAAATTGATCTTTATGTATAACTTGTGGCTCTAACTTTGCTGCATGTTCTTTTCAATAACATAAGTGGCTTGTTTCGACAGCGCTAGTGATCAAATGTTTTTTAACATCAACTCAGGCTTTAATTTAAAACTAAAAATTATCATGCTCCAGGCCTTTTATTAAGACCTGAATCCGTGACTTCAAAGTGAATACAGAGTGTAAGATATTGGTTTTACAGTGGAATTGAAAAATCTTAGCTGCACCCGTAGGTTCAGCGGGCATTTTTCTAACCGCTGTAGAATCAATAGCTTGCGCTATGTGGTGCATTGAAGTCACTTATGTGGACTCCCCCTTGTCAACAGTAAAAATGT
>ASZJ01000079.1 GCA_000416275.1 Osedax symbiont Rs1
TTTAAAGGATTGGTTTTACCACAGAGGACACAGAGAGCACAGAGAAGAGATTAAAAGCATCTTTTGCTATGGCGGAGACACAGGGCTAATCAGGTTGCTGTTTGTAAAATCCGCACTGCTGATACTACTCGATATTCTGGATCTGCTCGCGCATCTGTTCAATTAATACTTTTAATTCTACCGCGCTATTGGTGGTTTCAACGACTATCGATTTTGAGGATAGGGTGTTGGCTTCGCGGTTTAGTTCTTGCATTAAAAAGTCTAGTCGGCGTCCGACGGTGCCCGGTTGTTGCAGTATGTGGGCGACTGCTTGAAGGTGGGTGTCTAAGCGGTCTAGCTCTTCTGCGACGTCGGCTTTTTGGGTTAGCAATACTATTTCTTGCTCAATTCGAAGTGGGTCGACTTCCAGCGCTAGGTCGGTGATTTTGCCGATCAGTAAGTGGCGTTGTTTGGCTAGGATCTCGGGCATTTTTTGGCGGACATCTGCGACGACTAAACCCATGCTGGTTAATCTTTGGTTGATTAATTCAGCGAGTTCTCTGCCCTCGCGAGCGCGGCCTTCAATAAGGTCGTCTAGCGCCGTTGAGAAGAGTGCCAAGGCTTGTTTTTTGACGCTGGCCATGTCCAGTTTTGCGTCTTGCATGACGCCTGGCCAGCGCAGTATTTCTAAGCTGTCGATGGGCAATGGGTTGTCGCTCAGTGCGGCTAGTTGTTGGGCGGCGTCAATTAGTTGCCTGGCACGCTCTGTATCAATTTGAATGCCCTGCTGTTTTTGCTCTACCTCAAAGCGTAAGCTGCAGTCGATTTTGCCACGGCTGAGTTTTTTTCGCAGTAAGTCGCGTAGTGCGGGTTCTAAATCTCGAAAGCTTTCTGGGATGCGTAAATGGGGCTCCGGATAGCGTTGATTGACTGATCTTATCTCCCAGGTTAGCCCACCCCAGCTCTGTTGTGACTCTTGACGGGCAAAAGCTGTCATACTGCGTGTCATATGCTTCAATCTCGATTAGAATTAGCAGATAGTTTATCAGCATGCTGTTTTTAGCTCTATGCTGTGCGCTCAGAATGTTTTGATTTTGATCATCTCTGGTCGCAATTCACCATTTTTTTTAATTTTTAAGGTTATATTTTCATGAGTAAGTCTATTTCTGATCAACTTCTAACGTTAGGTGTGGTCTCGCATCGACCTAGTGGTCGTGAACTCGATCAGTTACGCGAGATTAAGTTTACCCGTCATTTTACCAAGCACGCCGAAGGTTCGGTTTTAGTGGAGTTTGGCGATACCAAAGTTTTATGTACCGCGACGGTTGAACGTGGCGTGCCGCGTTTTTTACGCGGTTCTGGCTCGGGTTGGGTGACGGCGGAATACGGGATGTTACCGCGCTCGACTAATACTCGAAATGGTCGTGAAGCTAGTCGCGGCAAGCAAACCGGCCGCACTGTGGAAATTCAGCGCTTGATCGGTCGCTCTTTGCGGGCGGCTTTAGATCTTAAAAAGTTGGGTGAAAATACCATTACTATCGACTGTGATGTTTTACAAGCGGACGGTGGCACGCGCACTGCCTCTATCACCGGCGCATGTGTCGCGCTGATTGATGCGATTAGCTTTTTAAAGAAAGACAAGCACGGCGCTTTAAAAGGCGATCCTTTGAAGTGTATGATTGCCGCTATTTCTGTGGGTATCTATAAGGGCGAAGCGGTCTTGGATTTGGATTATGCTGAAGATTCCGATGCTGAAACTGACATGAATGTGGTGATGACTGGCGCCGGTGGCTTTATTGAGGTGCAAGGTACTGCAGAAGGGGCGCCGTACAGTAAAGAGGAGTTAGATAAAATGTTGGCTTTAGCCGATCAGGGGATTAAAGCCATTATCGCTAAGCAGAAGGCGGCACTAGCTAGTTAGTTATTAGCAGGGACCTCTGCATAACTACTACGCTCGGTAATACGGCGTTAAAAACCGGCTCAATATGCTCATTTACACCTGTAATACCCATAAACAGGGGTACACTGACTCCGCTATCTCGCCGGTTTTTGCCTTGTCTTACCTTCGCTCGCAACGTTATGCAGAGGTCTCTAGCAATTAATAATGTTGCTACATTACTAAAAAAGACGCTGTAGCGTCTTTTTTTGGTCTTGGCGTTAATAGTATTTACAAGTCGATATCGTAATCCATCACTAGCGGGGCAAACTCTGAAAAATTTTGATCTTTTGCGATATAGCCATCATTTACGGTATCTAGGATATTTGCAGTGGTCAGCTGGTAGTCTAGTCTAGCGCCTTCGTTTAGTTTGCGGGCGCGATTGTAGTCCGGCCACCATGTGTATTGACGATCCGCTTTGTTTATTTCACGAAAGGCATCCACGTAGCCCAATTCACCGATAACCTCTTCCATCCACGCGCGCTCACTCGGTAAAAATCCGGAGATACTCTGACTGACGTACCAGTTGGATATGTCGGTAGTGCGATGTGCGGTGTTGAGTGTGCCGCAGAATATGAAATCGCGACGTTTGCGTTGGGTCTTTTTGAAGTGCGCTAGTAAGTGTTCCATAAATTGGTGTTTTATGGCCTGCGCTTGATCGTTTTTTAAGCCCGATGGCACCAGTAGCGATGAGATGCTGACGTTTTCAAAATCCGCTTGGATAAAACGACCCTCGTAATCGCAAAGCTCAAAGCCTAAACCGGTCATGATTGCCTTGGGCAAATGTCTGGTGTAAATGGCGACGCCACTATAACCGTCTTCAAAAGCATCAAAGAAGTAGGGATGGTAGCCATCCAGATGATATTTTTCATCATCTAGTTGGTATTCTCTAGCGCGGAGATCTTGCAGGCAAATAACATCAGCATCTTGATCAGCTAACCAAGTGAATAGTCCTTTTTCTGTGGCCTGTTCAATACCTTGGGTATTGAATGAGATAACGCGCATATGTGGTTTCCAGTGCTTTGGTTTGAGTGTCGATGAAAAAAGGAGGCTAATCGTACCCCTTATTCTAGCATTGACAAGTGCAGATCCTAAAAATATGTACAATTGTATAGGCTAAGGTTATAAATTGAAATTTTCTTGGCGAATTAGTTGGTTTGTTAGCGTTTTTAATGCTGATTGTGTCAGTTTAGAGTATATCAGTGCTTATTGATAACCAACTTTTCAACCTTTAGCTCTCTTGCATCCCCCCAGCATTGTCCAGCATATTAATCCAACCCACCGGCGTTTTTATCAGTGGGTAGTTTTTTGTTCAGCAGTTCGATTAGCTAGTGTAGAATGTGGCATCTGATTACCAACTAGGGACATTGACCAGTATGCAACAATATCAAAGAGATTTTATTAAATTTTCCATCCAACAAAAAGTACTGTGCTTTGGTGAATTCGAACTTAAATCCGGTAGGGTCAGCCCGTATTTTTTCAATTCAGGATTGTTTAAAACTGGTCTGGCTCTCGCTAAATTAGGGCGCTTTTACGCCGCTGCATTAAATAATTCAGGGGTCTCTTTCGATATATTATTCGGGCCCGCCTACAAAGGTATCCCGCTGGCGGTGGCCACTGCGATTTCACTGGCTAATGAGTACGACCAAGATGTGCCTTATGTATTCAATCGCAAAGAGGCTAAAAGCCACGGAGAAGGTGGGTCTTTAGTAGGTTCAGCTCTGGAGGGACGGGTGGTGATTGTCGATGATGTGATCACCGCGGGGACTGCTATTAGAGAAGTGATGCAAATTATCAATCAGGCGGGAGCCACTCCGGCGGCAACCATTATTGCGGTGAATCGAATGGAGCGGGGCACGGCCGAGCTCTCGGCGATTCAAGAAGTCGAGCGAGACTACAATATGCCAGTGATCAGTATTATTGATTTGGCCGATATCGTGCAGTACCTGGAGGAAATTGGCGGTTATGCGACGCAGCTGGCCGCGATTGCTAAATACCGAGAGCAGTACGGAATTTAGTTATTTAGATGGTTTCTGCACAAGTTTCGCATGTTTCCCTGTCGCCAGGGGTATGTGTGACTTGTTCTGAGGCTCCTTAGATCCACTACAGAGCAGCGCGCTTGTAATCTGCGGCGCTGAATTTATTGTAAAACTCGCTTTTCAACAAATCTCACGGCCCTATCTTGGCCGCTACCACAACTTCCGACACTTTTTAAGCTAATGAAATGCTGGTCTTGTATCGCCACGCTGCTGCAACTTAGCGTGGCTGAACACTCGTACAGCCCTTGAGTATTAAAGTTGTACTTGGTTTGTGCCCCCTGGCAGCTACTGCTGCTAGCTATTTTCGCCAGCTGTATTTCAATGCCGGACTGCGCGGCACTTTGCGCGCGAATTGAGAGTATCTCGTGGCTGTGGGTCTTGGCGGAGTTCGCCACAATAGCCGCCATTCCGGCCGCCATCAACGCCAATACCGTAATGACAAAAATCGCAGAGACTAAGCCTAAGCCCCGTTGGCTATGCGCCTTTAATTGCGCTGCTCGGCGGGGCGGATTGCCGGCTATCTGGTATTTATTCATCGGTTAGCCATATTAGGTGATGCAAGCTGAGGTTTTCTAGCTGATCGCCAGCACTGAGTACTACTTTGATGATGTTTTTTCCCTCGATGTTATTAGTGCTAAAGGTCGATAAAGCGCGGATACCTTGCGCTAGTAACACTCTTTGCGGTTCCTGTTTGGGGAGTTTGGGCTGTTGGCTGCCGGTAGAGTGAGGTACTGGCTGCTGTTTGCTGACGCGATAATGTGTATATCTAAACAGCTTGCTTTGTTCAATACAGTAGCTGACGGGCGTGTCAATAAAGTAAATTTGTTGCTGCTGGGAAGCTTGCTTAAACTGCATAGCCCGGCTAAAGGTCAAATCGGTGATCGCATTTTTTTGCGATTTAGATTGTCGGCTAATGGTGGTGGAGACCGTTTGGCTGGCCGGGTTAGTTAGCTCGCGGTAAATGTGCTGGTTGGCAGCAGTGTTAAGTATCGCGCGCATCCCTAGTACTTTTTTGTCTAATGATATCGCTTGCAGATCAGTGCTTTGGCTGTGCAGTGGGGCCCGTAGATAGAATGAGCGGGCGCGAATTGGCAGCATTTCTAAACATTGGTAGCCTCTGCCTGTGGATACTCTGGCAGAACCGGCCAGGCTGTTATTGAGCTGCATGGTTATTTTGCTGAGGCTAGTGCGTAAGTTATTCGCCAGGGCGGCACGGCGGCTGATATCGTTGAGGCCCTTTGCGGTGTTGACGATAAAGCCAGTGCTAGCCACGGCAATAATACTGGTAATCACGATGACAATGATCAGCTCGACCAAGCTAAAGCCTTGCTGCTGGAATTTTTTAAGCGGTTGAACTTGACGCTTAACAATAGTCACTACAGGCGTCCTTTGTAGGTGACAAACTGTTGCGGATACCCTTGAGGTGGCGTGATCTGAATGGTTATTCTTTTTAAAGCAGGCTCGGCCAGCGCAAAATCACTTCCGGCGAGGACGACTTTGATCTCAATTTTAAAATCTGCATAGCCGCGTATCGCGGTACCTGCTAATTGTGGGGCACTTTGCTGACGGCTCTGTATCTCAGTAAAAGCTTGGTGTTTAATTTGTGCCAGGTAGATTGCTGCCAAACTGGAAACTTTAGCTTGGATGAAAGGGTCGGCACTGCGACTGGCGGCGTTTGACCAGACGGCGATCAGTCCGGTCATCGCAATGGCGATGATCATGATGGTGATAATAGCTTCGATGAGGCTGAAGCCAGATTCAGATACAGTGGCCTTCATAACTATATCCTGTCGGTGCTATACAAATAGACTGCGTGCCGATCTGTAGAGCAATGCTGTGGGTTATTTGGCTGCTTTTAGGTAAGTTTTTGGCAATTAGATCGCCGTTGCTGGCAAAACTCAGCTGCAAGTCAGTACCTAAGGTTAATGCTTGCTGGTCAATAAATAGCTGGGAGTCGGCTTTCAGCAGGTGGCTTTGGCTGCTGCCACCACTGCTGATGGTAACTTGCCACTGCTGTGCTGCGGTTTGTTGTAGAGAAAAACGCGCCGCTTCAACGCCACTAGCATCGCCACTTTGCCGGGCCATCGCCAGCTGTTGGGTGAGCCTTAAGTAAGCTTGCAGTTGCTGTGTAAACAATGCCTGCCGATACACATTAGTATCGGCAAATCGCGAGATGGCGACCGCTGACAATATCCCGATTAACAACATCACGGTGATTAGTTCGACTAAGGTAAAGCCACGCTGTCCTATATCCCGAGTTAAAGAATAGCGTTTAAAAGTATTGGCTGTTCCGTTCATTGGCTCGGTTAACAATTGTTATTTTAAGGTCGGGATGACAAAGCCAGTTTTCTGCGAGTATTCAATTTTGACACTGTCACTGCCGTCTTTGTTGTACTTGAATTCACAGATCGGCTTTTGGTAGACAACTTTAAAAGCAGCACCTTCTGAGGTTGATACTGAGGGAGCGTTCGCCTGTAGCACGGAGTTCCACACTTCAACACAGCCCGCTGCAGAAGGTTTAGCGCTAGATCCCGACACCGGAAGTTTATTGCTATTCATATACAGTGGCGAGCCATCAAATGACATCGCTTTACCGGGGGTGATATTTTGTGCGATAGCTTGAGCTTTCGCCAGTGCGATGCCTGAGGCTAAACCACCGGCGGTTCCCTGTACCGTCGCTTTGTGGGCGTCGGTAGAAATGTCGATAAAACGCGGTAGTGCCACTGCCGACAAGATGCCTAAAAGGGCAATAACCACGATTAATTCGATAATTGTAAAGCCAGATTGTTGCTGTCTCATTGTCTTATTTCCCTATTCTGCTCAAAGCTATCTGTATGATGTTTTACTTTTCAAAGCTGGTGGTCGTTTATTCTCGGTCGCTACTATTATTAACCCTCGCTGTTTTGCGCAAAGGTTGATGCTGACTCTCAGTTACAGCATAGCCTAAAAAATCGATTCAGTGACCGCAGCCGATAATATCGCTATCGGTTAACGGCGGCACTGAGCTCCCAGAGAGGGAGAAAAACGCCAAGTGCTAATACTAGCACCAAAGCGCCAATAATAACGATTAGGATTGGTTCAATTGCACTGGAAAGTCGAACTAATTTGTAGGCGACTTCCTCCTCGTAAAAATCGGCCACCTCGCCGAGCATTTCATCCACTCTGCCGGTCTCTTCACCCACCGCTAACATTTGCATGATTAAAGGGCTAAACATCGCGGTGCGCTTGGCGGCACTGGTAAAGCCTTCGCCTCGTTCTATGCCGACCCGCATTTGATCGACTTTGCTGCCGACATAATCGTTGTCTACGGCTTTAGCGACCACCGTCAAGCCTTGCTCGATCGGCATGCCCGCCCCTAAAACGACGCTAAAGGTTCTGGCGAAGCGGGCTAGTACAGCAAAGTAAAAAATCTCGCCGATTAAGGGGATTTTAAATTTGAACTGATCCCAGGCAAGTTTTCCCACTGAGCTTTTTTTCCACTTAAAAAAACCATAGCCAAAAATCGCCATTAAGCCGAGTACGTGGGGCCAGTAAGCCAAGCTAAAATCGGAGAGTTTGATCAGCAGTATAGTCTGCCAGGGGAGTTGGCCGCCAATGCTATCGAATACATCTTTAAAGCTGGGAATGACGAAAATATTGATGATGGTGATGAAGATGCCAATCGCTGAAAATACAAACATTGGATAGCGAGTGGCTTGTTTTAAATTGCGAATCGTCTGTCGCTCTAAAGTTAAGTAGCTGGACATCTGCGAAAAAGCATCGTCAAGTCTGCCGGTGTTTTCACCAATGCGGATCATACTGATGTATAGGTCGGAAAATAATTTTGGATATTTAGCCACCGCGACAGACAGCTCTTGGCCCTTTTCTAAATTGTCGGCCACACCTGATAAACTGGTCGTGACTAAGGCATTTTTTACGGTGTCTGCCAAGCCTCTTAACGCTCCGACAATCGGCACCCCCGCGCGGGTCAAACTGGCTAGTTGTCGCGAGAGCATGATCACTTCATCTAAGGTCACGGTTTCGAAGAGCGACATTTTGAAAATGCTCTCTGCCGACTGCTCACTGGCGCCTTGGGCATCTTTTAGCAGGTTAATACTCACCGGAATAATCGATTGTCGCTCTAGCTGAACGACGACTTCAGATCGTCCCGTAGCATCAATTTTGCCGGTCGCCTCAGATCCGTCGACGTGCCGTCCTGAGTATGCATAAATCGGCATTTAAGCGTGCTCCCCTAGCTCTTCTAACTGTTCGGTAATTCTGAACACTTCTTCTAAGCTGGTGATGCCCTGTGCCGCTTTTTCTAAGGCGCTGATTACTAGTGGTTGATAAGTGGCGCTTTTTCTAGCCGCTTTGGCGAAAGCGCCGCTGTCGTTGGCCCGTAGTGCATCAGCCATCTCGTCATCCATTTCTAGCAACTCGAAAATACCAATTCGCCCGGCATAGCCGGTGTTATTGCAGCTGGTACAGCCGGTGCCATGTCGCAGTTGGTCTATCGAAAGGTCGCTGCCCTGGCATTTTACTTTAAGCCAAGCCCGCTCTGCTGCCGTCGGCTGATAGTCGGATTTGCAGTGTATACAGATTTTACGCACCAAGCGCTGGGCCAGTATCGCTCTGAGAGCGGTCGCGACTAGATAGCCTTCAATGCCAATGTCGATAAGGCGCATCGCACTTGAAATAGCATCATTGGTATGCAAGCTGGAGAGTACGAAATGTCCGGTAATAGAGGCGCGCAGCGCTATTTCAGCGGTCTCTTGATCGCGTATTTCACCGACTAGTAAAATATCTGGATCTTGGCGCAGGCAAGATCTTAAGACGGTGGCGAAGGTCAGGCCGATTTTTGGGTGCACTTGAATTTGGTTAATTCTCGGGAGGCGATACTCCACTGGGTCCTCAACTGTGAGGATTTTCTTTTCCGCGACATTCAAGGCGTTTAGGGCGCCATACAAGGTAGTGGTCTTGCCGCTGCCGGTCGGGCCCGTGACTAAGAGTAAACCGTGAGGCTCTTTGATTAATTTGTTGAGTCGCCGGCGCATTTTGTCCGGTAAACCGATGCTATCGAGCTCAATTAAGCCATTGGTCTGGTCCAGTAAGCGCATCACTACCGACTCGCCGTGCTGGATCGGCATAGTCGACATCCGCACGTCGATGTTGTGGCCTTTAACGGTAATATTAAAGCGGCCATCTTGCGGCAGGCGCTTTTCCGAAATGTTCAGCTCCGCCATTAATTTTAAACGTAAAATAAGCGCGGGGGCGATCCGCGCATCTTTCATCACATGTTCTTGTAATAGACCGTCTACCCGCTGGCGAATACGCAACACATTCTCATCGGGTTCAATATGTATATCCGAGGCACCGACTGAAACCGCGTCTTCGAAAATACTTTTTAGCAGTCGAACCACCGGGATGTCAGCATCCTCAGTTTCTGAGAGCTTTACCGAATCAAAAGTGTCCTCAACAATTTCGTCACTTAATTGATCGGCCCAATCGTCAATTTCACTAGTGCGACGGTAAATTTGATCTAGCACCCCCAACAATTGGCTATCTGGGATAACGGCGAGCTCGATAGGTTTAGGCAGCAGTCGTTGAATTTCATCGTAAGCGGAAATGTCTAGGGGGTCGGTCATGCCGATTAAGAAAAATTCGGCCTCCTCTTTCAATACTACGCAACGAAAGCGCCGAGCATGTGTTTCCGTGAGCTTTAACACGTCGTTGTGGTTAAAATTGTAGCGTGAAATATCGACCATCGGAATTTTTAACTGCTGAGCTAAAAAGTTGAGAAACTGCTCTTCCTTGACATAGCCAAGTACCACCAGCGCTTTGCCCAGCTTTTGCCGAGTTTGCTTTTGCCGAGCGAGTGCAGCCATTAACTGCTGTTCGGTTATCACGCCGTTTTGTACTAATAAATCACCGATTCGCACTTTCATTTTCGGTGCAGCCATGGAGCGTCCTCTTCTATAAATATATCGATCAAAGATTATTAAATCACATCTGAACCCGCGGTTTCAGAGTGGATATGCAGCGGAAGATAATCGTAGCATCAATCGCTTATGCTGTGCACTGCATGGAAATAACTGATTCAGTTGACAGTCAATTGTTATTCTTTAGCGGCAAATAAGTGAAAGCTAATGAGCATCTGGGTTTGCTCTTTGCCGATCCTATTGTATTCAATACTATCCCAGGAGAGCGCTATTGGCTGGCTCTCTAAAAACTTAAGGTAAGCTTTAATTTCGGTATTGCTAGCTTGTAAACTGAGGCGAATATTGTGTTTGAGTACCGCGCTGCTGTCGGTATCTGCATCTAGCTCTTCACCCGCGTAGGCGATTGCCTCTATCTGTACATCAGTTATTTGTAACGCCGGATTAGTGGTTAACATTACCGCCATGAAATCGCTGAAGTCAGCGGCAGAAATAACGCTTAAACGCTGCTCATTTAGAGCGCTGGCTAGCTGAGCTTTTTCGGCTTGCAGATCGGTTATCTGCAAGTTGAGGCTGATTTTAGGGTCTCGATTAAGATTTTCTGCTAGCACTGCCGTCTGCTGTTGGTAAGTGGCATTTTGACTGCGGCTTTGCTCGAGTACTCGTTGCGTTTTCTGGGCCGCTTTAAACTGGGGCTCGATCACTAGAAGAAAGGGCAGTGCAATAATCAATCCCATCGACGAGAGTAAAATCAGTACTTTTTCACGATTGCTCAGCAGTTGGTACGGTTCAGAGTAGGCTGACAAATTCATTGGCGGGCCTCTTGATGCGAGGTTAATATTTCAAAGCGATAGTGCTCAGTGGCACGCTGAATTTTTAGATTGGCGATGTTTTGCCGGTGCAATAAATTTTGCACTCTTAAATTATCCAGTAATTTCGGCACAGTGGCGGCGTGGGTAGTGCTGCCACGAATGTAGGTGAATTGCTGCCCAGCGGTCGCTTTAAAACTCTCTAGCTGGGAGTTGACGGGAATACTGGACTGGAGCTTGTCAAACATCTGCAAAAATCCGCTCTGCTCGACGAAGCTGTATTCTGTGGATAGGTCCAGCATTTGCTGCATCGCCGCTATTTGTTGAGTGAGTTGCTCAACTTGCACAGTTAGCGGAGTGGGGGCATCTTGCTGGGCGAGACGGGTGGTTAAATTGATGATTTCGCGGGTCGCGTTAGTATTGGCTAATTGCTGCGCTTGCAAGTTAGTCTGCAGGGAGTTAGCTTGCCACCAAAAATAAGCGGATAAAGATAAACTACTGACCAAGGTAATAGCCAAGATGCTTAATAAGTTATTAAAGGCCAGCCAGTTGCGGACTGTTTTGGGTTTGTTGGGTAGTAAATTAATCGTCTGCTTCATTTTTTAGCCTTTTGATTGCTACGCAAGGCACCGCAGACCGCGATAAAACAGTGTTGTTGCAACTCGATATTGAGCTCGGTATCTGCAGTGATTAGCGCGTTTAAATCAACGCTGCTTATTTCTGCGCCCATATTACTGCGCAACGTTTGCATAATCGCACTATCATCTGCCTGCTGCGGTAAAAGCAAAACTTTTAAGCAGGGCGATTTACCTAGCTGACTCTCGTAATAATCCATGGAGCGCTGCAAGTCGAGCACCACCGCTTCCATTCTATCTAAATAGTTATATTGCAAGGTGCGAGATAAATACATTTGCCCCTCGGACATCAGTAGTAACAGACTCTGTTCGGGGTCTAAGTATAAAATTGATGTGCCGACTAAGTCACTGCACAAATCGGCAATTAAATGCAGTAACGCTGTTTCGGGAATCTCAACTGTGACAGGGTTTAAGCCAAGTGCTTCGGCCAGCGCTATTTTAGCGCGTACTTTCGCTTTGTCGGCAATCACCGCATAGACCCGACGGTTTTGTTGCCTGTTACTGTCTTCTGGTAAATCAATAAAATCTATCTGCGCGTTTTCAACATCAAACCCGACTAGATCTTTAACTTTCCACCACAGTGCTTGGCACATTTCGTCGGCCTCGACACTCGGTGCTTCAGTGAGCAGCAGTTGGTACTCGGAGGAACATAAAATTAGCGAGCAATTGGCGCCCGCCAAATTATTTTGTTGAATGAAATTAGCAATTAATTCGGGGTTGTCGGATAGATCAAAGCTATTAAAATATGCACAGTGTTGCAATTGCAGACTAGCGCCGACTAGTTTACTGACTGCAATCGCAGTTCCCCGATCGGTAATATGCAGACAAACTCGTCCAAAATTTTTATGATTCTTTTTCGTAAACTGCAACAATATGTTTCCCTCAACACCTAGATTAAATCAACAAATAATTAGTAGCAACGTCTTGAATCGATAGGGCAAATTATGAAATAGTGGCTTGTTCATAGTGGGGATAGTAACCAACTCAGTATAAATTTGCATCTTTTGCCGTTGATACTATAGCTGATAACTAGCGTTTAGCGGCTAAAGTGCGATAAATTTTAATAAATAGCTTATATGACTTGACTGAAAGTCTGCTTCATTGTTTAATATGCGCCGCGTCAAGCAGTGTTGCCCGGATAGCTCAGTCGGTAGAGCAGAGGATTGAAAATCCTCGTGTCCTTGGTTCGATTCCGAGTCCGGGCACCATCTTGCAAATAAGCCTAGCCTTCCTTAATAAAAGAGTGCTGGGCTTTTTTGTGTCTGAAATAAGCGGTAGCGAATCGCAGCGGTTAATTAGCCCGCTTATAAGCGACTGGTTGCGCTAATTTAAGTGATCATTGCAGTTTAATGTTTAACTCTCCAATCGACCATTGACCGTCCGCAAAACAAAAGTGTTGGGCGCAGTGGAAATCTAATTTATGCCGCGGCTTATCGAGCATGTCCCAGTTGGCGGCCAGCGCATAAATCGCCCGGATCACTCCTTTATGAGTTACACAGCCGATATCCTGCTGCGCATTTAACGCCGCTAGCCCAGTGGCCCAAGTTGTGACGCGCTCACCCACTAAAAAGGGTGATTCGCCCTCGGGCGGCATTAGATGAATACCTAGTGCTTCGGCGGCGGCGAAGTCCTGCGGGTTATCCTGCTGTAGTTGCCTGAGGTTTTGCCCCTCCCAAGTTCCCCAGTTCATCTCTATCAAGTGTTGTTCGCTGGCAGCGTTTACCCCGAGTAGCACGGCGGTTTCTCTGGCTCTGAGTAGTGGGCTAGAAAACCATTGCAGTTGCTGAAGAGAAGCGGGGAGTTGGTAAGCGCTAACTTGCGCAATACCTTGCGCGTTGAGTGGTATGTTAGTGCGCCCCTGAAGTTTCTTTTCAGTGTTCCACTGAGTTTGTCCATGACGGATCAGGTATATGTTTAGCATTGGCAGTGATATTCTCGTTGCGCTGCAGTGATCACAGCAGTGAGTTGGTTTGCAGCAGCTGCCAGTGAGTGCTGCGCAGAAATCCGCGCTTTGGCATTTTGTTGCATGCTCTGCAGTGCTCTAGGGTCCGCAAGTAGTAAATCAATTGCATCGGCCATAGCTCGGCTGTCGGTGGCGGCGGTTAGGATGCCGGTTTGGTGATTTTCTAGCAGTGAGCTCACGCCACCTTCATCGCCTGCGACAACCGCCACTGCCGCTTGTTGCGCCTCTAAAAAAATCATTCCTAGAGCTTCATTAATCGCCGGCCAAACCAAAATTTCAAAATGGCTTAACAACTCGCGTATTTTTTGATTATGCAGCGCTCCGGTAAACTGTACCTGCCGATTGTGCGCAAATAGTTGCTGGACTTGTCGCTGCATTTCCCCCGCGCCAATTATTAACAGCTGGTGCGGCGTGCTCAGCTTGTGGATAACTGCACTAAGTTGCTGGTAAGACTTAAATTTATCACCTTTGCGCATCATTGCAATGCTAATTAGCCAGGGCTTGCGGGGATCGAGCGAGTATTGTTTGGCGATTGCTGCTCGGCTAATAGCTGGTTCAGGTAGGTGAAAATCATCGATAAATGCCTTGAGCTGGACGATCGGGGAGCGCGCTCGAGATTGATAGTATTGGGTTAAGGCTATTTGGTCTACGGGATTAATGCAGATGACTTTGTCTGCCAGTTGCAGGGCCTGATCTACTTTGCTATGAAATAGAGACCAGTCGCCCGCAGCGCGCTTTTCGGCCCAGGAGGCCTCGGCGATAAGGTAGGGGATCTTCAGCTCGCGACAGATGATCGGGCCGATTAAATCAGGCGCTTTGTAATATAGGTGGTAGCTAAACCAAGCACTAGGTTTAAAGTTAGCTTTGCGCCAGCGCCGCAAAATTCTCGCAGCTTCCCTAGTGGCAAGGCTGATAAGGCGGTGTTGTCGGTGTTGATCGCCATTTTTGTCCAAGCATCGCAGCTGACTCGCCAATACCACCTCAAAGCCACTGTATTGCAGAGCGCTAAAAAATAGTTGCGCAATTTTACGATCCCCAGATGGAACTGGGTGTAAAGGTGATTTTAGCGGTGCATAAAATGCAATACTTTGACGGTTTTCCGGGCGCTGATTATGCGCCGGCATCGGGGCCCAAAAATAGTGTCTGTAGTTGATCTATACCGAGTTTTACATCAAAGCGTTGGTGCAGTTGCCGCTGTCCAGTGTCTGCTAAACGCGCGCGCTTTTCTGGATCAGCAATGAGCTCTGCCAGTGCAAGATTTAGTTTTTGCGGGTCGTTTGAATCGACTAACACGCCATTGACTTGGGTGGTGATCAGCTCGGGGATGCCTGAAATGTTAGTGGCTAGGCAGCACAGTGCTTGGCTCTGCGCCTCCATTAATACGTTGGGCATGCCATCTCTGTCACCGTCGGCAACGATCTTGCTAGCGAGTACAAATAAGTCGCTGTCGCGGTAGGCTTGCAGCACCATCAGCTGCGGTTGAGCGCCTAACCATGTGATATGTTGATCAATCTTAAGGGCTTGCGCTTGCTGTTGTAAGTCTTGCAGAATTTCTCCACCGCCGATATGGGTAAAGTGCCAGTGCAGATTTTTAGGTAGATTGGCCAGGGCGGTGAGCAAGTCGTCGTAACCTTTTTTGGGTACGGCTCTGCCGACACTGATAATTTTAACGGGTTGTTCAGGGTTGCTGCCATCGACCTGCAGCCTTGCAACGCGCGCTACTTTATCAAACCGGTCGAAGTCTAGACCGTGGTAGACAAGATGTACTTTGTCGGGCTCTGCTGCCAGTGACTGTAGATACTGATGGTTAGCGGCGGTGCAAGTGGCAAGCCATTGTAGCTCTTGCAGCTTTTCCGTCAGGTCCCATTTTTCTGAGGTCCAAATATCTTTGGCGTGAGCCGAGCAAGACCAAGGTAAGTTGTTGATCAGCGCCGCATAGCGAGTCACGGAGGCGGGAGTATGTAAAAAGTGGGCGTACATTTGCTCAGTGCCGCGCGGCATTTCTGCAGCGAGCACGATGCTCTGGCCAAAGCGACGAATTCGACCCCTGCTTTTATCGCGTTTGAAATCTTTGCAGAACTGCTTGCACACTTTAGTCAAAGAAAACTGCCGACATACCTTAAACAGCGCCTTTAGCACCCGCAGTGGTTCTACATGCAGATATTCGGGAAGATAGATAACCCGGGCGTTAATTTGCTGGTGGATAGGGTGAGTGCTGGTATCGGTGGGGTGGCGTAGCGAGACTAGAGTAATCTCAAAGCCGCGAATTTCTAACGCGCGAATTTCTTGAGCAATAAATGTCTCTGAAAGACGTGGGTAACCTTTGAGTATCAGGGCGATTTTTTTCACAGTCGGGCTAGATCCTATGGTCGATGGTGTCGAAGTGTATTTGCTAACGCAGCAGCTAAAGTAGGGCGATTGGCTGTAGCTGCAACCTATTAATTAGTTGTCGAAAAGATCCTGGCCACTAAGCCACTCAATCTGCGGATGTTGCTGACAAAAAGTAAAAAATTTCTGTAAGAAATGCCAACACTGCGGATCGTGGTCCAGATGATGGGTCATGAGTCCACAAGGCTTGATGCTAGCACTGTCTAAGTTGAGTCGTTTATCGCGCAGGTGGGCAATGATTTTGTCGAGGACCGCTGCCTCCCCGGCAAAGGCGCGCTGTTTCCAGTTAATGATATCGATATGTACGTTCAACTGAAAGTCTTGGTCGCGCTGTTTGGCGGTGCCTAAAATCGATAGTTTACGATAGCCATTATCAGGTAGCAGTAAAGCTAGGTCATCGGCAATCCGATTCCACGGTGGGACCAAAATATTGAGATATTGTCGATCAAAGACCGCGGCTAATAAGTGATTGCCGCGCTGCAATTTTTGCAGTAACAGCTGACAGTCTTGAGTTCCGCCCAGCTCAATTTTACGCTGCTCGGGCAGGGCGTAGCTGTTGTGATCAAAACCGTGTTGCAGCACGTAGCTATAAGGTTTATTGGCTGCGGATTTTAGCGTGTTCAGGCTGGTTTCAAGGGCCGCGGGAATCACCGCTAAGTGCACCGCGATGGAATAATCTTGGGCGAGCTTGAGCATTTTTTGCAGTGCGGGGGTATCGGCGACCGCATCGTCATCTCGCCACCAAAATTGCAGCGGCTGCTGCCACTGCATAATTTCTGCACTGAGTAATTGCCAGCTAGACATCGGCGCTAGACTCCAGGGCTTGATTGGCCCAAGAGATTAGTAATGTAGCGCTTTGCTGAGCGCCTTGGTTGTCAATGTCGAGCTGGCTCGGAGGCTGTTGAACGGCGTTTTCGATGGCCTTTTGCAAGCTGTCAGTATTTAAGTCTTGCTCGCTGAGCAGCTGTAAAATATTCGCCTCAGCCAATACTTGGCTGCGCGCCATTTGCTCGGTCTCTCCCTCTCCCGCAAAGGGGATAACGACTGCCGGTACTCTAGTCAATAGCAAGTCCATCACTGTGTTGTAACCCGCCATAGAAATAGAGACATGAGCGTTTTTTAGAGTGTTTAAAAAATCGTCAGAAAGAGCTAGAACTTGTAAATTAGCGCGCTGCTGCGCTCTGAAATACGCCCGCTCTGCAGCGGCCATGTTTGGGCCGGTAATCAACAGCCAGTTTAACTCACTGGCATAGCCGGTTTTATACAGCGCTAGAGCCGCAGTTAAAATTTCTTTGCCGACACTGCCACCGCCAATCGAAACCACGATGGTTTGCAAGCTAGGGTCGCTAAAATTAGCATCGCTGACCAGTGTCGTAGTCGATGATTTATCCGGCATAGTCGGGCAGACATAGCCGGTGTAATGAAGCTTATGTTGGATTTCGGTAGCCGCTGGAAAACTTTTTTGCAGTGGGTAGAAGCGTGGATCGCCGTGCACTAAAATCTGTTGATAGTGCTCTTGCACCAGCTCGATACACTCTTGCTCTCGCACTGGGCTGCGTCGCTGCAAAATATCTCTTATGGAGGCGACAAGGACCGGTGGGGTCGGCTGTTGTTTTATCCACTGAAGAAGCGGCTGTAACTCAAAACGCATTTGCCGGCGACCAAAAGGGTAGGTCTCAGTGACGATTAAATCTGGTTGCAGCTGCTGGCAAATAGCCAATAAATGCTCAGTTCTAGCGCGTTTGTCGGCATCAGTAAAGGCGCTGCCATCGATTTTAACTAAACCACTAAAGGCGGCATCTGCAGATTTAATGGCGGTTAATTGATGGATTGTGGCGGTGCCGAAAGACATGTTGGGGATGCTGGCGCCACCAAAAATGACATCTACCTGAGCACCTTGTCGGCAGAGGGCCTGCACAATCAGTGCCGAGCGGCGCACGTGCCCAATACCGAGTAAATACTGAACATAAAACAGAATTCGCGGTGTTGACATAATCCTCATGGCCTCTGCATAACTTGGGGTGGAGTAGCTGGTCTAACTGCCGACTAATTCGCCAAATCTAACAGTGACAAAATCTAAACCATTTAATAGCTTAGAGAGCGACTGAGAGCTAGGTTTGGGCTGGCTTTCCAGTTTCTTAATACCTTCGACCATATCGTTAGTCAAGCGCTGGGATGCCAAGTCTAACATTGACAGTAAACCTATAGCAGCGGCATTTTGGGCGCGAATTAGTTGCTCTTGTCGCGGCTGGCTACGGGGTAAAATTAGCGCGGCCTTATCAAAAGATAGAATTTCACAAAAAGTATTATAGCCGCCCATCGCCACTACGGCTTCTGAACCGGCCATTAAGTGCTCTAGATGGTTACTGAAAGTGATGACGGTTACATGTGGTAAATTTTCGGCGCGCTGTAAAAAATTGTTTCGCTCGGTGGCTGCCATAAAGGGACCGAGTACAAATAGAGCGGGCATTAACTGTGCGCAGCTCTCATAGGCGCGCATTACCCAATCGACCATTTCAACACCATCACCGCCGCCACCGGGTGTGACTAAAATATAAGGCTTAGTGGGGAAGTTGATGGTTTCGGTATCTGTTTGCTCGGGCAGCTGCCTTGGTAGGTAGCCGGTGTAGCGGGTTTTTGCACTGACTTGCGGCTTGATGGCTAAGCCTTGCAGTGGATCACCCATCTCTTGCGGTCCATATACCCACAGTTCGTCATAATAGTTTTCCAGTAGTGGTAGGACTTTCTTCTGCTGCCACTCTTTTTTCAATAGGTGCGGAGCATCCATTATATCTCGCAAACCTAAAATGCAATGGGTGTCGGTTTTTTTGAAGTATTTTAAGGTGCTGATGACTTCACCTTTGAGGCCGCCAGGCTCTTTATCAACTAAAAATATGTCAGGTTTAAATACTTTCGAAGTGTTTAAAATAATCGATTCACGCAGCGCCATGGTATCGGCAAGATCGATATGCAGACCCAGCGAGGTATACTCACCATTGTGTAGTTTAATAACGCCGGGAATGCGGATAAAGTCAACCCGCGCTTTAAAATCAAAGCGACCAATGATGGGAGAGCCGGTCATAATAAGTACCGATAAACCTTTGTACTTATCTACCAGTGCATGGGCAATCGTTCGACAGCGACGTAAGTGACCTAGACCAAAAGAATCATGGCTATAAATTAGTAGGCGGCTATTGTTGAGTTTACTACGCACTGACTCTCTCTGCTCGGTAAAAATGAATAGTTGCCCAGATTATCAAAATTAATCGCGCTAAGCTAGGTCGAAAGCTATTTTTAATACTATCCTAAGGCGGCTCTTAACAAGTCGCATACGGCCCTGGCTGGCGTACAGAGAAGCGCGTGAACTAGGCAGCAATTATAGGTGTACTGATTGTCTGGCGAAAGCCGTTAGCGCCGAGCACGAACTTATCTGTACGCCCGGCAAGATGCGGGATTGCTTCTGGAGCCGCTAAGCAGTTGATTTAAAATATAATATTTAAATAAAAGAACTGGGTTACCGGCAGATATGTGGTTTTCGAAATATAAGTTTTTACTCTAAATTAACCGGAAAAAATTAAATACTTATCCAGCATTCAGATAGTTGAAATTTAAATTCGTGTTAAATCAGCGGTTTACTGACTTAGTTGTTGTGCCTGGGGCACTGCATTTTCGCACTATAGAATCTGTGCCGCAAGTCGGCAGTGGTCGGTAACATCAAGCCAAAGGTCACTCACTATCTGGGTCGATTTTCTGATTTTTTTTGATTGATTGTATAACGATAGAAGCGGCAGCTCCTGCAAGTTTAGGTTGGATAGCATCGTCTTGTTGCATTGTCTCTTGCAAGGGTGTCGTTATTTTATGGTCAGCTTGGACTGCACTAGGCTGTTTTTCCTGCATTAATACATGTACTGAACGATGGGCAAACTCAATACCATTAGAGGTAAGGCTGTCTTTAACTAATCTGAACGCCTCTCGCCGAATAACCCACTGCTCCCCTGGGACACAGGTAAATTTCATGCGGAAGATCAGTGCGGATTCCTCTACTCTAATCACTCCTTGTGACTTAAGTGGCAGTAAAAAATGTTGCCCATATTCAGGGTGTTTGAGCATTTTCTGACCCACTTTTTTGATCAGTTTGCGGACTTTTTCGACATCGGTACGGTAGTCTAAACGAAACTCAAGCTTCATTGTGATCCAATCGCGAGATAAGTTGCGAACTGTGGCTATTTCACTAAAGGGGATGGTCTGTACAGCCCCTAAATGATGACGCAGGCGAATCGATCGAATCGAAATGCGCTCAACTGTGCCTCGCAACCCTGCAGCTTCAATATACTCACCGCGCCTAAATGCATCATCTAGTAGGAAAAAAATACCCGATATAACATCTTGGACTAACTTTTGCGCACCGAAGCCAACCGCGATACCGACGATTCCAGCACCTGCTAATAGTGGGGCAATCTCCACGCCCAAGATACTCAGTACCGTTAAAGTTAAACTGACTAATAAAAAGGCCAGTAAGAATGAGCGCACTAAAGGTAATAGAGTTTCCGAGCGCGAGGCCCCCGAGCCACCACCATCGCCTTCTAAAGAGGAGAGTCCATCGTCTTTACCTGCACAGACTAGATCGTAAGGTAAATGTCGTTCGATGGCGGATTGAATTACTTCCCACAGTGCATAAGCGAAAATAATGACCACTACTACATCGACTGATTTTTTCAAGAAACCGCTGAAATTTGAGGTCAACATTTCCCAGGTATTATAGCCAAAACTGCTGTCGATCATGTAGAGGACTGACGCGAATAAGATAATTCTGATCGCAATGATCACCCGTCGAATAAAGACATCACAGCGATGATTAAATGAATGACTTTGCAGCCAAGAAATTCTTTTTAATTGAGTGAGGAGCACATAGATCATTCTGTCTAAAATCGGATAACTAAAGGTTAGCCACCATGCAGATGCTAGTCGATCAGCTTGAGGGTAATTACCTAAAAATTCGTTAGCGGCCCAAATAAACCAAATCACTAGTAGCCAAAAGGTAATAATGGTCGGCCAAGCTTGTCGAAAAATCCGAGTGAAGTTAGAGCTGGCTCGATTATTGGTGGTAAACATTTGTGTGATATTTTTGCGGTTGAACCAAATAAAGCAGATAGAGGCAATGTTGAGGATAAAGCCACTTAAAGGGACCACTAAAGCGAGCATAATAGGTTCAATAGAAAAGCTCACTAGCGTTCGCCATACTGTGGTTATTAACAGATATAAAGCGACAAAACTTAAAATTGAAAAGTATAGTCTTTTTGCAGCATAGCACTGCATGCTCATTAAGCGTAACTCTGACTTGTAGGGGGCGAAAATAAGATTTAAAAAGATTGCGCAGATACGTATTTTGGTGACCAAGACTAATGCGTGCAGGCTTAGGATTCGAAAAGGATCATCGGCGGGATAAAAATAGGCGGCAAATCCAGCGCTGACTAGAAAAAAAATTCCCAAGCTTAAGAACTTAAAGACCAGTCGAATCAATAGTAAGTTTAAGTTATCGGCCCAGGTTTCTTTTTTCTGCTCAATAAAGCGATTGCAGGTGATATTTAAGCGAAAGCCTACTACTCGTTCAATAAAGTAGCCGCAAGCGACCATCAATGTAAAAACCCCCAATAGATAAAGTATACTGTTTAGCCCTCTATCGTTGGTCATGTTGTGGATCAGTAAGGCTTTTTGAGCGGGCCAGCGCTTGAGGCTGGCAACTATTTTATCTTTTCGATCCTTCGCCTGTTTTAGCAACACGAAGCTAGCCATGTCAGAACCTTGGTAACTAACTTCTGTTGAGTGGACAGACTGTCGCCAATTTTCGGTTAGCTTGTCAGCATGATTGGCGTATGAAAGCGATATGTTACTGATAAATAACAGCATGAAAATAACAAAATAGTGACTGACCTTGGGCATTTTATTGACCGCTAGTGAGAATAAATGTTCGCCCATGATAAGGATAATTAAACTCAGAGTAAAATTAAATCCAAGTCTCAGTTTGCTCTCGTGTTAAACGGCAGAGCTTTTGCTGTATTATATCGATACTTTTAATGACCTGTAATTATCCCAAGATGCGCTTAGATCGATTTATTCAACGACATACCCCACATAGTAAGCAGACCTGCAAACTGATACTGGCGGCGCAGCGGGTGCAGGTTAATGGAGAGCTGTGTACAGAGGCGCGACTGGCTATTAGCGAATTTTGCGAGATATGTGTCGATGGACAGATCCTGCAATCCCGGCAAGCGGTGTACATAATGCTGCACAAGCCGGCGGGGGTGGTTAGTTCCACGGTTCATCATCAGCACCCGACGGTTTTGGATTGCCTGCCTGAATCTTTGGCTGAAAATTTACATTTAGCCGGGCGATTAGATCTTAAAACGACCGGCTTAGTGCTACTGACTAATGACGGCCAGTGGTCGAGGCGGGTAACCCAGCCAAACGAGAAAGTAGCAAAGCTTTACCGGGTGACTACGAGAGAGCCGATAGCGGCGCAAGCGCAAGCGGTATTCGCAGCGGGGGTATACTTTGCAAATGAAGATGCCACTACTTTACCTGCTGAACTGCAAATCATTGACCGACATAATGCTTGGCTAACTTTGCATGAAGGTCGTCATCATCAAGTGAAGCGGATGTTTGCGACTATCGGTAATGAAGTGCTTAGCTTGCATCGGGAACGGGTGGGAAACTTGTCACTTGGCGATTTAGCACCAGGATCTTTCTGTGAGCTCAGTAGCGAGCAGGCTATGGGGTTATTTTAAGAGTTTTTGTGAATCTACGCACTTTTTCGACTGGATTTGAAAGCAGTGGCGGTAAACATTGCTAACTATAACCTGAATCAGCGACTAGATTACACTGCACTGCACTGCACTGCACTGCACCACACCACATAGCACCAGCTCTTGGTTATCCACCCTACGGGACACGCAGGGAAATTGTACTCTCCGTTAACGGCTTTCGCCAGACTGCCAATATGCCTGTAGCCAGCGTTGCTTAAAATGATCACTAAGGTTAATAATGTTTTTTAAAGGCTATATATTGGCTGGCATCAAATAATCAGTTCAAAAATAATACAGCAGATAACAAAAATGCATATATAATGAATGAATAGCTTTTCTGGTTGATCATCTAGGCTACTTAACCACAATATAGATATCTGTTTGTTCTCAATCAGAGGCTTAAGAGGCGCTGAATTTAAGCGCTGGAATTAAGGGGTAGTTAGGATTGTTCAGTCCCGTTGCAAAACCACTAGCTTACACTCTGTATTCACTTTGAAGTCACGGATTCAGGTTAAATAGGTATAAGGCTATAGAATATGTTTTTTAATAAAAAATTACACAATGAAATTAAATTTCTAAAAAATGAWCTTACACTCTGTATTCACTTTGAAGTCACGGATCCAGGTAATAGATATTGAGATTATAAAAAAAGAAAAAGAATTATATAAAAGCCATTCTGCTACCTTTGTAAATTCATTGAAAGGCAACAGTATGCTGGTTGAAATTCGAGATGGATTGAGCAATAACGCGGCAGAATTGACCATTGAAAAGAAAAAACTTGAGCAA
>ASZJ01000080.1 GCA_000416275.1 Osedax symbiont Rs1
ATCACCTGCTAGAGAAATAGGTAACTAAATATATGACGTAGATCTAAAATTCAATTCAAATCGTAAAAATAATCCATTACACGGAAAGTTGATCATAAAACGTTCGTGCGTTTGCCCTGATCAATGGTCTTGTATCTTCAATTCAGTCCATTTCGGATCAAACGAATCTACTGGCGTTAAACGCAGCTATTGAGGCGGCAAGGGCAGGGGAAGCTGGGCGAGGTTTTTCTGTAGTCGCTGATGAAGTACGCGCTTTAGCAGGCAAGGCGTACGAAGCTAGCACTCAAATTGAAAATTTGGTTCTCAAGGTGATCGCTCAAACTGACAAGATTAAATCTACTGTTGAAACGAATAAAAGTAGTGCTTTAGATGTATCGGCCTCTACCGAACAAATAGATCAAGTTGTTAATGAGGTTTTAATTAATTCAAAAGACATGCAAGTTGTGATCGCAGATACATCTATTAAAGCATTTTTAGACACGGTGAAATTAGATCATGTTGTTTGGAAAGGTAATATTTATAAATTTATTAGTGATAATAAGTTTGATGAATTACCAAATAAACATACCGAATGTAGATTGGGCAAGTGGTACTTTGAAGGAGATGGCGCAAAATATTATAGTAAGCTCTCCTCATTTATAGAAATTAATAAGCATCATGAAAAAGTTCATGATTCAGGACGATCAGCAATAGAGTGTGGAAAGAACAATGATCGACAAGGAATGACTGAACATTTAAATAATATGGAGATAGCTAGTTTACAAGTAACATGTGGACTAGATAAAATATTTGCGGAATATAAAGCATAGTGATGAAATTAAACTAAGCAATGAACTGAATTTTTATATTTAAATATCGATATGAATTAAGTGTTTATATTGAACCTGAATCAGTGAGTTGACTAAATCAGGTAATACTCTCACATACTGTCCCAATAAGGTTGTTGCGTGAACTTTTCGGTTAAAAAGTCAATAAAGAGTCTGGCGCGTCGCGATAAATATCGGGTTTGTGGGTAGACAGCATGCATGCCAGTGGTGAGTAGTTGGTGGTCATTTAAAATCGGCACTAACTGTTTACTGGCCAGCGATTCCCAGACGATAAAGCTGGGTAGATGGACTATACCATGACCAGCTATTGCCATTTCTTTGAGAAATATTCCATTATTAGCGGCTACTTTTGCATGCAACTCTACCTGGTGACGCTTTTTTTGTGGGTCGATAATTAAAATACTTTGTTGGCCAGATATACCATACTGTAAAAATTGTTGCTTTTTCAGTCCGATAATATCCTGTGGCTCACCATGCGTGTTTATGTAACCGGGGCTGGCACACAAGATGTGGCGAATGGGAGTTAGTTTTTTCGCCTGTAAGCTAGAGTCTTTAAGTTCTCCTATCCTGATCGCCAGCTCGTATCCCTCTTCGACTAAATCAACTTTACGATCAGAAAAATCAATCTGTAAGTTTAGTTTGGGATGCTCCAGAATGAATTGGTCGATGATCGCAGATAAATGCATTAGGCCAAAGGAATGGGGCAGGGCAATCCGCAAAGTGCCATCTAAAGTCGTGTTACTATCACTGGTTTGGCTATTAAGGGCACTGACATCATCGAGTATGGTGAGGGCCCGTTGGTAGTAAGCCCTGCCAGCATCTGTCAGGCTGGATTTACGGGTGGTTCGGATTAGAAGCTTAGTATTCAGCCTTGTTTCAAGATCGACTAAACGCCGACTGACCGCAGATTTTGCCAAACTCAATTGCGCTGCCGCTTTTCCTATCCCGCCGGCTTCAACAATCCGAATAAACACTGCCATATCTTCTAGTTGTCCCATAGCACCCTCAATATATTGTTCTAAAAATAGCAATTATTATTCCTGATTATCAGGGTTTGTTCGTAATATCGCAACAGTTAACATGGCTGCATACAAACAAAGTAGCTAACAAAGATTTATATACGTTCTCTACAGTGAAGATTGATCCCGGGTCATTAAGTGAACTGCTAGCCAGACACGGTCCTGCTGGATGAATATTCAAATCGAGCCAAACACCGTATTCAGCAATCACTATGCGGGTAAATGTTAACTAAGTTAAGGAATAAATATGGGACTGTTAATCAATGGCAAATGGAGTAGCGCTTGGTATGACACTAAAGCCAATCAGGGTAAATTCGTGCGTAAAGATGCGCAGTTTCGCAACTGGGTGACGGCGGATGGCAGCGCGGGGCCCACCGGAAAAGGAGGCTTTAAAGCGGAGCCGGGGCGCTATCATTTGTATATCTCACTGGCCTGTCCCTGGGCACATCGCAGTTTGATTTTTAGAACTTTAAAAGGCTTAGAAGAGATGATTTCACTATCGGTGGTCAAGGCTTTTATGGGTACTGATGGCTGGAGTTTTGAGCCGGGGGATGGAGTGCTTGCCGACACTGTCAATGGCGTCAGTCATGTGCACCAGCTTTACACTTTGGCACAGGCAGATTACAGCGGACGGGTGACTATTCCTATTTTGTGGGATAAACACACCGATACTATCGTCAGTAATGAATCGGCAGACATTATCCGGATGTTGAATAGTGCCTTTGATGGTATAGGTGCAAAAGCGGGCGATTATTATCCTCAAGCGCTTCGCGCTGCTATTGATGAGGTTAACGAACAGGTTTATCAGCATGTTAACAACGGCGTTTACCAGGCAGGCTTCGCCACGACTCAAAGTGCTTACAATCAGGCGGTAGTCAAAGTATTCAGTTGTTTAGACAGCCTAGAACAGCGCTTGAGCAAGCAGCGTTATTTGACCGGTAATTTACTCACCGAAGCGGATTGGCGATTATTTACCACCTTAATCCGTTTTGATGCTGTGTATGTCGGTCACTTTAAGTGCAATCTAAAGCGGATTGCAGATTACCCGGCGCTGAGTAATTATTTACGGGACTTATACCAGCGGCCGAAAATTGCTGAAACAGTCAATATAGAGCATATCAAAGCGCACTACTTCGGCTCTCACGAGACCATCAACCCGACGCTAATTATTCCGCAGGGGCCTATTTTAGATTTTTCTCAGCCGCACAATCGCAGCGAGATTCTCTCTGTTTAGCCAGTTCCACTGTTCTGCGCCAGAGCGGTGAGCTACAGAGCTAAGATGGACAGTGAACCGGCTTTTAACTTGTTTGGTTGACAGGCTAAAAGCCGAGCAGCTTAAATTATTTAGGCTGGGCTTTTAGATGTTGCCAGGCGTCAAATTGACTGAGAAAAACCTGCCCGGTTTGCTGCTCGAAAAAATGGCTGCGCTGCAGTCTGTCCATCACCGGGCCTTTTACTTCTGATAAGTGAAACTTAACTTGGCTGTCTTTGAGCAGTGAGTTGATCGCCTCTAAGCTCTCTAATGCCGATGCATCAATAAAATTAACCGCCGGGCACATTAGTACTAGATGTTTAATGTGTGGGCTCTTTGCCACTAAGTCGTACACTCTATCCTCCAAATATCGGGCGTTGATAAAGTATAAGCTCTCGTCAATCCGCAACGTTATAATCGAAGGGTCTGTTTGCACTTGATGACGATCTACATTTCTAAAGTGTTCAGAGCCTGTGACTAAACCTACCTCGGCACTATGCGGCTTACTAGTGCGATATAGATACAGTAAGATCGATAGCGCCACCCCTAAAATAATACCCAGTTCTACGCCGTGGCTGAGGGTGAAAATAATGGTGATCAACATAGCGGCGAAATCACTGCGAGAATACGCCCAAGTACGTTTTAATGCGCTTAAATCCACCAGTGACAACACCGCGACAATAATCGTCGCCGCGAGGGTTGCCTTGGGCAGGAAAAAGATTAGAGGGGTTAAAAATATGGTGGCTAAAGCGATGCCTGCAGCGGCATAAGCACCGGCCGCTGGGGTTTGTGCACCGGCATCAAAATTGACCACCGAGCGGGAAAATCCACCAGTGACTGGCAATCCCCCGGAAATTGCCGAGCCTATGTTGGCCGCACCCAGCCCGATTAGCTCTTGATTGGGAGCTATTCGCTGGCGGCGTTTTGCCGCTAAGGTCTGGGCAACGGAAACCGACTCGACAAAACCAATAACACTGATGATCAGTGCTGAACTGAGTAATTGCTGCCAAAGTTGCAGGTCAAATTCAGGGAGCGCTATGCTGGGTAATCCTTGTGGTATACGACCAACTACCGCGACACCTTCTGTGGTTAAGTTAAATCCCCAGGTAACTAAAATGGTGACGGCAATCGCTAAAACGGGGCCGGTTTTGGCTAAAATGGCGGCCAGTGACTCCGATAACTTTAGGTGAATAAGCAGTGGCTTAAAGGAGTGGCGTACCCAAAATAAGAAGATCGTGGTGCCACTGCCGATAAGCAAAGTAATGATATTTATATTACTCAGCTGTAAATATAGTGAGTGGAGTATTTCGATGAGATTGTGGCCATCACTACTGACGCCGAATATATGTTTTAACTGGCTGGCAGCAATGATTAAACCGGCCGCGGTGATGAAGCCAGATATGACCGGATGGCTGAGTAAATTAGCCAGCAAACCGAGCTTAAGAATGCCCATTAAAATCAGCATTACCCCCGACATGAAGGCCAATGCTATAGCCGCCGCTAGGTATTGTGCATCATTGGCTAAATTCAATTGGCTGATCGCCGCCCCCGTCATCAGCGAAATAACCGCTACTGGACCGACCGATAAAGCGCGGCTAGTGCCGAACACCGTATAGGCGAGTAGCGGTAAGATGCTTGCGTATAAACCCACTTCTGCAGGGAGCCCTGCAAGCAGGGCATAGGCAAGAGACTGCGGGATTAACATCACGGTGACGATGATTGCCGCGACTAAATCACTGCTTAGCGCCGCGCTATCATATCTTTTTCGCCATTCTAAAATGGGAAAATACTGTTTTAACATAAAAAACCTGTGGGTGATTAGATAGACTTAGTGCTTGCTAGCCAATGGCTTTCTAACTAGCTAATGGCGAGCTTTGGCACTGTCTTTCAGTCAATTTTTGTCGCCGCTATCGACTGTTTAATGTTTAGCTGCATTCAGTCGGTTTTTTTATTGGGTGTAACCAGCCACTCTCTGCCTTTAAGCATCGCATTCCAATAGATCCAAGGCAGTAATTTTTCCTTTAATAGCCAGGCTAATTTAGAAGGTTTTTTGCCATCGATTAACCACAGTGGCAAGGTAGGTAATAATTTCCCGCCATAGCCAAATTCAGCCAGTACTATTTTTCCTCTCTGCACCGTTAATGGACAGGAGCCATAGCCATCATAGCTAGCGGTGAGGGATTGATTGTTTAACAGTGCGGTTAAGTTTTCAGCGATCACCGGCGCCTGTTTTCTAACCGCCGCTGCGGTTTTAGCATTGGCGGTGTTATTGGCATCTCCTATCCCAAAAATATTGACATATTTTTTGTGCTGTAGTGTTTCAGGGTTTATATCTACCCAGCCAGCGGCGTCGGCTAGAGGACTTTCGCTTATAAACTCTGGTGGTTTTTGTACCGGGCAAACGTGCAGCATATCGAAAGACTTTTGAATTTCTTGGATATTTCCCTCGCTATCTTTTACTGCAAAAGTAGCAAGTTGCCTAGGCCCATCAACTTTGATTAGATTTTGCGAAAAACTCAGTTGAATCTGGTATTTTTCAATGTAGGTCATCAGGGCCGGTACGTAGTCCGCGACGCCAAACAGTACCGGGCCCGCGTTGCAAAATTCAACTTCTATATTTTTCAAACGTGACTTATCCAGCCATTGTGAACAAGCTAGATACATGGCTTTTTGTGGGGCTCCTGCACACTTGATAGGCATTGGAGGCTGGGTGAATATGGCTTTTCCACTATGAGTAGATTGCACTAGTTGCCAGGTATAAGGAGCTAAATCATGACGATAATTGGAGGTGACACCATTGCTTCCTAGGGCTGCTTCTAAGCCTTCGATCGCCCCCCAGTCTATGCTTAAACCCGGTGCTACAATTAGGTAGTCATAGACGATGATCTCTCCATCGCTCAACACTACCAGGTTATTTTCTGGCTCAAAGTGAGTGACTTTTGTTTGATACCACTGCGCGCGATCAGGCATGACGTCAATCATCTTTCGCTGAGTATCTGCAGCGTCAAAAATCCCCCCACCGACCATCGTCCAGCCCGGTTGATAGTAGTGTTCAGAGGCTGGCTCGACGATGCCAATATCTAACTTTTGATTTCGTTTTAACAAACTAGACGCCACTGCTTGACCGCCGGCACCACCGCCAATAATTAAGACTTTATGCGAGCCAACTTGTTTTCTAATATACGGCTTGGCAGTCGATCCTGCTGCTGTCGACTGTGGGTCTTGGTGTTTGTGCTCAGAGTTTTTTAGAGCCAAAATCCGCTCACTTAATTTAGTCACGTCGTAACCTGCGGTGCTTGCACTGGCAATAATCTGCTCTAGGTCAGTTGTTCCCGCCTGGCTTAAAGCCCAAAGGTTGGTGCTGCGCGTACCAGTGCGACAGTAAGCCAACATAGGTGACGTCGCCTCATCTAGCAGCTGACCAAATTGCAGTGCTTGCTGATCACTAAAAGATTTAGGATTTACCGGTAAGTAGTGCCATTTAATACCTAGGCTTTCGCAGGCGGTGCGCATTTCATCACTGTTTGGCTGGTCTTCTCCCTCTTGGTCAGGTCGATTACAAATGACGGTTTTAAAACCGGCGTCGACCAGTTGTTGAATATCTGTAGCGTTAAGCTGTGGGCTGACGCTTAAAGAAGAAGTCAGTTGATGAATTTCCATTGCATGCTCCAAAATAGCGGTAAATGTGGTATGGATTGGCTGTTGATCTAATCCTAGCTGTCAAATTAGCTCAATTTATCTTAAATGACTGCAGCTTGTGCAGCTCTATAAATACAGTGACAAACGTCGAAAAATTCGGTTTTATACTATTATTTGTGCAGCGTTGGTCGCTAAGTCCGATTGCTGGTTAAAATAAGTTTACCGGAATTTTCAGATAAATTTGACCGTTGTCATCTGCGGGCGGCATGTTGCCAGCGCGGATATTGACTTGTACAGCGGGTAAAATAAGTTGCGGCATTTTTAAGGTGCTATCTCGCTCACTGCGCATTTTCACAAATTGACTTTGAGTGGCGTGTTGACCTACATGTACATTGTGTTCTCGCTGTTCAGCAACACTGGTTTGATAGGCAAATTCATCCCTGCCTGGTGCCTTGTAGTCATGGCACATAAAGAGTCGAGTTTGATCAGCTAAACTAAAAATCTTTTGGATGGATTGGTAGAGTTCTGCGGCGTCTCCGCCGGGGAAATCGCAGCGCGCTGTTCCGTAATCCGGCATAAAGAGCGTGTCGCCAACAAAGACTGCGTCACCAAAGACGTAGCTCATACAAGCAGGTGTGTGGCCGGGAGTATGCATCGCATAGCCGGTAATATTACCTAATTGAATGGTTTCATTATCGACAAATAATTTACAAAATTGCTCTCCTTCGCAGCGCATATCTCCCTGGGCGTTGAAAGCTTTGCTAAAGGTTAGTTGCACGTCAGTAACTAGTGATCCAATGCCAATGCTCGCCCCCGTTCGCTCTTTTAAATAAGGCGCTGCTGAAATGTGGTCTGCATGCACGTGGGTTTCTAAGATCCACTGAACTTGTAATTTGTTATTTTCAATAAAGTGCAAGATTTTGTCGGCAGCAGCGAAAGAAGTGCTACCTGAGGCGTAGTCGAAATCCAAAACAGAATCGATAATGACACACTGTTTGGTCTCAACGTCTTCTACTACATAGCTAAAGGTAAAAGTCGCTTGGTCAAAAAATGCAGTGACTTTTGCTGCTGAGGTTTTAGATTGGGTAACTGGCGCTGTAGTAGCTTGCATAACAAAACACTCGGTTATATTTTTTAGTTATAAGATTATAACAATATTGAATATAGATATATTAAATCTTTCTTAATGATAGTCAACTTAAATTATTTATAGATAATATTGGTGTGCAATGACCCAGGCTTTCAAGTTGTTTAATAATAGAGTAGCTGCGTTGTGCTTAAATTCAATCGTTTAAGTCGCAGTTCAGAAACGTAGCTGTTCGCTCTTATATGTTTGAAGTATGTGCTATTCTCAGAGCCTATAGGGCTTAACAATAGTCTACTTTTTCTCGCTGTGATTGGTCAAGTCTGTCAGGCGTCTGAGGTATCGCTAGATAAAAGCTCGGTGTCTAAAGTTAATAAGTTGATTGGTTTTTACTGGCTTGAGTCGATCGAGAATTTTAGTTGGATTTTTACGCTCAAGCGCTGCATCTAGCTTGAAATATTTAGCTCTAAGTGGAATAATTCTGCGCAGTTTGAGTGCTGGGCTAAAGTTTTCTGGATTTAAGAAAAACCGACAGCCGCAATATTATTGATGGAGACTATGGTTGAGCGACAAGCAAATGGCTGCCTTATATTTGGAATTGGTCGGTATGTATGAAGAAGAACACCCTGCTGTATCTGCAGATGTTGTCGCCGATAGACATCTAATTATGGCCGAAAAAATTGAGGCAGGTGAGTTAACCAAGCAGGATATGCAATTGATAACACCAATTTTTGCCTATGGACATATAGATGTTCAGCAGTGCTTAACGGTCAAAAAACGCTTTATTTGGTTTTAAAGCTTAGCTCGATATTCCCAGCGAATATCGAGCTAATACAGCAGCTTCTAAACAGTCTCTGTTTAGCGTTTAATTTAACGCTAACAAACAGGCGGCTTCTGAGAGTACTTCATCCATTACCTGTAAAACCATCTCTACATCTTGAGCTTCAATGGTTAAAGGAGGTCTGATTTTTAGGATGTTATCCGCAGGTCCTTCGGTCCCCATTAAGATGCGGTGTTCACGCATGCGATTCTTTACATAGTCCGCGACTTGAGTTGCCGGCTGTTTACTGCTTTGATTTAGTACCAAATCTAGTCCAATAAATAGACCGTAGCCTCGCACATCGCCGATTAATGGATGTTTCTCCTGTAGCGCTCGTAATCCTTGGCGCAGCTTGTCGCCCATGATGCGCGCATTCTCCATCAAGCGTTCATCATCGACAATATCTAGCACTTCCTTGCCAATGCGGCAAGATAGGTTGGAGCCACCGAAGGTTGAAAAGTATTCCGGTCCTTTGGCGAAGCTCTCTGCGATCTCTTTAGTGGTGACTAGCACGCCAATAGGATGGCCATTGCCAATAGGTTTGCCCATCACCACTATATCCGGTACTACTTGCTGTTGTTCGAAGGCAAAATAGTATTCTCCCAAGCGGCCAAAAGCGGTTTGTACTTCATCGGCGATACAGACGCCGCCCGCTGCGCGGATCTTGGCATACACTTCTGCCAAATACCCCTGTGGGGGAATGATCTGACCGCCGACACTGGGGAAGGTCTCGGCAATAAAGCCAGCCAATTTTCGGTTGTCGGGGGCGTCTGCAATAGCTTGGATCGCCTTATCAACTAGCGCGGCGTACTTGGTCGCTCTATCGGGATCATCTTTCTGATAGCTGCCACGGTATTCATCGGCGACTTCCACAAGTTGCACCCAATCTACTTGACCACTGCCGCCTTTGGCATTGAATTTATAAGCGGAGATATCAATGGCTCCCGTGGTATTACCATGATAGCCGTGATTGGGAGTAATGATGTCTTTTCCACCAGTGTGCGCTCGAGATAGACGCAGTGCCAATTCGTTTGCTTCAGTGCCGGAGTTGACAAAAAAGCACACTTCTAAAGAGCTGGGCATTTTTGATAGTATTTTATCCGCAAAAGCTGTTTGAGCGGGGTGCAAGTAGCGCGTATTGGAGTTCATGCGCAGTAGTTGATCCGCTGCGACCGCCTGAATACGTGGGTGCGCATGGCCGACGTGAGGTACGTTATTATAACTATCTAGATATGGACGACCCCACTCATCAAACAAATGGTGGCGCCAGCCACGTAAAAACATCACCGGATCGGCATAGGTCAGCTTTAGGTTCTCACCGAAGTGCGCCTGCCTCTTAGCTAAAACTTGCGCCTTAGAAGTGCCGGTGTATTGAATTTTTTGATCGGCTATATTTAATAGTGCTGCAGGGTTGGGGCAGATCGCATTAAATAGTGGCAAATCGTCTGGGTCAGCGACCCCGGGCCAATCATCGCCCATGCCTGTGGTAGTGAGAGCCAGTTGGAAGTGTAGATGAGGGTTCCAACCGCCGTTGCCTGATAGATCACCTAATGCGGCAAATACTTGACCTTTTTCTAGCGCTTGGCCCAGTGATAAATGCGCAATAGACTGTGGGTCTAAATGGCCATATAAAGTGTAGAAGGTATCTCCTGCAGGGGTTTGGTGAGACAAAATAACCATCCCGCCATAATCTAAATTGGCAGCTCGATACTCGGCAAAAGCTACTTTGGCGGCCATCGGGGTGTGGACTTCAAGTCCCGCTGGTCCAAATGCATCTACGCCAATGTGTACGGTGCGTCTATTGCTAGCTTTATAAACACCTTTTTTAAAAGCATCATCGGTATATACCAATCTTGGCTCGTTGTAATAGCCTAGCCAAACTCCTTCATCTGCCTGATATTCTCCACCCAATTCCGCAGCTTCTTTACCGGTTAAATCGAAAGGGTTTTGTGGGCAAGTGCTGATTTCAACCGACAGACTTTTGACCTTTGAATCTTGCAAGTCTTGGCCTAATATCGCGGCGAAATTACCGCGCTCGGAATTTAGCCACTGTCGAATATTGGCCGCTTGTGGGGAAATTTCAAAGCCGCAAGCCACTTTTAGTCTACTGGCAATCAGAGCTTGATTGACGTTGTGTTCTAGTAAGAACTCCCAGGCGGGGGCCTGGCTGATGACTACATAAGGATCGTCGGGATTCTCTTTAGACATCAAGCTGGAAATGACAATGCTTACGGCTAATCGCATCTTCAGCAGCGGCCATAGCATGTCAAGTTCAGATTCTGTGAGCGGGTTTTTGCTATGATATCCAGCGACTAGTGACTCAAGTGCTTTTTCAGGGTCTGTCTGCCCCAGTACAATGTAAGCGCAGGCGATCGCTAAATTGCAAATGCGCGGCCCGGCACACATATCGCCCAAATCGATTAACCCCATGACCTTTGCCTGGTGTGTTAAGGAGCCGTTGACAATGATATTGTAGTCATTTACATCGTTGTGGATAGCTTGTTGTTCAAGTGCTTGCAATTGCGGCTTGAGAGCTTGAAACTCTTCTGCAATAGCGCTCAATAGCGCCTTTTTAGGGGCGCTGTCGATGATGTTCAGCTCGTCGCTAATCCACTCTGCAGTCGTTAAGTTCCACTTAAAATCGCGCTGTAAGGCCGGGTGCTTAAATCCTTGCCAAGCCTTATCTACAGCACCGACTACTTGACCAATATTAGAGATTAAAGATAAATTCTGTGGTTTGAAATTAGCGTAGGTTTGACCTTGAATTTTTTGTTGTAACCAGACCACTCTATCTTCGCCATCGGGACCTTTAACATGGCTGAAAAGCTGTTGTTGACTGGTCGGTATAATCCGGGGAATGGGTATCTCAGGCGCATGCTCAGACAAATATACTAAAGCACTGCACTGTAAATCTATAAAATCGGTATCACAATCTGCTCGCATTACCTTGAGTATCGCGGGTTGTTCGCCATCGACTGAAAAATTAAGGTCGAACTCACCATCAAGCTGGGTAAGATTAGCCTCAATGTGCCAAATATTTTGTAAAACTCTTGCCCAATATGTCGTCATTTAAATGCTCTGCTGTATTTTTAAAAATAGGATTATCAATATACTAAATCGGTTGATTATTGATAGATAATAATTATTTTATTGCGGGGCTATCGGTTAGTCTGATAGCTCGGTGTGACTATGCTTTTTAGTCGCGCAAGAATCGGGTTGTAGCCAAGGGTGATGATGCTTAAACTGAGATTAAAGAAGCTGATGAAAACACTGCTCTCAGTAAGAAGTAACAATTAAGTATTTGATTTTAATTAAAATTATTACACATGTTGACTGTGTGATTTAGATTGTTGCGCAGCGCAATAGACGCTTCAGTAACGGGAGTTACAATTGTCGGACCAAAAAAATCACTATCAGCTAATTGCCCAGGCGATTGAGTACATCAATATAAATTTTAGAGATCAGCCATCATTGACTGAAATTGCCACAGCAGTAGGGTTAAGTCCCTTTCATTTTCAGCGCATGTTTACTGAGTGGGCAGGTGTCAGCCCGAAGAAATTTATGCAATTTATTAGTGTTGAATACGCTAAGCAATTATTGAGTGCGCAGCAGCTGAGCTTGCTAGACGCTGCCTATCAAACAGGTTTGTCAGGTACCAGTCGGTTGCATGATTTATTCATTAATATTGAGGGGATGACGCCTGGAGAATATAAAAATGGCGGTCGTGCGCTGGTAATAAATTATAGCTTTAATCACTCTCCCTTTGGCGAAATGCTGGTGGCATCAACGACCAAAGGCATTTGCCACATCAGTTTTGTCGAGGGGCAGTTAGTGGCGCTGCATAATTTAAAGAGTAATTTTTGTAATGCTATCTTTGAGCATAAACAAGATTCTTTTCAGCGAGATGTAATGGCGGCTTTGAATGGTGATTGGCGGGGAGTAAATGCAGCGAGTACTAAAATACAGCTCCATTTAAAAGGCACTGCTTTTCAGTTAAAAGTGTGGCAGGCGCTATTAAACATCCCGCTGGGGAGCTTATCTACCTATGGTGTTATCGCCAGCAATATAGGTAATGCAAATGCTGCCAGGGCGGTGGGGACGGCGATTGGTCATAATCCAGTCGCTTTGATTGTTCCATGTCATCGGGTGATACAAGCAACTGGGAAATTGGGTGGTTATCGCTGGGGAAGTACCCGAAAGACTGCCATAGTCGGTTGGGAGGGAGTGACGTCTAGTGATGCGTGTAAAGGTTTTATATAGAGCTGTCCATCTGTTGTTGTAACCATAAGCTGGCACTGGCTGAATCATCGAAAAATTGGCAGGGAATTCGTATCTTACTATAAATACTGGATAGCTGCTCTTGAAGGATGCTCGCCCCAAAACAATCTTTGAAGATAAAGGCTACTGCGATCAATCCTTGCTCTTTTCTAAATTGGGTTAAATGATGCATTTGTTGTTGTGCTTCAGGGGTGTATAGACAATTTTGGTGCATTTGATTTAACTGTGTCCAAGGTCCTTCTATCTGTTGGATGGCTAAAATTAAGTCTTCTTTATAGTTTGAAACGGCCTGAGTATTAAAAGGGCCTAATGCAAGAACATGGATAGTGTTATTTTGCACGGATACTTTAAAATGACCATGAGATTCAAACAATTTTTCACCACTTAAATATAATAGCCTGGTAGGGCGTGCAGAGAAATTAGCGCTGCGTGTTAACGGCTTTCAGCGGACAGGCAGTATGCCTGCAACTTGTGCCTTAGTCACGAACTTACTCTGTATTCTAGAAGCCTGTCAAGCTTGAACGATAGTTGCGAGAAAGAGCTGGATAGAACACTAAAATCTGGTTTTTTGTCGTAGATTAGTCGCCCTTCTAGGGCGTGTGTTGCTTGTTTAGTGATTTCCTAATAGTGTTGTAGGTATAAACGTTTATTGGGCTGCTGTGGAATGAGCATCGCAGTGTCGGAGGTATTATTATGCTTAAGCTTATATGTGTTAAAAGGCGCGCGTTAATATTTTTACTGTTTTTTGTAGTAAGTACTGCTACTTCTGCAGGAACGTTAAATATTTTCGCTACAAATTACCCTCCATTCAATATTAAAAGTGCGCCGAGTCAGCCAGGATTTGATGTTGAGGTTAGTATTGCTGCATTTGCCGCTGTTGGGATTGATATCGAGGTCAAATTTCAACCTTGGGCAAGAATTATGCGTGATGTGAAATCGGGCGTAGCGACCGCTGCAGTGACTTGTAGTAAAGTTAAAGAGCGTCTTAGCTTTGCGGATCTATCAGAGCAAATTAGCTCGACGCGTATGGCGGTCATAACTCATAGGAATTATTCGGGAGCTCCTTTGAGTGTTGTCGATGATCTACGTAATAAAAAAGTGATCGCTGTTAATGGCTTTGCTACGCAAAAGGAGTTGGTCAAAAACGGCATTAAGCATTCAAGCGTGAACAGTATCGAAGATGCGTTGGCTGTTTTGCTGCGCCGTAATCAAGATGTTTTCTATATAGGTTGGGAGTCAGCTGCTTATGTTGCTCAGCAGATGGGAATCCTAGATAAATTAAATTTTGCTGGAGTAGCAAGTGTTGATGATCATCCGTTTTATTTATGTTTCAGTAAAAAATGGCCGGCGAGCAAAAAATTATTAAAAACTTTTAATAAGGGCTTAAAAATAATTCAGGAAAATGGAACCTTTCAAAATATTCATGCTCGCTACGGGTTGTAATATAACCACGATTTGACAGATGCGAAGTTGCGTGGTTAATCATTTAAGCTAGTTCTAAGGTATAAGCGCTCTGGCCTACCTACTGAACCATAGCTAACATCGGCAATTAATTCTGAATTACTCACTAAATATTCTAGGTAACGTCTGGCAGTGGTGCGGCTACTGCCTACTAATTCTCCCATTTGTTCCGCGGTATGCCCAGAAGTTGAACTGGAAAATATACTACGGATTTTTTCTAAAGTTAGCGGGTCAATCCCCTTTGGTAAATTTGAGTTCAGTATGTTTTTTTGCGATAGCAGGTTGCGCGGCAATAGTTGATCAACCGTTGATTGGTCCAGTCCTTTCTTGCTTTGGTTCTCCAGTGCTTGAAGTTTGTTACTGTGATCGCGAAAATTGTGGAGTGCCGTTTGCAAACGATCAAATACTAAAGGTTTTAAAATGTAATCAAAGACTCCGCTGTGCAGTGCTTCGGTTAAGCTATTAACATCTTTTGCCGCAGTGATTAAAATAACATCACTGGTGCTTTTGCTGCGCCGAATTTCTCTTAATAGCTCTAAACCATTTCCTTCAGGGAAATGAATGTCTAGCAATAATAGATCAGGTTCTAACACTTCTATCATGTCCTGAGCATCAATTGTTGTGTGCGCAATTCCGAGGATTTCAAATCCATCTATCCGCTCGATGAAACGGCGTTGAATTTCTGCGATTTTATGATCGTCCTCAGCAATAACAATACTGATGTTACTCATTTTTTGATCACCTGATAGAATATGTGGTTAATAAAACGCTGAAACTCTCGCATGAAACTGTATCTCAAGGCAAGATAAATACAAATAAAAGAAGTTGTTACGATGTTTTTAGTTAGTTGATTAAGTTTTCTCCACACATTTAATCTCGCACTTCCCTATAAGCCGTGGGGGTATGTGACTTGTTTTTAAGTTCCTTAGGTAAAAACAAGGTTATTCTGGTCCCGCCCTCGTTAGGTTTAGAAATTTGAATGCTGCCCTCCAGTAAAGTCACTATTTGCTTAGCTAAGTACAGTCCCCATCCATGCCCACCTTCATCTTTACTGCTGTAGCCTTGGGTGAAAATTTGCTGCTCTACCTCGGTTGAAATGCCCGGTCCTCTGTCTTCCACTTCGATGATGATATCTTTTCCTATATCAGTCATTGATAAGTAGATCGAGGTCGCCTGGGTTTTTAAGGAGGCCTCATAAGCATTATCCAGTAAATTTCCCAGCACGGTAATAATTTGTTCAGGTTTTATGTGTTTAGGCAATGCGCCTACCGTACTCTCGTCATCGAGGATTAAATTCAAGCCCATTTCTCGAGCTCGGTTGAATTTGCCGATTATACAACCTGATAACACTGGGTCTTCAACGGCATTGACCAATAGATGGATCAGTGCCTGCTGTGCTTGGGTTTCACTACTGATTAACTCTAAAGCTTGTTTGTTGGCACCGAGCTCAATTAAGCCGGCAATAGTGTTTAGTTTGTTGGCGTATTCATGAGTTTGACTGCGTAAGGTTTGCGCGTATTGTTCCGATTGAGTCAGGCGCTGGCTGACCATGTCTAATTCATCTTTTAAACGAAAGCTGGAAACCACACCGACGGGCGTATCTCCATCGAATATCGGGATTCTATTGGCGACCAGCACATTGTTATTGCGATATATTTCTCGATCAAATTGGGGTTCTCTGGTCTCTAGTAAACTCAGCATAGTGCTATCGGGTAAAATGTCACTCAAGTGTTTGCCTTTCAGGCTCTCCCCTTCGGTTAAGCCAAACAGCCTGACCGCCTCAGGATTAAAGGTAATAATAGTGCCCTCGGTATTGACGGCTATTATCCCCTCGCGGACACTTTCTAAAGTGGCGTCATACTCTTGGAATAATCGGGCAATTTGCTCCGGCTCTAAGCCAAATATCGCTTTTTTGAAGTAGCTGGTAATACGCAGGGCTGCGAGTACGGAGAAAATTAAACCGACAAAAATAGCGACAATGATGCTGGCTTGATAGCGGTAGATAGTCATGCTGACATTATCCAGCATGTATCCCACGGAGACTAAACCAATGATTTCTCCTCGTTCGTCTAGGATTGGAGTTTTTCCTCGAATAGAGGGGCCCAAGGTGCCAACTGCTTTGGATACATAAGACTCTCCGAGCTTCAAGGCGCGGTAATTGTCACCGCCTTTCATGGCTTTGCCTATCCGCTCGGGAACTGGATGCGATAGCCTGATGCCGTCAATGGTACCAATGACCACAAACCTAGCATCACTATTAAGACGAATTCGCTCGGCTAATTTCTGCAAGTTCCGGCTGTTTCGCTGCTGCACACCGATCCGTACTTCTGGCTGAGTAGCCACGCCTTTGGCCATCTGCAAAGCTCTTTGGCCAATTTGCTCTTCAAGACTGGAAGCTAAGTGTTGGAGTGCGTAGCCACCTAATAGGATGGCTTGAATTAAAGCGGTAGCACACAGTGCCAGTAATAGGCGAGATTGAAGTGTGAGCGGTAAAATATTCTTTAGAGTCATAGCGATCGTCAGTTGTAAAAGAGTCTAGAGGATAACCTCAGCAAAGGGAGGGAACAATAGGGTGGCTGTTAAAATTTATGCTCTATGCAAGAATTAGCCATGTCGAGAGTGCATGTTGGAATGTCTAGTCACCATTAGGCATTGAATTATAGATGGTGTTAGCTTTTTTGCTAAAGCAGTTGGCGCCGATTTAAAAAAACGACGCAAAAGCTGTTGGTTACTCTTTAAAGCTAATAATCGGCCAGCCGTTTTGCGCTGCAACTTTACTTAAATACGGGTCGGCATCGACTGCAATAGGATGATCGACAATTTCAAGTAATGGTAAGTCATTGCGTGAATCGCTGTAAAAATAGCTGCCTTTTAGTTGGTGTGAATTGTTTGCGAGCCATTGCTGTAGACGGGTAATTTTTCCCGCTTGAAAACAGGGGGTTCCCAGATAGTTGCCAGTGTATTCACCGTCAATAATTTCTGGAGCAGTCGCTATAATATCATCAACTTCTAGAAAAGAGGCGATCGGAGCTGTGACAAATAGATTGGTGGCAGTGATGATGAGGATGAAGTCTCCCTGATCGCGGTGCATCGATAATTTTTGTAGCGCTTTGGGCTGCATCATCGGCTCAATTTTCTCGATCATAAATTCGCTGTGCCACTGCATCAGCTGCTCTCTTTTAAAGTCTTTTAATGGCTGTAACGCAAATTTTAAAAATTCATCTATATCCATGCTACCAGTAACGTACTGTTGGTAAAAATGATCGTTTGCCTGCCGGTATAAATCGACATCGACTATGCCTTTCTCGCAGAGAAACTCACCCCAGGCATGGTCGCTATCGCCATTGATTAATGTATTGTCTAAGTCAAAAATAGCCAGCGCCATGTGTGTATCCTTACCTGTTAGTATTATAAAAGGTTAAAAAAGGTCGCGAAATTTGCTGTAATCAATCCTGAATCCGCGGTTTTAAAGTGGCTGCAGAGCATGAAAGGTTAGTTTTACGGCACAGTTAAAAAATCGTAGCGGCAAACTCCTATGCGCCTCCATCAGCTAAATGAAAGCATAAAATTCTTAGGTTCAGTGGCCGTTTTTCAAACCGTATAGGATCAATAGTTTATGCTAAGCGCCGCATCGAAGTCACTGATCGAGTGATCACATGATGCTATCTTACCTGAAACGCTGTGATCAAGCGTGGAATACCCAAAAAAGTTTAAAAAATACCAATGATTTTGGACGGATTTAGGCTTAGCTATTTTCAGCAGCGCTGATGTGTGGAACAATAGCTGAAAGAATTTTAGGGATTATGTGGTGATAGATTCAGACGGGTTCAGACCAAATGTCGGTATCATTTTGGCAAACTCGCAGGGACAAGTGTTATGGGCGCGGCGAATTGGCCAAACATCTTGGCAGTTCCCCCAGGGGGGAATCAACCAAGGAGAAACCCCAGAACAAGCGATGTACAGAGAAGTGGAAGAGGAGATAGGTTTAACCGCGAAAGATTTTGAAATCATAGCGGTTACCCGAGGCTGGTTGAGGTATAGATTACCCAAGCGCATGATTCGGTATAACTCTCTGCCTGTTTGTATAGGTCAAAAACAAAAATGGTACTTGCTAAAAATACTCAGCAGTGACGACACAGTGGATATAAACTCGACCAATATGCCAGAATTTGATGGCTGGCGCTGGGTGAGTTATTGGTATCCTCTGGGTCAAGTCATTGCATTTAAGCGCGAGGTGTATCGAAAAGCAATGAAGGAATTGTCGCCTAAGTTATCTCGATTGGTCACAGATTCCGGTTAGAGTATAGAAATTATCGAAAAAGGAGGTTGAATGCTTAAGTTGTTGCGCAAAATAGTGACTGAAGTTAGGGCTGAATCTGATTTAGAGGCAGTGTTAAAGCTGATTGTGCGCAGAATTCAAGAGGGTATGGAAACCCAAGTTTGCTCTATATATCTTAAAGACCAAACCAATCAGCGGTTGGTTTTAAGGGCCTCTGAAGGATTGCACCAAAAATCTATTGGCAGCAGTTTGTCAGAGTGTGAAGGGGTGGTTGGTTTAGTGGCCAATCGTGCCGAACCTGTCAATACTGATGATATAGAACACCACCCATCATACTGTTTTATCCCGGGCACTGGCGAAGAGCGCTATCACTCTTTTTTAGGGGTGCCTATTATCTACCAAAGGGATGTTTTAGGGGTGCTAGTTATTCAACAGCACGATGGGCGGCGCTATAAAGAAATTGAAGAGTCATTTCTCATTACCGTTTCCGCGCAGCTCGCCGGTATTATCATCCAGGCAGAAGCTAGCGCTGCGGTATCAAAAACACAGCTTGAGAAAAAACCACAATTGGATCGCTGTTTCATTGGTGTATCCGGCTCTCCCGGTATCGCCATTGGCAATGTAGTTGTAGTCTCGCAATCGGCAGAAATGGATGCTGTTGCCGAGCGAGAAATAACTGATACAGCAGCTGAAGTTAAGCTGTTTGAAACGGCCCTTGAACACGTGCGCAGTGATGTGCGAGCTGCGAGTGCGCGCCTTGCAGAAAAATTAGGAGAACAAGAGCAAGCTCTGTTTGATGTGTATTTACGGATGCTGGAAGATAACTCTCTGGCGGGCGAAATAGTCAAGCGTATCCAGGCGGGTAGTTGTGCTCAATGGGCGCTCAGTTCTGTGATTCTTGAACACACTCGTCAATTTGACCGAATGGATGACCCTTACCTGAAGGAGAGAGCATCAGATATTCGAGATTTAGGGCGTCGAATTTTGACCTATTTGCAAGAGGATGAAGGTCCTCAGTCCATAGAATTTGCAGAGGGTAGTATTTTGGTGGCGGAAGAACTCTCTCCTGCGATGCTCGGTGAAATAGCCACCGAGCAGCTGTCGGGATTGGTGTCTGTCAAAGGCTCCGGAAATTCGCATGCGGCAATTTTAGCGCGCTCGATGGGAATCCCCACGGTGATGGGAGCCATTGATTTACCGTATAAAAAACTGAATGGGCGAATGGTAGTACTGGACGGACACTCAGGTAGGCTATATTTAAACCCCTCTCAAGAGCTGTTAGATATTTACCGGGCGCAATTAAAAGCCGAGCTTGAGCAAGAAGCTGAACTCGATTGTTTGAAATTATTAGCTGCTCAAACGCTGGACGGCGTCACTATACCTCTATGGGTGAATACAGGGCTGATTGCGGATGTGCAGCGCTCTTTAGATAAAGGTGCGGAGGGGATAGGTCTGTATCGTACTGAAATTCCATTTATGATTCGCAATGTCTTTCCCTCTGAGCAAGAGCAAACACAAATATATACCAAGCAGCTAGAGGCCTTTGCCCCCAAGCCGGTGACGATGCGTACCTTAGATATTGGTGGAGACAAATCTTTAAGCTATTTCCCTATCGAAGAAGAAAACCCATTTTTAGGTTGGCGCGGCATTCGAGTGACTTTGGATCACCCGGAAATATTTTTAGTGCAAATTCGAGCGATGCTCAAGGCAAACGTGAATTTTGGCAATTTGCGGATTATGTTACCGATGGTCACTAGCATCAACGAGGTGACAGAATCAGTGGCTTTAATTGATCGAGCTGTAATGGAGTTGTGTGAAGAGGGTATTGCAGTCATTCGTCCGCCGATCGGGGTGATGATTGAAGTGCCCGCCGCTTTGTACTTAACTCGAGTGTTTGCTCGGCAGGTAGATTTTATTTCGGTGGGCTCTAATGACCTCACTCAATATTTGCTAGCGGTCGATCGCAACAATCCTCGAGTGGCCTCGCTTTATAGTAATTATCACCCCGCAGTGCTGCAGGCTTTAAAATACATCGTAAAAGAAGCACACAAAGAGCAAGTTAAAGTCTCTATTTGTGGTGAGATTGCCGCAGATCCAGCGGGGGCTCTGCTTTTGATGGCAATGGGCTACGATTATTTATCGATGAATGCTAATAATTTACCAAAAATTAAAGCCTCGATTAGAAGCAGTGATTTTTCACAAGTGAGTGAAATGCTGCGGCGGGTATTGCGACTCAGCGATTCCGGACAGATTAAAAAAGAAATAGATCGATCACTGGCTGCTATGGGTCTAGCAAAATTAATTAATAGCAATACTGCTGCCAATGACTGTCGAGGTTAATATAGTACTAGGTTCGCCGGTGATTGTTGAGCAGTGGTAACTAATTTCATGGATCAAACTTGTTCCCTCTCGAGGTTGTATAACCATCCTGAATCGGTGGCCTCAGAGAGAATGAAGAGCATAGCATATTGGTTTTACGGTTCAATTCAATGATCTTGTCGGCAGGTTCATATACGTCCTGTATTGGCTGAATAAATCCGTCCATGCATTAATTTCTTGTATTCATTGGCTATTCCATCCGGTGCTTCACTGGCTATAGCGATAGGTGCTGAGTTTTCGTTTCGCAATTGATGTTGCTGCTGGATATTAGGTTTTGGCAAAATGAGTAAAAACTCATCTGCTTGGCTGGCATAATCAATCAGAATTGATGGTGTTGTCGCTAGCAAAAAGTGATCAAACAGCTAGTGCCAGTCGATTAAAAATATTGAACTTTAGCGGGTTTTTGAAAGTATAATAAAGTGCGCTAATCCGCCAATATAATAGCTGCCATACTCTTGTCATGCTGTAAGATGGAGCTGCAAATAATCACTGCTTGGATTTAATTAACTTACGACGTAAGGACTGTTTTTTATGTGGGTGCACAATATTGACCCGGTGGCTTTGGATCTGGGGTTTATTCAAATTCACTGGTATGGATTAATGTATCTAATCGGCTTTGCCGCCGCATTGCTATTAGGTAATTATCGAGCCGATCAAGAAAATTCTGGTTGGAGCAGAGAGCAAGTCTCTGATTTTATTTTTTGGGGAGCGGTCGGGGTCGTGCTCGGTGGTCGCTTCGGCTATGTCTTATTCTATAATTTCGATCGCTTCTTAGAATCTCCGCTCTGGCTGTTTAAAGTGTGGGAGGGGGGGATGTCTTTTCACGGCGGTCTGCTGGGTGTGATTGTCGCGCTTTGGCTGTTCGGTTTAAAGCATCATAAATCGCTATCGAAAATGGCTGATTTTGTAGTGCCGCTCGTGGCTATTGGTCTCGGCGCCGGACGCATCGGTAATTTTATCGGCGGAGAGCTTTGGGGTAGGGCGACCGACGTCTCCTGGGCGGTGGTTTTTCCTAAAATAGATGCTCTGGCTAGGCATCCCTCGCAGTTGTATGAAGCCTTTTTAGAAGGTGTGGTGATGTTTGCGATTATCTGGATCTACTCCAGTAAGCCGCGGCCAGCCTTTGCAGTGTCAGGATTGTTTTTGATCTTGTACGGTGTTTTTAGAAGTATAGTGGAGATCTACCGAGAGCCGGATGCGCATATAGGTTTCGTTGCCTTCGGCTGGTTGACTAAAGGACAACTGCTGTCTTTGCCGATGATCATCATCGGATGTGCGTTAATGTTGTACGCCTATCAAAGTCAGTCCGCTAAACAGCGAGCAGGAGTTTAAAGTGCAACAGTATTTAGATTTATGTCGGCGGATTGTTGACGAGGGCGTGTGGGTCGAAAACTCGAGAACTGGCAAGCGCTGTTTGACCGTGATTAACGCCGATCTTGAGTACAATGTGGCCGCCAATCAATTTCCCTTGGTGACTACTCGAAAAAGCTATTGGAAAGCAGCTATCGCCGAATTGCTGGGTTACTTGCGAGGATACGATAATGCGGCGCAGTTTCGGGCGCTCGGCTGCAATACCTGGAATGCCAACGCCAATCAAAATGCTGTTTGGCTGGCAAGTCCTTATCGTCGGGGTGAAGATGATATGGGGCGTGTTTACGGGGTACAGGGCCGATCATGGCTGACGCCAGATGGCGGTGAGATTGATCAACTGCGTAAAATTGTCGATAACTTGGCAAAAGGTGTCGATGACCGCGGAGAAATACTCTCTTTTTACAACCCGGGAGAGTTTCATTTGGGTTGTCTGCGTCCCTGTATGCACACCCACACATTTTCTCTGTTGGGAGATAGTCTATATTTGAGCTCTTCGCAGCGCTCATGCGACGTGCCGCTCGGTCAAAATTTCAATCAAATTCAGGTATTTACCTTGCTGGCTTTGATCGCCCAAATAACCGGCCACAAGGCGGGTAAGGCCTACCACAAAATAGTCAATGCCCATATTTACGAAGATCAATTAGAGTTGATGCAAAATGTGCAATTGCAGCGTGAGCCGTTTGCCGCGCCAAAGCTAGCCATCAATCCAGATATTAAAAGCTTAGAAGATCTTGAAACTTGGGTGACGCTGGCGGATTTTGAAGTGACAGGGTATCAACATCACGATCCGATTGCCTATCCCTTCTCGGTGTAATCATGGTTCCGTTAATGCTTGTTTTAGTTGTCGGTAAGTTAGGGAGTCTATGAATAAATCCACAGGGAAAAAGTGGGGCTTATTCGTAGGCTCCTTAGCGAGATGATTTTGAAAATAAGGTAACATGCGGTGCTGATGTCTGGGGTTGGTCCATTCGGATCAGCCTACAGGTTACAGAGCTGTGTTTTCTATGCTGTTTTTGCGACGCATATCTTGCAGTACTATTTCAAGTGCTAAAATAGAAGTGCTCGGGGCTATCTCGGCTTCTTCAAGTAATTGAATTAAATCAACGGCTAATCTAATGTGGCTAGGCGCTTTTTCTAAGGTCGGTCGGTTCATTTTGTTTCTCTGCTATCCAATGTGCTATAAATTTTCTGATTGTTGCCACTGTAATATATATTACTTTGCCGTTTGGGTTAGTCGTTTTTTCGAAAAATAGTCGAATGGTGAGTGTTTGCTTTTTAAGTAATTGATCGTAGCGTAGATCGATTTTTAGTATCATGCTGCATGAATATTAAGACGAGTTATTAGGCTGAGGAAAGCAGCGGCGTTCGCTGCTCTGAATCTGTAGCATCGGAGTGTATCAATCGTTTATGCTAAAAGCTGCATGGCAAACACTGATTCAGGCTTATGTTGAGCGATTCTCAGTCGAAATTATGCATCTAGTCGTGCTTTATTGGTTAAGGTGTCGCGAAAATTTGTTTGTCGTATGTTAGGCAGTTCCCAGTCAGGCTTATAAAATGAATGTGGTTATTTCTAAGTAGTAAAGGTGAAGTAAAATTATGAAATTGGCTATTATTGTCGCTCAATCAACCAATAGGGTAATAGGAATTAATAATACCCTTCCTTGGAAATTACCCAAAGATTTGCAGTATTTTAAACAGGTAACTACGGGTAAGCCAATTATTATGGGCCGAAAAACCTATCAATCTATCGGTAGGCCGCTGCCCAATCGCAGTAATATTGTGATCACTAGAGATGCGTCTTACAGCCCAGCTGGAGTGCAGGTGGTTAATAGTCTAGATGCTGCGATTGAGTTCGCAAAAGCGGTTTGTGATAAAGATGGTGGCAGTGAGGTGATGGTGATAGGTGGCGCGCAAATTTATCAGCAGGCTTTGCCTATGGCGGATACGTTATATATAACTGAGGTCAACGCTGTGATTGAAGGTGATGCTTTTTTTCCCGATATTGATTACCGCTTGTATGCGGAGCAAAGTCGTCAGGATTGTGTCGCTGATCAGACTAATCCGTATTCTTATAGTTTTGTTACTTATAAGAAGGTTGTCTGATGGTGGATCTCGCACTGCTTAAAATTCTTGCCGACGGGAAGTTTCATTCGGGAACTTCTCTGGGTGTCGCTTTGGGTTTAAGTCGTAGTGCTGTTTGGAAGCAGATGCAAGCGCTGCAGGAATACGGTGTTGAGGTTTATAGCGTCAGAGGTCGTGGCTATAGGTTGCCTGAGGGTTTGGACTTGTTAAGCGTGGATAAGATCAAAGCGCTGCTGGGAGATCAGGTAGAGAAAAATCTTAAGCACATTGAGTTAAAAACATTTACCGACTCGACAAATTTGATGGCGCTGAGGAATATTCAAGAACACAATCACGGTGCTTTGTATTTGGCTGAATATCAAAGTGCTGGTCGCGGACGTCGTGGCAGGACATGGCTGGGGCCGGTAGCGACCAATTTATACTTCTCTTTAATGTGGAGTTTTTCCGGAGGGGTTGCCGCGATCGAAGGTCTGAGTCTAATGGTGGGTTTGGCTATCGTACAAGGATTGTCCAAAGTGGGTATTCAGGGCGTGACATTGAAGTGGCCAAATGACTTGCTTTATAAAGAGCAGAAATTGGCGGGTATTCTAATAGAAATGCAAGGGGATGCGTCTGGGGATGTCTCGGTGGTGATAGGTGTGGGTTTGAATGTGAAGATGAATGCTGCTTCAGTCCAGGCCCGAGAAATTGATCAGCCCTGGGTGGACTTGCAGAGTATTATTGATCGCTCTATCGATAGAAATAAGTTGCTGGCGAGTATAGTGGGCCAATTGTTGACTAATTTGGACGAGTTTAGTAAACGGGGTTTCGCGGCCTTTATCGACGCTTGGCATAAATATCATGCATTTCAAAATAGCTATGTAAAGCTACAGACAAATAACTCAGAAATTGAGGGTATTTGCAGAGGTGTCAATCAGCAAGGTGCGCTGCTATTGGAGCGCTATGGCAAGATTGAGGCTTTTCACGGCGGCGAAATTAGCGTCCGTAAACTAGTGGCGCCAGATGATTCTGTTTAATCTGGAGATAGACCTAGGTAATAGTTATTGCAAATGGCGGCTAGTCGCTGCTGGTGAGGTGGTAAAGCGAGGTGTGAGTCAGACGCAGCGGCAGCTGAATACGGAGATGTTTGAGAGTGTCGCCGAATTGGCAGTTGTGAAAGTAAAGGTCTGCAGTGTGGTTGCTGATGCCATTAATCAGCAGCTCAGTGCTTTGGTTGATCGATTGTGGGGAGTGAGTGCCGAGTATTTTAAAGTGCAGGCGCGCTGCGCGGGAGTAACTAATAGTTATGCTGTGCCAGAAAAAATGGGTGCAGATCGCTGGTTGGCATCGATTGCGGCGGTAAATCTCTATGCGGGGCAGGAGCTGTGTATCGCCGACTGTGGCAGTGCTATTAATTTGGAGTTTGTCACGGCCCGCGGCGTTCATATAGGGGGTTATATACTGCCTGGCTTGAGGTTGATGCAGCAGGCGCTGCTGAAAAATACTGCGCTAGTCAGTAGTGCTGCCAGTAGAGCTGACTTGCAGCTTGGTGTTGATACGCAGTCGAGTGTTGCAAACGGTAGTTTGTTGATGGCAGTGGCTGTGCTAGAAAAAATGCAGCGGGAAATGCAGCAAAAAGAAGGTCTGCTGTTACTGACCGGAGGTGATTCAGCAGTGCTGAAAGACTATATAGAGGGTGACGATGTCATCTACTTGCCTGAATTGGTGTTGCAAGGTTTCGCTTTTGTCGAATAAGCTGCTGCGAAATATTTGCTCTACTGGCGGTCTTTGGTAAAAACTGTGCTAAATCGGAAAATTTATATAAAAGGTTAGGGTTTAACAAGTTGTATATAGCGGGCCTTTATTGGCTGTATATCAGCTGAAAGTGGTGGTGTTGGCGCTGTGGTTGTTGGTTTTTTGAGCGTTGTATTAGAAAATAAAATAAAACATCACTAAAAACGAAAATAAATGGAATAAGGGGTTGCATCAAACAATAGTGCTGAGTACTATGTGCGCCACTTCGATGCAGTGCCGACATAGCTCAGTTGGTAGAGCAACTGACTTGTAATCAGTAGGTCCCGAGTTCGACTCTTGGTGTCGGCACCATTTATTAAGTTAAATGATTGAAGTGAAGATTAAATTGCTGGTGGGGTTCCCGAGTGGCCAAAGGGATCAGACTGTAAATCTGACGCGTAAGCTTCGGTGGTTCGAATCCACCTCCCACCACCATTTAATTAACAATATGCGGGTATGGTATAGTGGCTATTACCTCAGCCTTCCAAGCTGATGAGGTGGGTTCGATTCCCACTACCCGCTCCAGATTTGTACTGAATGCTTGATAGTGTTCGAGTGAGATTTTGCTCATGTAGCTCAGGGGTAGAGCACGCCCTTGGTAAGGGCGAGGTCGGCGGTTCAATTCCGCCTATGAGCTCCAAATTTTCTAAGGTAGATATAGTGATATGTCTGCCTTTTTTGTATGCAATACAATTAAACAGTTGAGATAAAGCGATGGCTAAGCAAGTATTTGAGCGTAACTTGCCGCACGTTAACGTTGGTACTATTGGCCACGTTGACCACGGCAAAACAACATTAACAGCAGCACTTACCCGTGTTTGTGCAGAAGTATACGGCGGCGAAGCTGTTGCTTTTGACGGTATCGACAATGCACCTGAAGAGCGTGAGCGCGGTATCACTATCTCAACTTCACACGTTGAATATGAGTCGGCTACTCGCCACTATGCTCACGTAGATTGCCCAGGTCACGCCGATTATGTTAAAAACATGATTACCGGTGCTGCGCAAATGGACGGTGGTATCTTAGTTTGTGGCGCGACTGATGGTCCTATGCCGCAAACACGTGAGCACATCTTGCTTTCACGTCAGGTTGGTGTTCCATACATCGTGGTTTTCCTAAACAAAGCTGATCTTCTTGCAGAAGATTGTGGCGGCGTTGGTACTGAAGAGTACGACGAGATGCTAGAGCTAGTTGAAATGGAAATTCGCGAACTGTTAGATCAGTACGATTTCCCGGGTGATGACACACCAATCATTGCTGGATCTGCTTTAATGGCATTAAACGGCGAAGATGAGAACGAGCTGGGTACAACAGCTGTTAAGAAGCTTATCGAAGCGCTAGATACATACATCCCATTACCTGAGCGTGCTATCGACGGTGCATTCTTAATGCCTATCGAAGATGTTTTCTCTATCTCAGGTCGCGGTACTGTTGTAACTGGTCGTGTTGAGCGCGGCATCGTTAATACCGGTTCTGAAGTTGAAATCGTCGGTGTTCGCGATACAGTTAAGACTACCTGTACTGGTGTTGAAATGTTCCGTAAGTTGCTTGACGAAGGTCGTGCTGGCGAGAACATTGGCGCGCTATTGCGTGGTACTAAGCGTGAAGATGTTGAACGTGGACAAGTACTTGCAGCTCCAGGATCAATTACTCCGCACACTGGCTTTGAAGGCGAAGTGTACGTGCTAAGTAAAGATGAAGGTGGTCGTCATACGCCTTTCTTTAAAGGTTACCGTCCACAGTTCTTCTTCCGTACTACCGATATCACCGGTGATGTTCAGCTGCCTGAAGGCGTTGAAATGGTCATGCCTGGCGATAACGTTAAGATGGTTGTAGAGCTAATTAACCCGATCGCGATGGAAGAAGGTTTACGCTTCGCTATCCGTGAAGGTGGTCGTACTGTTGGTGCTGGTGTTGTTTCAAAAATCACTAAGTAGTATTGGTGGTTGCTAGGATAGGGTTGCTGTGAAATAAAAGCAATTTTATCTTGTGAAAAATCAAGGCTGTGAGTATAATGCGCATCCTTGTTTTTAATAGGTCAGTGGCTCAATTGGCAGAGCAGCGGTCTCCAAAACCGCAGGTTGTGGGTTCGAGTCCCTCCTGGCCTGCCATTCTTAATCAAGAATGGCATCTGAGAATAGATAGAAATAAGTAGTATCTAGAACATTAATTATCACCATTTAGAGGCATAAGACGTGAGTTCAAAGATTGAAGCAAATGGGTCTAAACTCGATGGTTTGAAATGGTTGGTGGTTGTCGCTCTAGTGGCGGTAGGTGTTGTAGGTAACTCATTCTACGCTGATCAATCTTTGCTTTATCGTGTAGTTGCGCTGTTGTTGATTGCAGGTGTGGCTGGTTTTGTAGGTTTCCAGACGACTAGAGGTGCGGCCTTTGTGACGCACATGAAGGAAGCCAAAAACGAAATTCGTAAAGTGGTTTGGCCAACTCGTCAAGAGACCGGTCAGACAACGATGATGGTTGTCGGTGTAGTGATTATAATTGGCTTCCTGCTGTGGGGTTTAGATACCTTCCTTGGCTGGGTAGTCTCTAGTGTGATTGGTTAGGGCGAAAGTTATGGCGAAGAATTGGTATATTATTCATGCTTACTCTAACTACGAAAAACGCGTAGTTGCATCGCTGAAGGATCGTATCGAAAGTAATGGTATGGAAGATCTGTTCGGTGAGATTTTGGTGCCTTCTGAGGAAGTTGTCGAAATAAGAGACGGTAAAAAGCGCAGATCAGAGCGTAAGTTTTATCCAGGTTATGTCTTCATAGAAATGGAGATGAATGATGATACTTGGCAGTTAGTTAAGCATACTGACCGAGTGTTAGGTTTTGTTGGCGGTAAACGCGATGAGCCTGCAGCTATTTCAAAGCGCGAAGCTGACGAGATGTTGTCTAGAGTGAGAAGCGGTAGCGAAGATATTCCGCGTCCAAAGACAGTGTTTGAGCCGGGCGAGATAGTTAGAGTTAACGACGGTCCGTTTAAAGATTTTGATGGTACAGTTGAAGAAGTTGACTACGAGAAGAATAAGATGAAAGTGGCGGTCTTGATATTTGGTAGATCGACACCTGTTGAGCTTGAGTTTGGTCAGGTTTCAAAGGTTTAAAAGAGTACTGATTCACTAAGATCCCTGCCCTCATTTTGAAGGTGGGGATTCTTTGTCTATAGAGAACGGGAAGCCGCAAGGCGTTTGACCCATTAGGAGTTAAAATGGCTAAGAAAATCACAGCTTATATCAAGCTGCAAGTTAAAGCCGGACAGGCGAACCCTAGTCCACCAGTTGGTCCAGCGCTTGGACAGCACGGCGTTAATATCATGGAATTCTGTAAGGCGTTTAATGCGGCTACACAATCCAATGAGCCGGGAATGCCAATTCCTGTTGTTATTACGGTATATGCTGATCGCAGCTTTACGTTTGTAACTAAAACTCCGCCAGCGTCAATTCTGTTAAAGAAAGCGCTTGGTCTTAAGAGTGGTTCTGGTCGTCCTAACACAGAGAAGGTGGGTACTGTTACTCGCGCTCAGTTAGAAGAAATCGCGACTGCTAAGATGGCAGATTTGACCGCCGCAGATATGGATGCAGCCGTTAGAACTATCTCTGGCTCAGCTCGCAGCATGGGTATACTTGTTGAGGGTGACGAATAATGGCTAAGCTAACTAAGCGCGTAAAAGCAATTAACGCAAAAATTGTACCGGGTAAAGCTTACTCAATCTCTGATGCAGTGGCGATATTGGCTGATGTTTCTGCCGTTAAATTTAAAGAGTCTATCGAGCTTGCAGTAAACTTGGGTGTAGATCCTCGTAAATCTGATCAAGTAGTTCGTGGATCAACTGTGCTGCCAGGCGGAACGGGTAAAGATGTGCGTGTAGCTGTATTTGCACAGGGCGAAAACGCTGAAAAAGCTAAAGCTGCCGGCGCTGATATCGTGGGCTTTGAAGACTTAGGCGAGGCGATTAAAGGCGGCGAAATGAATTTCGACGTAGTTATCGCTACGCCAGACGCAATGCGTGTTGTTGGTCAGTTAGGTCAGATTTTAGGCCCACGTGGTTTAATGCCTAACCCTAAAGTCGGTACCGTTACGCCAGACGTAGTGACTGCTATCAAAAATGCAAAAGCTGGTCAGGTGCGTTTCCGTACTGACAAAAATGGTATCATTCACGCTGGAATCGGCAAAATCGATTTCACTGCTGATGCTATTAAAGGCAACATTGAAGCACTAGTTGCCGAAGTGAAAAAGCTTAAGCCGGCTTCTGCTAAAGGCATCTATTTAAAGAAAATAGTACTGTCCTCAACTATGGGTCCAGGGCTGTTAATCGATCAGACATCTTTAGATATCTAATTGATACTTCAAGTGTAAAAGCTTGAAAAAGGTTTTTTGAGGGTCTTCACCCTCTGCTAGACAGAGACGAAGACCGTTAAAGACCGCAGGTGAAAGTATAAAAACCTAGTTTATGTGCTTTCTTAATAGCGCGAGCTGGCCTGCGCAGACGGTGAGTACCACCGTACTCGATAACAAGCCAAACTTGGTTTGTATAAATGACCGAAAGGTTTTTTTAGGAGTTTATTGTGGCATTAGGACTAGAAGATAAAAAAGCGATCGTTGCTGAAGTCCAAGAAGCTGCTCAAAATGCATTATCTGCTGTTATTGCGGATTCTCGAGGCGTAAGCGTTGGGGATATGACTGCACTACGTAAAGAAGCCCGTGAAAACGGTGTTTGGTTACGTGTAGTTCGTAATACGTTGGCAAAGCGTGCATTGCAAGGAACTGCTTTTGAATGTGTTTCTGATTCATTAGTTGGTCCTTCAATTATTGCATTTTCTAATCAGCACCCAGGTGCTGGCGCTCGAATCCTTAAGGGTTTCGCTAAGGGAAATGACAAATTTGAGCTAAAATCTGCAGCCTTTGAAGGCGCGCAGGTGGATATCGGTATGTTGGCAAGCTTGCCAACTTACGACGAAGCAATCGCAATGATGATGAGAGTAATGAAAGAAGCTTCCGCTGGGAAACTTGTTCGTGCTATCGCCGCTATTCGCGATCAAAAAGAAGAGCAAGCTGCTTAACTTTTTACGCTAAATTAAAGTTTAAACGAGCAGTCTTGCTCAATTATTAGGAATATAAGTCATGTCTCTGACTAAAGAAGATATCATCAATGCTGTAGCTGAAATGTCTGTAATGGATGTTGCTGAATTAGTAACCGCTATGGAAGAAAAGTTTGGCGTATCAGCTGCTGCTGTTGCTGGACCTGCTGCAGGCGGCGACGCTGAAGCATCTGCTGAGCAAACTGAATTTGACGTAGTACTAACAAGTGCTGGCGAGAAGAAAGTTTCTACAATCAAAGCAGTTCGCGCAGCGACTGGTCTAGGTCTTAAAGACGCTAAAGGTCTTGTAGACGGCGTACCTTCAGTAATTAAAGAAGGCGCAAGCAAAGAAGAAGCTGAAACTCTTAAAGCAGAGTTAGAAGCAGCTGGTGCTTCTGTAGAGCTTAAGTAATTATACTTTTGCTTAAATCAGCAGATTTATTCTGACTGATTGTTAAAATGGCTGGTGCCAAATGGCACCGGCCTTTTTCCGTTATTTAGTAAAGACATGTTTTTGAGCCTTTACTTGATACATCTCTTTTCTAAATAACGGTTTGTCAATCTAGAGGCCCCCCCTTTAGATTGCGGATCAACTTGGTGCACACGCTGGGGAAAAATTGATGGCATATACATTCACTGAGAAGAAACGCATCCGTAAAGATTTCAGCAAATTGTTGGAAGTTATGGATGTGCCTTACCTGTTGGCGATACAGTTAGACTCGTACCGTCGTTTTCTACAGGAAGGAGTAAACGCGGGCGATAGACAAGAAGAAGGTCTTCACGCGGCATTTAAATCTGTATTTCCAATCGTCTCATATTCGGGCAACGCTGCTCTTGAATATGTTGGCTACCGCTTGGGAAGACCTATTTTTGACGTTAAAGAATGCCAGTCACGTGGCATAACTTACGCTGCGCCTTTACGGGTTAAAGTTCGTTTAGTTATCTATGATCGCGAATCTTCGAACAAAGCGATAAAAGATATTAAAGAGCAAGAAGTCTATATGGGCGAAATGCCTCTAATGACTGATAACGGTACTTTCGTGGTGAATGGTACTGAGCGTGTCATAGTGTCACAGTTACATCGCTCTCCGGGTGTATTCTTTGATCACGATAAAGGCAAGACGCACTCTTCTGGTAAGTTGCTGTATTCAGCAAGAATTATCCCTTACCGTGGATCTTGGTTAGATTTAGAGTTTGATCCTAAAGATAATTTGTTTGTACGTATTGATCGACGTCGTAAATTGCCAGCCACCATTTTGTTGCGTGCGCTCGGTTACTCGACACAAGATATCGTCGATATGTTCTTTGATAAAATCAAATGGACAATTGGCGCAGAAAATATTCAGATGGAACTTTCGCCGGAGCGTTTGCGCGGCGAGACTATGGCTTTTGAGATCAAAGATCCAAAGGGCAAAGTGATTGTAGAAGCGGGTCGTCGTATTACGCCACGCTTAATCAAGAAAATGTCTGAAGCGGGTATGAAGTTCCTAGAAGTGCCTCGCGAATATTTGATTGGCAAAGCATTGGCGACTGATATTATCGATGAAGCGACTGGTGAGTTAGTTGCTACTTGTAATGATGAAATCACTGAAGAAGTTTTAGATGCCCTGATTGAAGCGGGCGTCACTGCTATCCAGACGTTGTACAGTAATGAATTGGACAATGGTCCGTTCATGTCTACCACTTTGCGCGTAGATCCGACACGTAGTGCTCTTGAAGCGCTGGTTGAAATTTACCGCATGATGCGTCCTGGCGAGCCGCCAACTAAAGAGTCGGCTGAAACATTGTTCCAGAACTTGTTCTTCTCTGACGAGCGCTACGATATGTCTGCGGTTGGTCGAATGAAGTTCAACCGTCGTCTAGGTCGTGATTCAGAAAAAGGCTCACCGGTACTGAACAACGAAGATATCCTCGATGTGATTAAAACATTGATCGATATTCGCAATGGTAAAGGCATAGTTGATGATATCGACCACTTAGGTAACAGACGTATCCGCTCTGTTGGTGAGATGGCTGAAAACCAATTCCGTGTTGGTCTAGTGCGCGTTGAGCGTGCGGTCCGCGAGCGTTTGAGTATGGCGGAAGCCGATAATTTGATGCCGCAAGACTTGATCAATGCCAAGCCGGTAGCGGCTGCCGTGAAAGAGTTCTTTGGCTCAAGCCAGTTATCTCAGTTCATGGATCAGAACAACCCGTTATCAGAAGTAACGCATAAACGTCGTGTTTCAGCTTTGGGCCCAGGTGGTTTGACGCGTGAACGTGCCGGTTTTGAAGTGCGTGATGTACACGCTACTCACTACGGTCGAGTCTGCCCAATCGAGACCCCTGAAGGACCGAACATCGGTCTAATCAACTCTCTGGCAACTTATGCCCGCACTAACCACTATGGCTTTATTGAAACCCCCTACCGCAAGGTAGTAGATGGTTTGGTTACCGACGATGTTGAATATCTATCAGCTATCGAAGAGGGCCAATACGTTATCGCTCAGGCGACGGCACCGTTAGATGCCGATAAGCGTTTCGTTGAAGAAATGGTTACTGTGCGTCATCAAGGTGAGTCGACAGTTACGCCTGCAGAAAATGTAACCTATATGGATGTATCTCCACGCCAGGTTGTATCTATCGCGGCAGCGCTGATTCCGTTCCTAGAGCACGATGATGCAAACAGAGCCCTGATGGGTTCGAACATGCAGCGTCAAGCAGTGCCGACACTACGTGCTGATAAGCCAGTCGTAGGAACAGGTATGGAGCGCTATGTAGCTAGGGATTCGGGCGTATGTATTCGTGCGGATCGTGGCGGCATAGTAGAAACTGTAGATGCGGCGCGGATTGTAATTCGTGCAAACGAAGCAGAAATGACGGGCAGCGATGCCGGTGTCGATATCTACAACCTGACTAAATACACGCGTTCTAACCAGAACACTTGTATTAACCAGAAGCCAATTGTTAGACCGGGTGATCTCGTGCAGCGCGGTGACATCATGGCCGATGGTCCATCCATTGATATGGGTGAGTTGGCGCTGGGGCAAAACATGCGAATCGCATTTATGCCTTGGAATGGTTACAACTTCGAAGACTCGATTCTTATTTCTGAACGAGTGCTTGAAGAAGACAGATTTACCACTATTCATATCTCGGAGCTGACCTGTGTTGCCCGCGATACCAAGCTAGGTTCAGAAGAAGTTACTTGCGACATCCCTAATGTGGGTGAGTCTGCACTGGCCAAGCTTGACGAGTCCGGTATTGTGCACATCGGTGCAGAAGTTGGTCCCGGTGATATTTTAGTCGGTAAAGTGACGCCAAAAGGTGAAACGCAATTAACTCCAGAAGAAAAGCTGCTACGTGCAATTTTCGGTGAGAAAGCCTCGGATGTTAAAGATACTTCACTGCGTGTTAAAGGCGGCACTAAAGGTAAAGTTATCGATGTACAGGTTTTCACTCGTGATGGTGTGACCAAAGACGAGCGCGCTCTGTATATAGAAAAATCGCAGCTGGATGCTATTCGCAAAGATATCATGCAGGAAACTCGGATCGTTGAAAGTACTACTTACGAGCGTTTGCATGCGGTGCTACTCGGTGCAAAGGTTGAAGGTGGTGCAGGTCTTTCCAAAGGCGATATACTTACTGAAGAGTGTTTAGCGAGCTTAAATAAAGCTGATTGGTTCCAAGTGCGACTCAGCGATGAGTCAATTGCCGCGCAGCTAGAGCTGGCGGAAGCACAGCTTGAAGAAAGTCGTGAAATGCTCGACAAAAAGTTCGAAAATAATAAAACTAAGTTACAGACAGGTGATGATTTAGCACCTGGCGTACTTAAGATTATTAAAGTCTACGTTGCCACTAAGCGCTGTTTGCAGCCTGGTGATAAGATGGCTGGTCGTCATGGTAACAAAGGTGTGGTATCGGTTATTATGCCGGTTGAAGACATGCCTTACGATGAAAATGGCGACACTGTTGACATCGTGCTAAACCCATTGGGTGTTCCATCGCGAATGAACGTCGGGCAGATCCTCGAAACACATATGGGAGCTGCAGCTAAAGGTCTAGGTCGCAAGATTGAAGCTATGTTAGCCGTGGAGCGCGAAAAAGCAGAGACAGTCCAAGAAGTTCGGGCTTTCTTAGAGCAGGTCTACAACAGTGACTTAGATGGTTGGAAAACTTCAAAGCACGAAGACTTAGATTCGTTCAGCGATGATGAGTTACTGGAGTTGGCGAAAAACTTACGTGGTGGTGTGCCATTGGCTACCCCAGCATTTGATGGTGCTAAAGAAGTAGAAGTTAAAGCGTTGTTGCGCTTAGCTGATATGGATGACAGCGGTCAAGTGACATTGTACAACGGTCGTACCGGCGATAAATTTGATCGCCAAGTAACGGTTGGTTACATGTATATGCTTAAGTTGAACCACTTGGTTGACGATAAGATGCACGCCCGTTCTACGGGTTCGTACAGCTTAGTTACACAGCAGCCGCTTGGTGGTAAAGCTCAGTTCGGTGGTCAGCGTTTCGGTGAGATGGAAGTGTGGGCACTGGAAGCTTATGGTGCAGCTTATACCTTGCAAGAAATGCTAACCGTCAAATCCGATGATGTGGCAGGACGTACTAAGATGTATAAGAACATCGTAGACGGCGATCACAAAATGGAGCCGGGTATGCCAGAGTCGTTCAATGTATTGGTCAAAGAAGTTAGATCTCTTGGTATCGATATTGAACTCGAGTCTGAATAAACAAACCTGAATCAATAGGCGAGGAGTTCCCTCGCCGCGAACTCCCCGCGGAGCTATAGATAATGAAAGATTTACTAAATCTATTAAAATCGCAAGGTCAGTCAGACGAATTTGACTCGATCAAGATTTCCCTGGCATCGCCTGAATTGATCCGCTCTTGGTCATTCGGTGAAGTTAAAAAGCCAGAGACGATTAACTACAGAACTTTCAAGCCTGAGCGCGAAGGTTTGTTCTGTGCCAAGATATTTGGCCCAGTAAAAGATTACGAATGTCTCTGCGGCAAATACAAGCGCATGAAGCACCGTGGTGTAATCTGTGAAAAATGTGGCGTTGAAGTTACTCTATCTAAAGTGCGTCGCGATCGCATGGGTCACATTGACCTAGCATCACCTGTTGCACATATTTGGTTTCTAAAGTCACTGCCGTCACGTATTGGTCTGATGATGGATATCACTCTGCGTGATATCGAACGTGTGCTATATTTTGAATCATTTATTGTTATCGATCCTGGTATGACCACGCTTGAGCGCTGTCAGCTATTGAACGATGAGCAGTATTACGAAGCTCTAGAAGAATTCGGTGATGACTTTGATGCCCGCATGGGTGCTGAAGCGGTACAGATGTTGTTGGCTGATCTAGATCTTAAAGAAGAGATTGCCACGCTGCGTGAAGAAATTCCGGCGACTAATTCTGAAACTAAGATCAAGAAGCTTTCCAAGCGTTTAAAGCTAATGGAATCTTTCTACAAGTCTGGTAACAAGCCCGAGTGGATGGTGTTTACCGTGCTGCCCGTTCTTCCGCCAGATCTGCGTCCACTCGTACCGCTAGATGGCGGTCGATTTGCCACTTCAGATCTTAACGACCTCTATCGTCGTGTTATCAACCGTAACAACCGTCTTAAGCGCCTGTTGGATCTTAATGCACCAGACATCATTGTCCGCAACGAAAAGCGGATGTTGCAAGAGTCTGTCGATGCGCTAATGGATAACGGTCGTCGCGGAAGAGCCATCACTGGCTCTAACAAGCGTCCTCTTAAGTCACTTGCCGACATGATCAAAGGTAAGCAGGGTCGTTTCCGTCAAAACTTACTTGGTAAGCGTGTCGACTATTCAGGTCGTTCGGTTATCGTGGTTGGTCCCTCACTGCGTTTGCACCAGTGTGGTCTGCCGAAGAAAATGGCACTTGAATTGTTCAAGCCATTTATCTTCTCTAAGCTGGAATTGCGTGGTCACGCTACCACCATTAAAGCTGCCAAGAAGATGGTTGAGCGCGAAGAAGGGTTAGTTTGGGATATCCTAGATGACGTTATCCGCGAGCATCCGATCTTATTAAACCGTGCACCAACTCTACATAGATTAGGTATCCAGGCATTCGAGCCGGTACTAATTGAAGGTAAAGCTATCCAATTGCACCCATTAGTATGTGCGGCATTTAACGCCGACTTCGATGGTGACCAAATGGCGGTTCACGTACCTCTGACTATCGAAGCGCAGTTAGAAGCTCGTGCTTTAATGATGTCAACCAATAACATTTTGTCTCCAGCCAATGGCGAGCCAATCATTGTTCCTTCACAAGACGTGGTACTTGGTCTTTACTATATGACGCGCTCGCGCATCAATGCTAAAGGTGAAGGTACGGTCTTTGCAGATATTGAAGAAGTTGAAAGAGCCTACGGCTGTGGTCAAGTTCATTTGCAGGCGATTGTAAAAGTTCGCTTACATGAAATGATTCGCGACATCGCTGGCAATGAAACCGAAAGCACCGAAATTCGCGAGACCACAGTCGGTCGTGCCATTTTATTCGGCATAGTGCCTAAAGGTCTGCCTTTCGCGATTGTTAACAAGGCGATGAAGAAGAAGGCGATTTCAAACTTATTGAACGAAACTTACCGTCGCTGTGGATTAAAAGATACGGTCATTTTTGCCGATAACTTGATGTACCTAGGTTTCCGTCAAGGTACCGATTCGGGTACTTCAATCGGCATCAACGATTTCGTTATTCCCGATGATAAGCCGGCTATAATCGGTGCAGCTTCAGACGAAGTGAAAGACATCGAAAAGCAATTTTCCGACGGTCTGGTAACCCAGGGCGAAAAATACAACAAAGTTATCGATATTTGGTCTAGAGCCAACGAAACTCTTGCCAAGCGCATGATGGATAACCTTAAAACCGATTTTGTTGTCGATGCTAAAGGTGACAAGGTAGAGCAGGAATCGTTTAACTCTATCTATATGATGGCTGACTCCGGTGCTCGTGGTAGTGCCGCTCAGATTCGTCAGTTGGCTGGAATGCGTGGCTTGATGGCCAAGCCAGATGGTTCAATCATCGAGACGCCGATTACCGCGAACTTCCGCGAGGGATTGAACGTACTTCAGTACTTCATCTCTACTCACGGAGCGCGTAAAGGTTTGGCTGATACCGCCTTGAAAACTGCTAACTCTGGTTACTTGACGCGTCGCTTAGTCGATGTGGCGCAAGATCTAGTGATTACCGAAGATGATTGTGGAACGGTCAATGGTTTGACTATTCAGCCAATGATCGAAGGTGGTGATGTAGTTGTACCTCTTTCAGAGCGTCTGCTAGGTCGTATTATAGCAGTCGATGTGATGGCTCCTAAAACCGGTGATGTATTGATCGCTGCCGGTACTATGATCGATGAGGCATGGGTTGGTCGTTTAGACGATGAAGACAAGTATTCATCAATTGATGAAGTGATCGTAAGATCTGCAATTACTTGTCAGACTCGCTTTGGTATTTGTGCCAGTTGTTACGGGCGTGATCTAGGTCGCGGTCACAGAGTCGATCCGGGTGAAGCTATCGGTGTTATTGCCGCTCAATCAATCGGTGAGCCAGGTACACAGCTAACCATGCGTACTTTCCACATCGGTGGAGCTGCATCTAGAGCAGCCGCCGAAGACAGTGTGCAAGTTAAAGCTGGCGGTGTGGTTAGATTACACAACATGAAGTCAGTGACGCGTCCAGATGGCAACTTAGTCGCGACCTCGCGTTCTAGTGTGTTAGGTGTCACCGACGAGCACGGTCGTGAGCGTGAGCGCTACAGACTGCCTTACGGCACAGTGCTGAAAGTACAAGACGGCGATAAAGTTGAAGCTGGCGATGTACTGGCTAACTGGGATCCGCACACTCACCCAATCGTTACTGAAGTACAAGGTTTCGTACAGTTTGTGGGCCTTGAAGATGGTATTACCGTCAACCGTCAAACTGATGATATTACCGGCCTGTCAACGATTGAAATAATCGATGCTAAAGATCGTCCGCTAGCGGGTAAAGACACTCGTCCATTGATCAAATTGGTCGATGACAAAGGCGAGGATATCTATCACGTTACCGGTGATACTCTGGTTCAGTATATGATGCCAGGCAAGGCGATCATCAACTTAGTTGATGGCGCTAAAGTAGAAATTGGTGATGTTATCGCTCGTATCCCACAAGAGGGTTCAGTGAACAAAGATATTACCGGTGGTCTGCCTCGTGTTGCCGATTTGTTTGAAGCGCGCAAGCCGAAGGAATCTTCGATTCTGGCGGAAATTACCGGTGCGATTAGCTTTGGTAAAGAGACTAAAGGTAAGAAGCGTCTAGTTATTTCTCCTGCGGAAGCAGAGCCGTTCGAATTGATGATTCACAAATGGCGCAACTTAAACATTTTTGAAGGTGAGCAAGTTCAGAAAGGTGAAGTGGTCTCAGATGGACCAACTAACCCGCATGATATCTTACGCATCTTAGGTGTTGAGCCGCTCGCTGAATTCATTGTCAACGAAATTCAAGAAGTATACCGCCTGCAGGGCGTTGTGATTAACGATAAGCACATCGAAGTTATTGTTCGTCAGATGTTGCGTAAAGTTGAAATCACTACCGGTGGCGATTCAATGTTCATCCCCGGTGAGCAAGTTGAATACGCTGCGGTCGTCGAGCGCAACGCTGAGCTTGAAGCTGAAGGCAAAGTTGGAGCTAGTTTCAACCGAGTCTTGTTGGGTATTACCAAGGCGTCTCTCGCCACAGACTCATTCATATCGGCAGCCTCTTTCCAAGAGACTACTCGGGTATTGACTGAGGGTGCGGTAACTGGCAAGCAAGATTTCTTGCGCGGCTTAAAAGAGAACGTAGTGGTAGGTCGTCTAATCCCTGCGGGAACAGGATTGGCATACCATGCCGAGCGCAAGCGTAAGCGTGCACTGGCAGATGGTACAGACACAGTGAGTGCTGAGGAAGTGCAAGAGGCACTGGCGGCAGCGCTTAATGCGTCGATGTCAGGAAACTAAGCTTAGATGATGTCAGTTAATCTGCGCATTATTTAGTCTTTGTTTGACCTTGGGGCGTGTTCCTAGTAGAATACGCGCCCAGATTGAAGTTGACGTTCTCAATTAAGCTTTTTAGTCTTGGCTAATATTGTTCTTGGCTAGATAAGTGGTATGAGAGTTCGGAGCTTTTCGATTCGAAAAGATAGTTATTAAAAGATCGCCATTTTAGGATGTCGGTCTTTTAGTATTTCTATAAACGTGAAAAATATTAACGTGAAAAGTGGAGTTTGCTTAAATGGCAACAATTAACCAATTGGTTCGTAAGCCACGTAAACGCAAAGTACAAAAAAGTGACGTTCCAGCCCTTCAGGCTTGTCCACAACGTCGTGGTGTTTGTACTCGTGTTTACACTACTACCCCGAAGAAGCCTAACTCGGCCCTTCGTAAAGTTTGCCGTGTTCGTCTAACGAACGGCTTTGAAGTGACGTCATACATTGGTGGTGAAGGTCACAACTTGCAAGAGCACAGTGTTGTACTTATCCGTGGTGGTCGTGTTAAAGATCTACCGGGTGTACGTTACCACACAGTTCGCGGCGCATTAGATTGTGCTGGTGTAAGTGATCGTAGACAGGGCCGTTCTAAGTACGGTGCTAAACGTCCTAAGTCTTAAATCGAATCATGGATGGGTTGATCACTGCGATTAGTTTATCCAACTCGGTAAGAGTAAGGTCAGGTAGAGTATCTGCCTGAAGTTCCTGAAGACCTTTAACATATAATGAGGGCTTATCATGCCTAGAAGACGCGTCGCTGCAAAGCGCATAATTTTACCTGATCCAAAATTTGGAAACATGGTATTAGCTAAATTTATCAACCACGTAATGGTTAGCGGTAAGAAATCTGTCGCTGAGCGTATCGTATACGGAGCACTAGAGACAGTTGCTGAACGTTCAAGCAAAGATCCTCTAGAGCTTTTCGAAAAAGCTTTAGAAGGCATTCAGCCTTCGGTAGAAGTTAAGTCTCGCCGCGTTGGTGGTGCAACTTACCAAGTACCTGTAGAAGTACGCCCTTCACGTCGTAATGCACTTGCGATGAGATGGTTAGTTGACTACTCGCGTAAGCGCGGTGAAAAGTCAATGGCTCTACGTCTAGCTGGCGAAATCTTAGATGCCGCTGAAGGCCGTGGTGCTGCGGTTAAGAAACGTGAAGACGTGCATCGCATGGCTGAAGCAAACAAAGCGTTTGCTCACTATCGTTTCTAAGAAATTTCCTTTTAGTTAATCCCAAGAGGATAAAGTCGTGGCTCGTATAACACCTATTGCTCAATATCGTAACATTGGTATTTGTGCGCATGTGGATGCTGGTAAAACAACTACTACAGAACGAGTACTGTTTTACACCGGTATGTCACACAAAATTGGTGAGGTCCACGACGGTGCCGCTACCATGGACTGGATGGAGCAGGAGCAGGAGCGTGGGATAACCATTACCTCTGCTGCTACCACTTGTTTTTGGAGTGGCATGGACAAGCAACACGCGCAACACCGCATCAACATAATCGATACCCCAGGACACGTAGACTTCACCATTGAAGTTGAGCGTTCACTGCGGGTATTAGATGGTGCAGTCGTTGTGTTGTGTGCCTCGTCCGGCGTACAGCCTCAAACAGAGACTGTCTGGCGTCAAGCCAATCGCTATGAAGTACCCCGCATGGTATTTGTCAATAAGATGGACCGTGCCGGCGCAGATTTTTACAGCGTTGCCGAACAATTAAAGCAGCGTCTGGGAGCTAAAGTAGTTCCAATTAATATCCCGATCGGAGCTGAAGATGAATTCAGCGGTGTGATTGATTTAATTGCGATGAAGGCAATTAAATGGAGCGAAGACGATCAGGGGATGAGCTATGAACTGCAGGATATTCCCGCAGATATGCAAGCTCATGCAGCAGAACTGCGCGAAGAATTAGTCGAAACAGCCGCAGAGTCTAGCGAACAATTGATGGATAAATACCTTGAAGAAGGTGAGTTGTCGGTCGATGAAATTAAATCCGCACTTCGCGCACTGACTATAGCTAATGAAATAGTATTGATGTTGTGCGGTTCCGCTTTTAAGAATAAAGGCGTGCAAGCTATGCTGGACGCCGTGATTGACTACCTACCATCGCCGATTGATGTAAAAGCTATCGAGGGGGTGGTTGAAAAAGAAGGTGACATTCCGCAAACCCGCGCTGCGGATGATGATGCACCCTTTGCCGCTTTGGCGTTTAAGATCGCCACTGATCCTTTTGTTGGCACCCTGACTTTTGTACGCGTTTACTCAGGAACTCTAGTGAGCGGTACTGCAGTGATGAACTCGGTCAAGCAAAAGCGCGAGCGAGTCGGTCGTATAGTGCAAATGCACGCTAACGATCGCGAGGAGATCAAAGAAGTGCTCGCCGGCGACATAGCGGCACTTATCGGTCTGAAAGATGTTGTCACCGGGGATACCTTGTGCGACATGAAGCAGCAGATTGTCTTAGAGCGTATGGAATTTCCAGAGCCAGTTATCTCTGTCGCTGTTGAACCTAGATCACAAGCCGACCAAGACAAAATGGGGATTGCGCTAGGAAAACTAGCCAAGGAAGACCCGTCGTTTAAAGTCGCCACAGACCCTGAAACTGGGCAGACCATTATTTCCGGAATGGGTGAATTACACCTAGATATACTCGTCGAGAGAATGCGTCGCGAGTTCAGCGTTGAAGCCAATATCGGCAAGCCACAAGTGGCCTACCGTGAAACTATTCGCAAGCCGATCATTGCCGATCATAAATTTATTCGCCAGTCAGGTGGTCGCGGTCAGTATGGTCACGTAGTGATTGAGTTCAGTCCCTCTGTGGATGATAATTTAGAGTTTATCAACGAAATTTCCGGGGGAGCGATTCCCAAAGAATTTATTCCAGCGATTGAAAAAGGCATCGAAGAGCAAATGCGTAATGGAGTGCTTGCCGGCTACCCGTTAATGGGTCTGAAAGCGCGTCTCTATGACGGCTCTTTTCACGATGTAGATTCCAATGAAATGGCGTTTAAAATTGCAGCTTCTCAAGCGTTGAAAATCTTCGCTCAAGAAGCGGATCCATGTCTGTTAGAACCGATGATGAAAGTTGAAGTGGTGACACCCGAAGAATATATGGGTGATGTCATGGGAGATTTAAATCGTCGCCGTGGTTTAGTGCAGGGAATGGAAGATACAGCGGCGGGTAAAATTATCAATGCGATGGTTCCCCTCGGTGAAATGTTCGGTTATGCCACTGATCTTAGATCAGCGAGTCAAGGTCGAGCAACTTACACGATGGAGTTCGACGATTACGCTGAAGCTCCATCGAAGATCGCAGATGCGGTCATGAAGTATTATTAATTTAAATTTAGGGGAGCAAAATCGTGGCTAAGCAAGTCTTTGAACGTAACCTGCCTCACGTTAACGTTGGTACTATTGGCCACGTTGATCACGGCAAAACAACATTAACAGCAGCACTTACCCGTGTCTGCGCAGAAGTATACGGCGGCGAAGCCGTTGCTTTTGACGGTATCGATAATGCGCCTGAAGAGCGTGAGCGCGGTATTACTATCTCAACTTCACACGTTGAATATGAGTCGGCTACTCGCCACTATGCTCACGTAGATTGCCCAGGTCACGCCGATTATGTTAAAAACATGATTACCGGTGCTGCGCAAATGGACGGTGGTATTTTAGTTTGTGGCGCGACTGAT
>ASZJ01000081.1 GCA_000416275.1 Osedax symbiont Rs1
CTGAAGTTGAAATCGTCGGTGTTCGCGATACAGTTAAGACTACCTGTACTGGTGTTGAAATGTTCCGTAAGTTGCTTGACGAAGGTCGTGCTGGCGAGAACATTGGCGCGCTGTTGCGTGGTACTAAGCGTGAAGATGTTGAGCGTGGACAAGTACTTGCAGCTCCAGGATCAATTACTCCGCACACTGGCTTTGAAGGCGAAGTGTACGTGCTAAGTAAAGATGAAGGTGGTCGTCATACGCCTTTCTTTAAAGGTTATCGTCCACAGTTCTTCTTCCGTACTACCGATATCACCGGTGATGTGCAGCTGCCTGAAGGCGTTGAAATGGTCATGCCTGGCGATAACGTTAAGATGGTTGTAGAGCTAATTAACCCGATCGCGATGGAAGAAGGTTTACGCTTCGCTATCCGTGAAGGCGGCCGTACTGTTGGTGCTGGTGTAGTATCAAAAATCACTAAGTAGTCACAGCTTAATTAGCACTTGAAAAAGTGCGTAATTAATAAGAAAGCCCTCTATAGAGGGCTTTTTTTTGCGCTGCTGTTTGCTGAATCTGTCTCAGACAGAGGTACAGGCTAGTGTTGTTTCAAGCGCCAAGCATTTCTTTAGCGTGATCTAAGGTGCGTTGAGTGATATCGACACCGCCGAGCATCCGCGCAATCTCTTGTACACGCGACTGATGATCAATTTTGCTGACTCGAGTGTTAGTGCTGTGTTTATCTGCGGTTTTACTGACCAGTAAATGCTGATGACCCTGGGATGCAACTTGTGGCTGGTGAGTAATGCATAGCACTTGGTTTTTGCTGCCCAGTTCACGCAGCAGCTTACCAACTACTTCGGCAATCGCACCACCGATGCCGACATCTACTTCATCGAACATCAGTGTCGCGGTCGGATTGCTTTGCGCAGTGACAACTTGGATCGCTAAACTGATCCTGGATAATTCACCGCCAGATGCTATCTTTGCCAGTGGTTTTGCCGCTTGGCCTTTGTTGGTGCTGATTATGAATTCGCACTCTTCTAATCCATGTAAGCTATAACCCGCATTTTTATAGGGAGTTAGGCAGACCGAAAAATTAGCCGCTGGCATGCCCAGTGTGCTCAGTTGACGGTTGATTTGTTGGTTTAACTTGCCCGCCGCAGCAGCTCTTTTCTTGCTGAGCTTAGTGGCTAGGCTCAGATATTTTTGGCTGGCGATTTCGCGTTGTTCGGTCAGTTCTTGGATGGCGTCATCGGAGCCGTTAATGGTTGCTAGCTCAGAGCTTAGTTCGCAGTGCAGCAATGCCAGGCAGCTGGGTTCTACTCGATGCTTCCTAGCGAGGTTGAATATAGTGGACAAGCGCTCTTCAACGTCGAGTAAGCGCTGTGGATTCATTTCAACATTGCTTAAGTACTGACGAATTTCTGCCGCTGCCTCCTCAAGTTGAATCAGTGCTGAATTTAACAGTTCCCCTGCCTGCTGCACCTGCTGGCTGTGCTGCGGCAGCGTCGCGTGCAGTTGTATAGAGTTGCTGATTAGCTGGCTGGCATGTTGCTGCTGGTCTTGGTCAACGAGATCTAATAACTGTTCGCCGTTAGTCAAAATATCGGTCGCTTGACTGAGTGTTTTTTGTTCCAGTTCAAGCTCTTGAAGTTCGTTAGCTTGCAAGTTTAATAGGTCAAGTTCCTCCACTTGGTAGCTCAAAAGCTGTGCTTTAGCCTGCAGCTCGCCGCTCTGAGTGGTCAGTGTTAGCAGTGCGTCATTAAGCTTTTTGTAGGACAGATAGTGATTGGCGGTATCTGCTTGCAAGCGGCTGTGTCCGGCAAAATTATCCAGCAGCATACGGTGATGATCGCGCTGCATTAAATTCTGATGTTGGTGTTGTCCATGAATAGATATCAGAAACTGTCCCAGTTCACGCAGCGAGCTAAGCGGACAGATTCGGCCGTTGATAAAGCTGCGAGATCGACCTTCACTGGTGACCACTCTGCGCAGTATGCACTCGCCGTCTAAGCTCAGATCCTGTGCGTCAAGCCACGCTTGAGCTCGGCTCAACTGTGAAATATCAAAAGTGGCAATGATTTCTGCTTTAGCTGCCGAGCTGCGAACAGCGCCGTTATCGGCACGGTTGCCTAACGCGAGCTGGAGGGCGTCAAGCATTATTGATTTGCCAGCGCCGGTCTCGCCGCTGACCACGGTCATCCCTTGATCTAGCTCTAGGTCTAAAGACTCGACGATCGCAAAATTGCGGATACTAAGATGTGTGAGCATAGCTTCTCTTCAATCTGATAATTTATACAGTACTTTATAGATTAATTTATAGCCAGTGGCAAGGTAAAGTTATTTGTATAGGCTTTTTTTTGTCAAAGCCTTGAAGCGGTTCCGCAGATCCCCATATACATTGACATACAATTTTAAACACTTAACAACGGGTATATTTTGCTGCTGAAAAGGTTTTGATGCTGTGAAATTTTCCTGCTGTCAGTTAATGATAGATCTCGGAGAGTAAAATGAGCGACAAAAAAGCGCAGCCAACAGAGGTTGTTGAAGAGGGCGATCTTAGCCCGATTAATCAAGATGATGTAGTGGTCGAGTCTGAGGTTGAAGCTGTACTAGTTGATGGTGCTGATAATCACGACGCTGCTGAAATAGCTGAGTCAGTCGCAGATCAAACAGATCCACTGGCTGGGTTAGACATGATCAAGCAGCTGGGCGAAGCTCAGGCTGAAATTGCCAGTTTGAAAGATCAAATGCTGCGCACGCTTGCCGACGCGCAAAATACTAAGCGTCGTGCCGAGCAAGATGTCACTAAAGCGCACAAGTTTGGCGTTGAGAAATTTGCCAGTGAAATGTTGCCAATTGTCGATTCGATGGCCATGGCTCTGCAGGCAAATGAAAGTGATGAGGGTGCTCAAGGATTGCGTGATGGGGTAGAGATGACCTTGAAAATGCTGCTCGCTGCCCTAGAAAAATTTAATGTCGTACAAATTGATCCGCAGGGCGAAGTATTTGATCCTGCACTACATCAGGCTATGTCGATGGTCGATGGCGGTGCAATCGAAACGAATAAGGTGGTTGCAGTGATGCAAAAGGGCTTCACCATCAGCGGACGTTTACTGCGTCCTGCTATGGTGATGGTGGCTAAATAAAGCCTCAGCATTTAGCGAGTTAAATAGCGCAGTTATGCGCAATTACACCTTGAAATTGCTTAATTCGTATCCATATAACAGTTAAGCGGTCAGAACAGAATTTAGCACAGCCAGATGGCGTGCAATTGGAGAGAAAAAATGGGCAGAATAATTGGTATTGATTTAGGAACAACTAACTCATGTGTCGCAGTTTTAGATGGCGATAGTGCCAAAGTTATTGAAAACGCAGAGGGTGATCGTACTACCCCTTCGATTGTTGCTTACACAGATGATAATGAGATCTTAGTAGGACAGCCTGCTAAGCGTCAGTCAGTGACCAACCCAGTAAACACCTTATTTGCGATCAAGCGTTTAATTGGTCGTCAGTTTAAAGATAAAGTAGTGCAAAAAGACATCAAAATGGTGCCTTATCAAATCGTTGCTGCAGACAATGGCGATGCCTGGGTATCTGTTAGAGGCAATAAGCTAGCAGCTCCACAAGTGTCAGCTGAAATCTTGAAAAAGATGAAGAAAACTGCCGAGGATTACTTAGGCGAAGCAGTGACAGAGGCGGTTATTACCGTTCCAGCATATTTTAACGATGCGCAGCGTCAAGCAACTAAAGATGCTGGTCGTATCGCCGGCTTAGAAGTTAAGCGTATTATCAATGAGCCGACTGCCGCAGCACTTGCCTACGGCATGGATAAATCTAAGGGCGATAAAACTATCGCGGTTTACGATTTAGGTGGCGGTACTTTTGATATCTCTATCATTGAAATCGCAGAAGTTGATGGCGAGCATCAGTTTGAAGTATTGGCGACTAACGGTGATACATTCTTAGGCGGTGAAGATTTTGATTTACGTCTAATCGAATTCTTATCAGCTGAGTTCAAAAAAGATACTGGGATCGATTTACATAATGATCCACTGGCTCTACAGCGTTTAAAAGAAGCGGCTGAAAAAGCTAAAGTAGAATTGTCTTCTGCACAGCATACCGATGTAAACTTACCTTACATTACCGCTGATGCTAGCGGCCCTAAACACTTAAATGTTAAGTTGACTCGCGCCAAGCTAGAAGCATTAGTTGAAGACCTAGTAAAGGGGACTATTGCTCCCTGTCGTCAAGCGCTAGAAGATGCAGATCTAAGTGCTTCAGAAATTGATGAAGTTATCTTGGTTGGTGGTCAGACACGCATGCCAATGGTTCAAGCACAAGTCGCTGAGTTTTTCGGCAAAGATCCGCGTAAAGATGTTAACCCTGATGAGGCAGTTGCAGTTGGCGCCTCTATCCAAGGGGCGGTGCTTTCCGGTGACGTTAAAGACGTATTGTTGTTGGACGTTACGCCATTAACTTTAGGTATCGAAACAGCCGGTGGTGTTGCCACGTCATTGATTGATAGAAACACCACTATCCCGACTAAGAAGTCGCAAGTCTTCTCTACTTACGAAGATAATCAGTCTGCAGTGACTATTCACGTTATTCAAGGTGAGCGCAAGCAGGCTAACCTTAACAAGTCGCTGGGACGTTTTGATTTACAGGAAATTCCCGCAGCGCCACGCGGTATGCCGCAAATTGAAGTAGCTTTTGATCTAGATGCCAACGGTATCTTAAACGTGTCGGCTAAAGACAAGGCGTCAGGTAAAGAGCAGTCGATTGTTATTAAAGCTTCTTCTGGTCTGTCTGATGAAGAAATCGATGCAATGGTTACTGACGCCGAAGCTAATGCTGAGGAAGATAAAAAGTTCGAAGAGCTAACTGCAGCGCGCAACCAAGGTGATGCCATGGTGCACTCGGCGAAGAAAGCGTTGACAGAAGCTGGTGATGCAGCCTCTGCTGATGAAAAAACCGCGATTGAAGCGGCAATCGAGTCTTTAGAAACTGCGCTTAAAGCAGATGATAAAGCCGAAATTGAAGCTAAAACTACTGCTCTGACAGAGGCCATGGGCCCACTTGCTGAAAAAATGCAAGCTCAAGCCTCACAGGCGGGACCTGAAGCAGCAGAAGCGGATGTAAATCCAGCGGATGATGCGGTTGATGCTGAATTTGAAGAAGTAAAAGAAGCGGATGTTGTAGAAGATACTGAAGCTAAGAAGTAAATTATAAAGCGTAGTAGCTAGGCGAGTGCAAGCTCGCCAATTTTCTATACCTCAAGCCTCTGCTCAATCTCTATTGTCAGAGGCTTATCGCGTTATTAGCGAGCAATACCGTCAACACAGCCTATCAGAGTTAGAATATGTCAAAGCAAGATTACTATGAAATTCTTGGCGTCGATAAAAACGCCAGCGATCGTGATATTAAGAAGGCTTATCGCCGTCAGGCAATGAAGTTCCATCCAGATCGTAACCCCGGCGATGAAAAAGCAGAATCTAAGTTCAAAGAACTTAACGAAGCTAATGAAGTGCTCTCTGATTCACAAAAACGTGCTACCTATGACCAGTATGGTCATGCGGGCTTAGAGCAAGGTGGCGGAGGCGGTCGTGGCGGAGCGCAAGGCTTTGGCGATGTGTTCGGCGATGTGTTTGGCGACATTTTCGGTGGTGGTGGAGGCGGTCGAAGTTCAGTGCAGCGCGGTGCCGATTTGCGCTACACGATGTCGCTTACGCTAGAAGAGGCGATTCGCGGTGTAGAAAAGAATATCAAGGTCAACACTCTTGCAAGCTGCAAACCCTGTGATGGCAGTGGTGCTAAGCCAGGTACCAGCAGTACTAGCTGTCAAACATGTGGAGGCGTCGGCCAAGTTAGAATGCAGCAGGGTTTTTTCTCTGTGCAGCAGACCTGTCCAAGCTGTCGTGGCGAAGGTCGCACCATAACCGATCCATGTACTAGTTGTCGTGGCCAAGGTCGGGTTAATAAAGATAAAAAATTAGCGGTAAAAATCCCTGCGGGGGTCGATACTGGTGATAGAGTAAGATTGACTGGTGAAGGCGAAGCTGGAGCCAACGGTGGGCCATCTGGTGATTTGTACGTGCAAGTAGATGTGCAGGCGCATGATATTTTTGAGCGCGATGGACGTCACTTGTATTGTGAAGTGCCAATTTCCTTCTTAGATGCTGCACTGGGTGGGCAATTAGAAGTGCCAACCTTAGAGGGTCGAGTTAAACTAAAAATACCAGCTGAGACTCAGACCGGTAAGATGTTCAGATTGCGTGGTAAAGGTGTCGTACCAGTGCGCGGTGGAGCTACGGGTGATTTGATGGTAAAAGTGTTAGTTGAAACACCGATTAATTTGAACACTCGGCAAAAAGAATTGCTCAAAGAATTCCAGCAAACTACTGATGAAGGACAAAAAAAGCACAGCCCTAAAAAGCAGTCTTTCTTTGACTCAGTAAAAAAGCTCTTTGAAGATTAACATTTCAATAAAAAAGAGCCGCTCAGCGGCTCTTTTTGTATCAGCAAGGTATTAATATGGGAAATTTGGATGTGACTCCCGAGCAGCTTTGGATTTCGATTCAAGAGGAAGCTCGCGCAGAAATGTTAGCTGAGCCGATGCTGGCAAGTTTTTATCACTCTTGTATCATCAATCATTCAACAATGAAATCTGCGCTGACCTTTCTGTTGGCGATGAAATTATCCGACGATGTGATGCCTCCTATTCTGCTGCGTGAAATACTAGAGCAGGCGATGCTCGCCGATTCAAGCATTGTTAAATCAGCATGCATGGATTTGCTCGCGGTTCGCAATCGTGATCCAGCTATTGATCGCAGTCTGAATGTGCTCTTGTATCTAAAAGGTTTCCAAGCGCTGCAAGCGTATCGAGTTTCTCATTGGATGTGGCAGAATAACCGGCGCTCGATGGCATTGTATATCCAGCATCGGGTCAGCTCAGTGTTGCAAGTAGATATTCATCCCGCGGCAAAAATTGGCTGTGGAGTAATGTTTGATCACGCGACTGGTATCGTGGTCGGTGAAACTTGTGTGATTGAGAACGATGTCTCTATCCTGCAGGGAGTAACCTTAGGCGGCACCGGCAATGAAAGTGGCGATCGGCATCCTAAAGTACGTGAGGGGGTGATGATTGGTGCCGGGGCGAAAATTTTTGGCAATATCGAAATTGGTCGCGGCGCTAAAGTCGGCGGTGGTAGTGTGGTGGTTAATGACGTGCCCGCCTGTAAAACAGTGGTCGGAGTGCCCGCCAAAGTTGTCGGTGATTCTGGCTGTGATAAACCCGCCTTAAATATGGACCAGCAACTGTAAGAGCAGCGCTTAAAATTAGGATGATGTTTTGCTAAGCTGCACGTTCTGAAAACAACTTGGTAGTAGGTTGCAACTGTAGAGGTTTTAATGATTAAAATTGCTGTTATTGGTGCTGCTGGGCGCATGGGTAAAGTGCTGATTGAAGCGATTCACCTACATCCTCAGCTGATACTAGGTGCCGCTGTAGTTAGCGAGTCAAGCTCGCTTGTAGGAGTGGATGCAGGAGAGCTGGCTGGTGTTGGCAAACTGCAGATATACTGCACGCACAGTTTGCAACAAGTGGTGGATGATTTTGATTTGATGATAGATTTCACTACCCCAAGTCTAACCATGCGCAATCTAGAGTTTTGTGTCAAACATCAAAAATCGATGGTGATAGGTACCACCGGGTTGAATGCTCAGCAAAAAGCGCAGCTAGAGAGCTGTGCTAAGCAGATCGCAGTGGTTTTTGCCTCTAATATGAGTGTCGGCATGAACTTGTGTTTTAAAGTTTTATATACCATTGCACGAACGCTTGGTGATGACTACGATGTAGAAATTATAGAAACCCATCATCGGCACAAGGTCGATGCTCCCTCTGGGACAGCGATTAGTTTAGGCGAGGTGGTCGCCAACGCATTACAACGTAATTTAAAGGAACACGCAGTCTACGGCCGTGAAGGAATTATTGGCCCAAGAAGCCAAAAAGAAATTGGCTTTGAAACAATTCGAGCGGGAGATGTGGTCGGTGATCACACGGTATTATTTGCCAATGAAGGTGAGCGTCTGGAAATCACTCACAAAGCTAGCAGTCGTATGACCTTTGCTAAAGGTGCTACTAGAGCGTCGGCCTGGCTGGAAAATAGAGAGCCAGGCTTGTACAACATGCAAGATGTGTTAGATTTGTAGTACTATCGAGAGAGTATTAGGCTCGCCTTGTAGATGGTCGCTGTAATGCAGATATTTAGGCTCTATTATTATTTGTTATAAAATATAGAGCATTTCAATTGATCTAGGTTTATCATAGGCTTATTACGCAAAGCAACGCTCTGGTATGTTTTGTTATCACTCTAATGAATAAAACAGGAGTCAAAAATGGCTGTCGACAAATTCCCCGCTTTAGTGGAAATGGGTTTTGAAGATCCTTCCGAAATTGAACGCTACACAACTCGCATTGAGGGTGATGTAGATATTCTTAAAGTCTACCACCGTCGTCATCAAGGCGAGTGGATGACTAAAAGTAAGAAGTTTAAATTTAAGCGTCTGCATAAAAAATTAAGAGTTAACGAAGGTTTAACAGCATACCGTGATACTACGGAGTCTTCGCCTTTCTTCCTCAAAGCGGTCACAGAACTTGACACCTTAGTGGCTGGTGATAGAACTGCTAAAGCTAAAAAAGAAGATATTTTAGAAGAATTGGATCACCTCAATAAAGTTGTCTCACGAAAAATTGAAGATTTAAAGCGCCAAATCGAAGAGTTGTAAAGTAGTTAGTTTAACAATTACTCCCAGTCCTCGTCCTTAAAAACACTTGTCGATATTATTATCACAAGTGTTTTTTTGTGTCTGAAATTTAGCCAGCTCTGCATAAGTCGGCCTGGAATAAGCCACGGTTATGCAGGACTGGATAGAGAATTGTCTTTTGACTTAGCCGCTAAGTATGCAAACTCAGCTAACTGTTAATCATGCTAAACTATTCCATTCTAGTAGTTAAATTTACCGAGGTTGGTGTTTTAAATGATGACGATTAATCGATGTTGGACTTAATTAAAAGACGGTTAGACAAATACCAGCCCTTAACTATTAACAGAGACTTGCCAGAGGCTGGCGTACTAATAGCCATAACTGATGAGGCGGAACCACAGGTGGTTTTAACCAAGCGGGCCAGTCAATTAACCAGTCACAGTGGTGAGATTGCCTTCCCTGGCGGCAAGCGTGACGCTACAGATATAGATATCCTACACACTGCCCTTAGAGAGGCGCATGAAGAAGTTGATTTAAATCCCGAGCAGGTGAACTTGATCGGCAGGCTGGATGATAAAGTGTCTTTACATCAGCTCAAAGTTAGCCCTTGCGTGGGAATTATCTCGCCATCAATTGTCTTGACTGCACATCTAGCTGAGTTAGATTGTGTTTTTAAAGTGCCGCTGAGTTATTTTCTAGATCCAGCCAATCGCTGTGATCACTTGTCCGAGTATCATGCTAAAGCCAAGTACGCCCCCTGCTACATATTTAACGGTCATTTGATTTGGGGCTTAACATCGTATATTTTAATGGAGTTTTTAAATGTGTCGCTGCAGGCAAAGATTGAACTGCAGGCTCAGCCTGGCATGAAATTAGCGGCAAAGGGCTAGCTAAGATGTCTGTCCAAGTACTTAATAGTGAGTGCTCAGCTGGTAAGTGATGGTTCCGAGTCTTCTTGAGTAATACCGATCGCACCTGTTTTTAAAATCGGTGTATAATGACAAAGTTAAAATATGCTTCTGATTGGCAAGGTGTTTAGCTAGAATCTTGCATGCAATAGCTCGTAGTTTGACTAGCTTCTTGAGCTGGCAGATTTTTAAGTCGATTAGACGCCACTATGCGGTGCTCAATTGCAAGTATCTGTAAAATCTAGACAGCGTGTTTATAGAGCACTGTACGCCTATTTGGCTTGGGCGCGCCATTGTTACTCATAGGTCTCGATAATAAAAGCTAAGGTTACAAATTATATGGACTTTGAAAAATTCCTAACGGAATTGGCAGCAAGAGATGGTTCAGATCTCTATCTATCTACTGGAGCGCGGCCATGTGCGAAATTTCAGGGTACCTTAGAGCCTCTTAGTGAAGAGGTGATAGGGGTAGGTGAAGTTGAAATGATCGCCCGTGAGATCATGGATGAAAAGCAGTGGCAAGATTTTCAGCGGGAGCTGGAAATGAATTTGGCTATCTCTATCGCCAAAGTGGGTCGCTTTAGAGTTAATGTTTTTAAACAGAGAAACCAATACGCGCTAGTCGCGCGTAATATTAAGAGCGAAATCCCCAATTTTTCGGACCTTGGTTTGCCAGATCATCTAAAAGAAGTCGTGATGGATAAACGCGGCCTGATTTTGTTTGTTGGCGCCACCGGTTCTGGTAAATCAACTTCTTTAGCCTCGCTATTAGATTATCGAAATGCTAATTCTGGCGGTCATATCATTACGATTGAAGACCCGATAGAATTTATTCACCAGCACAAAAAATCGATTGTCAACCAGCGTGAAGTTGGGGTCGATACCCGTAGTTTTCACAGTGCCTTGATCAATACCTTGCGTCAGGCACCAGATGTTATTTTAATTGGTGAGATACGCGACCGAGAGACAATGGAGCACTGTCTGGCATTTTCTGAAACCGGGCACTTAGCTATCTCAACACTGCATGCTAACAATGCCAACCAAGCCCTAGATAGAATTATTAACTTTTTCCCGGAGGAGCGTCATTCACAAGTACTCTCTGATCTATCATTAAATATTAAAGCGATAGTGTCGCAGCGTTTAGTGAAAACCATCCATGGTAAGCGTACCGCAGCGGTGGAAGTTTTGTTAAATACCTCAACTATCCGCGATCTAATTGCTAAAGGCGACATAGAGGGCATCAAAGAGATCATGGAAAAGTCTGAAAATTTAGGCATGAAGACCTTCGACTCCTCTCTGTATGATCTAGTATCAGGTGGGATTATTAGTATGGAGGAGGGTTTAAAGCATGCTGATTCGGTGAATAACTTACGTTTGCGGCTCAAGTTAGATGAGAGAGAGTTGCGCAGAGCGGAAGCGACCACTGTTGTTCAGCCAGCTGAGGCTGGCACGTCCAAGGCCTCAGCAAAAGTTGCTGGGCCAAGTAAATTTGAATTGTTGTAGAGAGACCTCTGCATAACGTTGCGAGCGCAGTAGTTATGCAGAGCTCTGAGAGAGATTACTGGTAAATGAATGAAATCGTCGAAGAGTTAAGAGAAAAAAATCAAGATCGATTCGCCTCTATTGAGCTTCCCGATGAAGACCAACTGGTGATTATACAAGAGCAGCTGCTGTTGCATTTGCCGGCGGATTTAAAAGATTTTTTGCTGAATGTGAGCGATGTAGTGTACGGCAGCATTCGGCCGGTGACCGTCACCGATGACTTCGCCGCAACGCACCTCCCGGAAATGGCTTCAGTAGCTTGGGATAGAGGCTTGCCGCGTGAATATATTCCAGTTTGTGAAATGTTAGATGGCTATTATTTTATTGCTCAAGAAGGCTATGTCAGTGTTTGGCGACCAGCGATAGGAGTAGACCAGAATTTTCATTGGGATTCACTGTGGCACTGGTGTGAGCAGGTTTGGCTAAAAAGCTAATAGGCTCTAGGAGGTTCGCTCAGTAACTGTGAAAGCAGAGATACGGAATCTTGCTAGATATATGCGCCGCATATAAACACTAATTTATCCTCAAACAGCCTCGCTCTCTTTCTGATCACGCTTCTCAGTCGCTCTTCGATTGCGATAGAGAATATAAGCCCCGCACAACACACTCAATATATACAGAGGCCAGGGGCCGAATCGTTGAAAAGGGGTCAAGCCTTGCATCGGCTGTACACTGCCCTCTAAAATAGCCTCGGTATACCTCGGTGCTATTTTATCGACTCTACCTTGGGGATCAACGATAGCGCTAATGCCGTTGTTAGCGCTGCGCACTAGCCAACGGCCGTTTTCTATGGCGCGCATTCTGGCTATTTGAAAGTGCTGGTCGGGGCCGATCGAGTGACTAAACCAAGTGTCATTGGAAAGCGTTAGGATTAGATCTGCATTTTTACTGTATTCTCGTACTAACTCCGGATAGGCAATTTCATAACAGATTGCGGTGCTATATTTGTATGCACCGACTGTTAGCAATGGTTGCCGGCTCAATTTAGGTAAGCTAAAGGTGAAATCTGGGATGTTTAAGAAATTAAACAAATCTCTAAATTCATGCTGCCAAGGTATGTACTCGCCAAAGGGTACCAAGCGCTGTTTATGGTAGTAACTCTGCTCGGTCAAATTTAGGATTGAATTGTGTATCCTGCGGCCTTTAGGGTGTTGGCTATCTTCGACTCTGATAGGTACGCCGCTGATTAGAGAGCCGCCAAGTTGGCGGTGTGCAGCGACTAAAGGTGCAAAGTATGCTGCAACCGCTGGATATAAGCTGGGGATAGCGGTCTCTGGCCAAATGATCACTTTATCACCAATGATTGGCTCCGTGATACGGTAATATTTACTCACTATTTCCGCTAAATGTCGGTTATCCCATTTGATCTGCTGCGGGATGTTGGGTTGCACAATCGCAAAATCAATCGGTTCCCCTTTAGGCTGCGTCCAATTATTTGGCAGCATGTAACTGCTTAAAAGCGGTATCGTGATCCAGCCCACCACTATCAGAAATTGGCGGCGCGCTCTTTTTATGATAAAACTGGCGCCGGCCAAGCTGATAGCTACCACCAAATATGAGTTAAGCCAAACCCCTCCCAGTGCCGCCAGTGGTGCAAAGGGTGTGTCCAGAGTGGTATAGCCCAAATATAGCCAGGGGAAGCCGGTAAATAACCAGCTGCGTAGCCACTCGAATAACAGCCATAGTATGCTAAAGCCGAGCGCTGCGTAGCGAGCGCTAAAATATTTTTGGAACAGCCAAATTTGGCAGAGAAAGAGCAGGGCTAAGGCAGCGCAAAAAGTAAGCGTCAGTAATGCGGCGGGTATCGCGTGGGTATTACCGTAGGTGTGAATGCTGACATACACCCAGGAGACTCCGCTGCCAAAAAATCCCAAGCCAAATAACCAGCCCAGCCACAGTGCTTGTTTAACGCTCTGTTTTTTTAGAAGTAGGTATAGCGCTCCCGGTGTTAGCAGTGCGAACACGAAAAAATTAAATGGAGCAAAGGCGAGGGTGGTGCTGGCCCCAGCGATGAGGGCCAGTAAGGGTCTATTGCCCTTCAATTAACTATTGACTCGCTGTACGTGTAATAGCCTGATGCGCCGGTGTTCAGAGGATAGAATTTTAAATTTAAAGTTGTCGATGATAATTTCTTCATCTTTTTGCGGTAGGTGCCCAAAACGTTGGGTGACAATGCCGCCCACCGTATCGAAGTCATATTTATCAAAGCTAGTATGGAAATACTGATCAAAATCTTCTAGCTCAGTCAGTGCTTTGACTAAAAATGCATTGTCATCGAAGGGGCGAATATTGCCCTCGTCATCGACAGGGTCGTGTTCGTCTTCAATTTCACCGACAATTTGTTCCAGTACATCTTCAATGGTGATCAGCCCGGCGATTCCGCCGTATTCATCGACGACTATCGCGAGATGGCTGCGGTTGGCGCGAAATTCATTGAGTAGAATGTTTAATCTTTTGCTCTCTGGAATGAAAGTGACATCCCGCAGCTTATCTTTAACGGTAATTTCGTGTTCATTTTCTTCGAGTAGATTTGGCAGTAAGTCTTTAGCTAACAATACACCGATAATCTCATTGGGGTTTTTGCCTACGACCGGGAATCGAGAGTGGGCACTGGAAATTATGGTAGGTAAAAATTCTTTAATGGTCTGGTCGGCTTCTATGATAACCATTTTGGAACGCGGTACCATTATATCTCTGACTTGCATTTCAGAGACTTGCATCGCACCTTCGATAATCGAAAGTGCCTCTTTATCGAGTAAGTTATCACCTGCCGCTTCTTTGATCACATCTAATACTTGTTGCTTAGTCTTGGGATCAAAAGATAATGCTTGGGCTATGCGCCCAAAGATACTTCGTGGTTTTTCTGATCGATCTTCGTTCATTGGTTCTTTTAGCTCCGAGCTTAAAGGTAGTTGTTAAAGGTACGGATCGCAAATATTAAGTTTGGCTAGAATCTCTCTCTCAAGCTGTTCCATTTCTTCTGCTTCACCATCTTCTATGTGGTCAAATCCTAAAAGATGCAAGGTACCATGAATAGTCATGTGTGCCCAGTGATCAAAAAGTGTTTTTTGTTGTTCGATAGCCTCTTGTGCGACCACTGGTGCACAGATCAACAAGTCGCCTAGTATTTCAACTTGCTGAGTAACGCAATCCGGGGTCTCGAACGGAAAAGAAAGTACATTAGTTGGCCGCTCTTTGCCGCGGTATTGGCTATTAAGCGCCTGACTTTGATCCGCGTCGACAATCCTAATACAAATTGAAAACTGTTGAGTATAGGGTTTTAGAGCAGTGTCTACCCAGCTCTGAATGTCTTCGCGACTGGGCAATTGGCTAGCGTCTACTGTGTATTGGACTTCGAGCTCAGTGCTCATCGGGTCACCGAAAGTTGGTGGGGGGGATTAGATTTCTGCAAGTCGTGACGATCGTATGCCTCGACAATGTGTTGCACTAAATGATGGCGCACTACATCTTTGGATGAAAAATAACTAAAGCCAATGCCCTCTACTCCCTCTAATACTTCTGCCGCATGGCGCAGTCCAGAAGGTACACCTTTAGGTAGGTCTACCTGGGTAATGTCACCGGTTATAACGGCTGTTGAACCAAAGCCAATCCGGGTCAAAAACATTTTCATTTGCTCTCGAGTGGTATTCTGGCTCTCATCTAAAATAATGAATGAGCCGTTTAAGGTGCGGCCGCGCATATAGGCTAACGGTGCTATTTCAATGACATGACGTTCAATTAATCGGGCGACTCGTTCAAAACCGAGCATTTCAAATAGAGCGTCGTACAGTGGTCGCAAGTAAGGGTCAACTTTTTGCGCCAAGTCTCCCGGCAGGAAGCCGAGTTTTTCGCCAGCCTCTACAGCGGGGCGCACTAATACGATCCGCTCTACTTCTTCGCGCTCTAGAGCTTCAACGGCACAGGCGACGGCCAGGTAAGTTTTACCTGTACCAGCGGGGCCAATACCGAAGCTTATATCGTGAGTTGCAATCGAGCGAGTATATTGCTGTTGGTTGGGGCCGCGGGGCTTGACTAGGACTTTACGGGTTTTAATCAGTATGCCACTTTCTATAGCGCTATCCGCTAAGATTAGGTCTTGCTCTAAGCCTGATTGTTGCAGGCACAAGTGTACTTGCTGTAAGTCTAGATCGGTACCTGCGCAAGTATCTAGATACATTTGCTTGAGTAGTGAGGCCACTTTATTGGCTAAATCGGGATCACCGGTAACTTGAAAGTCAATCCCTCGGTTGCTGATGATGACATTGAGACGTTTTTCTATCAGCTTCAGATTCTCGTTGTACTGGCCACAGAGACTGGCAAGAGCAGCGGTGTCGCTGTGCGATAAAGTGAAATTTATAGATGTGCTATTGCTCAATAGATTATCTCCAATAAGGGGTCGTTAAACAAAGTAGCGAGCGCTGCTAACAGCAGTGAAAATCCGACCCTAGAAGGGCTTGAGTAGCCTTCGAGCCTCGAATTTCAAGCTTAGCTTGGCAAGTGCAATACCATTGCTAAAGTTTCACCATCTAAAAAGTAGCCCAAGTATAGCACATTTGCCGTTGCCCTCTTACACTGGGCTGACGGCATTTTCCGGTGCTTGAGTGGCGATCGCTATAGGCTGAAAACCATCTAACTCAGAGCTGAGCAGCTTGCCAATCAAAGAGTTAGTATACGACTGGATTATTTCAACATCGGCGAAATTGCCAATCAGATTCGGATCGTCACATCTGAAATTAACCACTCTATTGTTTTCAGTTCGCCCCGAGAGCATGCCTGGATCTTTCTTGGAGTAGCTATTGACTAAAATACGCTGGGTAGAGCCAACCATTTGTCGGCTGATAAGCTGCGCATTTTGGGTGATGCGATCTTGTAACCTTTTTAAGCGCAGCTTTTTGGTCTCATCGGTCACCGTGTCGGGGATATCAGATGCGGGGGTGCCCGGTCTGCGGCTGTAGATAAAGCTGTAGGAAATATCAAAGCCGATTTGATCGATCAACTGCATGGTTTGTTCGAAGTCGAATTCGGTTTCACCGGGAAAGCCGATGATGAAGTCCGATGAGAAGCAGATGTCAGGGCGGATTTTTTTAAGTTTACGCATCTTGGACTTGTATTCGAGAGTGGTGTGCCCGCGCTTCATCGCCATTAAAATACTGTCGGAGCCGGACTGTACCGGCAAGTGTAAATGGCTGACCAGCTCAGGTATCTCAGCGTACACTTCAATCAGTGAATCGGTAAATTCAACGGGGTGTGATGTGGTAAAGCGGATTCTATCGATGCCGTCAATGGTCGCCACTAAACGAATCAGTTCAGCGAGGTCCGCGGTTTCTTGGTCGTCAGTTGCACCGCGATAAGCATTGACGTTTTGTCCCAGTAAATTAACTTCTCTGACGCCCTGCTCAGCGAGTTCAACGCACTCGGCTAAAACGTCGTCTAAAGGTCGGCTAACTTCTTCGCCGCGTGTGTAGGGGACGACACAGAAAGTGCAGTATTTACTGCAACCTTCCATCACTGAAACAAAAGCTTCAGCGCCATTGGCGACTGGGGCCGGTAATCGGTCGAACTTTTCTATCTCTGGGAAACTGACATCGACAATGCCGATTTTCCCCTGATCGGTTAAATCGATCATTTCCGGCAGTCTGTGTAACGTTTGTGGCCCGAACACCATATCGACGAAAGGGGCGCGCTTGAGAATTTTCTCGCCTTCCTGACTGGCAACACAGCCGCCAACCCCTATTTTTAAATTGGGATTCTTTTCTTTTAGCTTGCGCCAGCGACCCAGTTGATGGAAAACTTTTTCCTGGGCTCGCTCGCGGATAGAGCAAGTGTTGAGTAACAGTACATCTGCTTCGCTAGCATCATCTGTTAGCTCAAGTTCATGACTTTCACCAAGTAAATCTGCCATGCGTGAAGAGTCATACTCATTCATCTGACAGCCGTGGGTTTTAATAAATAGCTTCTTTGCCATTGTGCACCTTGCTCTATCTGTTTCTGTCAAGATTGACCAGTGGCCAGTCTTGAAAAGTAATTAATTGCTACACCACCGCGGTTCTTTAGCATAAAATAAGCTGAGACTTTTATATTTAATTGCGGGAAATTTGTCAGTAAAAGTAAGCAGTGTGCCGCGAAAATTTTGCCTATTATACTGCGCCCTTTAGCCGATAGCTATTTTGCTGAAGACTATTTTGCAGCGCGACTGAGCAAAAGAAACCTCGAGCGGGCAATGTCTATAATATCTTGATGATAGGGCTGCTATTTATAGCTACAGATTGCTTTTCTATACAGCGCGCTGTGGTGTGCAATATTCGGGCGGCTATACTTGTAAATTTTAGCGCAGCCCCAATTGATGTAGATACATTATATATTCGAGAGAAAATCATGGCAAAAGATGATGCGATCTATCGCGTTACCTTTATCAATCAGGATAAAGTAGTAGAAGTGTTCGTTAGTCACGTTTATCAAAGTGATATTTGGGGATTTATTCAACTGGAAGGTTTTATTTTTGGCCAGCGCTCAGAGCTTTTGGTTGATCCTGGGGAAGAAAAAGTAAAACAGTTGTTCAATGGGGTAATAAGTTCGTTCGTGCCAACTCAATCGATATTAAGAATCGACGAAGTAGAGCAGTCGGGGGTTGCCAAACTGACCGAAGTTAAAGGCAGCGTCGCACAATTTCCAGCGATGCCACCGCGCAGAGATTAAAATACGCCAGAAATTAGTTTTCAGCCGCACGCGCAGAAAGGCTTCGCTGGCGGCTGAAAGCTATACTGTCTCTAGATGCAAGTATGACCTTCTTGCTTGCTTAATAATCTATTGCCCATGGCTGTTTCAACCCTGCCGCTAGGAAAGATCAGTTCAACTTCATCCAAACTGATGCACTGTACATCTCTGTTCTTCCAAGTGTTCGTCCACGTAGTGCTTCTGATTTGACCAGGTGCTATTGGCCCAGCCAGGCGGACATAGGCACTCTGACGCGCTCCCTTTTTCGGCTTAATAACCTGTCCATTGCTGTTAAATGCAGTGATTTTGAAGCGTGCATAACTATAGTCAGCATGGGCAATGTTTTCGAAATTTACTCTGACACCTATGCTTTTTTTGGTCGCAGATACGATAGGGGTAACGTCAGCGACAATCAGTGGCTGGTAGACAGTGTTTTTGGGTTTGTTTTGTATGCAGGCGGTTAAAAGGACTGTTACAAGTGCGAGTAGGGGGATTTTCCACATTGTTATTTTACTTCCTTGGGTTTATTTAATGTTGCTGTATTTATACGAAATTGAATATTCAGCTATACAGGTCAGCAGTAGGTCGCCTTTAAAAAGAGGGCAGATTTTAACGTAAAACAAACATTATATCCGTTTTATTTATCTTAACTTAAGGTTTTTAGCAATTAGCCAACTCAAATTTAAGCGGCGGCAAAGTGTCAGATCGCCAATAGTGTTTTGTTGGGTCTTCCAGGTATTTCTCGAGCCAGCTTAGGCACTAAATAACCGGGTAAATGTGCTTGAAGCTCACCGATTAATTGCTGAGCTTGTCGATCGCTTACATCAAAATGAGCGGCGCCTTGCACGGGGTCTAATACAAATAAATAGTAAGGTAGAGCTCCCGCTTTAAAGGAGGCGATGTGCAGGTCTTTTTGCGCCTTTAGCGTATCATTGATTCCTTTTAGCAGCACTGCCTGGTTTAAAACTGTCACTTTTGCTGCCAGTAAACTATTTAAAGCGCTCGTGACGTGCGCATCGAATTCATTGGCGTGATTGGCATGGATCACTAAAATGCTCTGTAATCTGCTGTTTTGCAAGATGCTGCAGAGTTGTTCGGTGATGCGCTGTGGAATTACAACCGGCAGTCTAGTGTGGATTCGAAGTCGCTGTAGGTGACTGATCTTATCCAAATCATTGACAAATTTAGCAATTCTTTTATCCGGGGTCGCCAGTGGATCACCACCGGAAAAGATAACTTCTTCGATGCTAGGGTCCGCTTGAATATAGTCTAAAATTTTCTGCCATTGGCTCGAGCCTATATTGTTATCCGCATAGGGAAAATGGCGACGAAAGCAGTACCGGCAATTAATTGCACAGGCGCCACTAAGCGTTAATAGCACTCGATTTTTATACTTGTGAATTAAGCCAGTCAGTGCTTTTGCGCTAGCTTCTTGCAGTGGATCAGTGCTAAAGCCTGGAAAATACTCAAGCTCTGCCGAGGTCGGCAGCACTTGCAATAGCAGCGGATCATTGGCATCCCCCTTGCGCATTCGGTTGGCGTAAGGCAAGGGCACTTTTAGCTGGAAATCCTGGCTGGCGGCGCTACTAAACGCTAGCTGACTGGCATCTAATTCTAAGTATTCACTTAAGCTATCTATATCTTTTATGCAGTGACTCAGCTGATATTGCCAGCTTGCTAGATCCTGTTCTGTCGGCTTTTCATGATTGTCTTTTGCGATAATTTTCAATAGGGCGACCCGTCATAGTAATCAGAGGTTTGTTAAATGTGGTGTGGTTAGGCGGCATAAGTTACGTGGTAAATTAGTTGCTGCAGATACTGCGACTCGTTGTGCATGCTTAATTTTCGATAGATTGTATCAAACCAATGTTTTTAATGGCTGTAAAGCTGCCAAAATTAGCGGGGTGTCACTAAACGCGATTAATTTTTCTGGCATTGTGCTTTTAAGTGGAATAGCTGTCAAATTTTACGCATATACGTAAAAACAATTTTTAATTTGTAGTAGAATGCCAGTCAATATTATTCCATCCCATTTTTGAAGTAGAGAACCCCAATGTCATATTCAGCGAATCAGCTTAAAAACGGTTTAAAAGTCATCATCGACGGTGATCCTTGTGCAATGCAACAAGTTGAATTCGTCAAGCCAGGAAAGGGACAAGCATTCACTCGCGTGAAAATGCGTAACTTATTAACTGGCAGAGTATGGGAGCGTACTTTTAAATCGAATGAATCACTGGAAGCGGCTGATGTTGTGGAGCGTGATATGGAATACTTGTACACAGATGGTGAAATGTTCCACTTTATGGTGCCGGTGACTTTCGAGCAGTATGCGGTTGAGCTATCGGCAGTTGGTGACAGCGTCAAGTGGCTGAAAGATAACACCCAATGTATTATTACTTTGTGGAACGACCGGGCAATAGTTGTCACACCGCCAAATTTTGTTGAGCTTGAAGTGGCAGAGACCGATCCAGGTCTTAAAGGTGATACTGCGCAAGGTGGTTCAAAGCCTGCGACGTTAAGCACTGGCGCTGTGGTACGTGTACCGTTATTTATTGAGCAGGGCGAAATTCTGAAAATTGATACTCGCACCGGCGATTATGTTAGCCGTGCTTAAGTTTCACTGAACACTATATGATACTTAAAAAGGTCTTTTATTAAAGGCCTTTTTTGTTGCTTTTTTTTATGATTTTTTAGGAGTGCTTGTGCAGGATAATCAATGGCAGCCCTCTGCCAGTATAGAAACTCTTAAGCTGCGAGCCGCAGTATTTGCCAAGATTAGGCAGTTTTTTGCCGAGCGAGCGGTGCTAGAAGTTGACGTGCCAGTGCTCTCGAAAAAAGCGGTTAGCGATCCTTTTATCGATGCCATGGATGTCAGCTATCGGCACTATCCTGAAGATGTTTCGCAACAGTATTATTTACAGAGTTCACCTGAGTATGCAATGAAGCGCTTGCTGGCAGCAGGTAGCGGTTGTATCTACCAAATGGGTAAAGTATTTCGCAACGGCGAAGCTGGGCGCAGGCACAATCCTGAATTTACTATGTTGGAGTGGTATCGGGTCGCTTTTGACGAGCGAGGGTTGATGGACGAGGTGGCTGCGCTAATCTCGGCGGTCACCGATATAAAGACCTTTCGAAGAATTTCTTATCAACAGGCGTTTAAAGACTATTTAGCGGTGGATATCAACGGTGCTAGCGATCGAGAACTGGCGGAAATTATGCGTCGCCAGGTTGAAGTGAGCGGTGATTACGACCGCGATGGTTGGTTAAACTTGTTGATGTCACACTGCATAGAGCCGCAGTTACAAGGTGCGGTATTTATCTATAACTACCCGGCTAGCCAAGCGGCGCTGGCGCGAGTTAAAGAAGACCGCCACGGCAATGCGGTAGCTGCTAGATTTGAGTTGTTTATCGACGGTGTAGAATTGGCCAATGGCTATCATGAATTAACTGATAGTAGAGAGCAGCAGCGGCGCTTTGAAAAAGATCAAAGCCAAAGAAAGGCACTCAACTTCCCGGTGCGACCGCTTGAAACTAGGTTGGTCAGTGCGCTAGAGCATGGTCTGCCAGACTGTGCTGGGGTAGCTTTAGGAGTTGATCGTCTCTTGATGTTGGCGTTAACTAAGAGCAGCATTAGTGAAGTGCTGCCCTTTGATTTTGCTCGGGCTTAAGCTCTGCTGGTAAGTGCGTTGCGGATCCGCTTGACCGCTTCTACTAACTGCGCTTTAGAGCAGCCAAAGTTTAGCCTGACGAAATTATGATCGCCAAAATCGCTCCCCGGCGATAGTCCGACACCTGCCTCTTCAAAAAACTTCGCCGGATTTTCTAGATTAGCTGCAGATACATCAATCCAAGCTAGGTAAGTAGCCTGATGAGCAAGCATGCTCAACCCTGGAATGCTGTTAATCTCGGTGATTAGATAATCGTGATTATTTCGCAGGTAATCAAGTTTTTTACTTAGCCAGTCAGCGCACTGGCTATAGGCGGCAATAGTGGCGGTGTAACCCAATAAATTAGCATCGGGTACTATGCCCTGTTTAGTTTTATTAAATTGCTGTCGTATTTTAGGATTGGGGATAATGGCGAATGCACAGCCTAAGCCGGCGATGTTGAAGGTTTTGCTAGCGGCCATCAAGGTGATGCTGCGCTGCTCTACTTCTGGGCTTATCGTGGCGATAGGTATATGTGTGGCGTGCTTATCTAACAGCAAATCGCAGTGTATTTCATCTGAGCAAATAGTCAGCTCATGTTCAACCACAATAGCGGCTAAGCGGCTCAATTCATCCTTAGTGTAGACTGTGCCAGCGGGGTTGTGTGGGTTGCAAAAGAGTAGCAGCTCGGCCTCTTGGCTAAGCTGTTGTTCAAGTAGATCAAAATCCATCACCCAGCGCTGTCGCTCAAGTTTCATGGCAATTTGGCAAGTGTCTAACTGTGCTTGCAGTGGGGCATTTTTAAACGGTGGGTAAATTGGATTGGGGGTGATGACCGGCGCTTGGTTGCCAGCATACTGTTTAGAGACAATATTTAAAGCCGAAACTAGTCCCGGTAGCCACACTATCCACTGTTGATCAACTTTCCAGTTATATAAACGCTGCAACCGTTCAATGATGATCGCATTGAGCTCGTCTGGGGTGTGGGTATAACCAAATATGCCGTGCTCAATGCGCTCTTTTAGCGCGTCGCTGATGGCAGCCGGTGCTTTAAAGTCAGTATCTGCCACCCACATCGGCAACACGTTTTTATCAGTATATTTATCCCACTTGGTGCTCGCGGTATCTTGTCTATCTATCTGCTGATCAAAATTTATCTTAGGCACGTTTCGGCTATCCTATTAAAGGGAGAGGTAACTGACGAGCTGCGCTATTAAGTTGTACTAACAGACTTAATTCGCCAATCGCTGGTGGTTGAATTGACAGTGATTAGCTGCAGTAAATCAAGCAAGCTGACGTTATCAATTATTTATTGTGCAGCAGATTTTACTCTGAATACTAGGCAAATTGCTATCGTCTATCGCTGCGTAATGACAGTTATTTTTACAAATTAAATAACATAAAAAGTGTTATTAACAGTAGAGTTAGTTAAACTTTGCAATCACATTCTCTACTCATTTTTCGGGTTCTAGGCATGCATGCACAGCATTTAAGACATCAATATTTAGCGGCATTGGGGATTGGTAGCTGGTTGCCAAGAGGGGTGCTGCCCGGTGCCGCGAAGTCTGAGTCGTGGGTGGCAGAGTTTGTCTACAATGCCGATGAAGCAGTTAATAGCGCGCAGCCGACCCAGCATTTTGAAAAAGTTAAGCACTCGGCTGAAAATAGTCATATTCCGCCCGTCAGTAATGCTGTCGGGCAAGCTAAAAGTTTGTCGGCGTCGCTGCAAAGCCCAGCTGTCAAGGTAGATGAAATCAGCCAAAAAGCGGCAAATATGGCCCATGAAGTGGTTACTCACTTACCGGCAGTGGTTGATCCTGAGCTGAATCAGCCGCCGGTTGAGCGCGAAGCAATACCGTCTACGATCCAGACTAAGGCTGCCGCTGCAGACGTTGCGGCGCCGATTACCGAGATGCCAAGGCACGCAGCTCTGCTAAATCGCAGTGGCAAGCCAGCTCCGGTGATGCGCTTAATGTTTTGGCAATTCCCTGATTTATTGGTAATAGACTCGCTGCCAACCCACACTAGAGGCACTTTAACTTCGCAGAAGTATGAGCAATTACTGTCAAATATGATCAAGGCGATGCAGCTGGACTGCCAGCGGTTGGATAGCAGTACTCAGCCCTACGTGTTAAATTGGCCGACCTTAGCGGGGGTTAGTATTGATCAAGGATGGGATCAAGCGGTATCCGCTGTGCAACACAAGCTGAGCAAACTGTTGCATGTGCACACGCCAAAAATTGTGCTGATGCTCGGAGAGCCTGCCGCGCAAATGGTGATGAATGTCGAAGAGGATTTTGCTGCAATGCGCGGTATGGTTTTTTCGCTGCGTTCCGATATTCAGGCAATTGCCAGTCACAGCTTAACTGAAATGCTAAATATACCCGGCTGTAAACGTGATGTTTGGCAAGATTTGCAAAAAGTGTTAGCCCTTTAAAGGCTGCTTGTATGAGTCTTCTTATTCTAGAAAGCTCCCCAGAGCCAAGCTGGAGCCTGCAGTTAGTTGAATTACAGGGGCAGTGTTTTCACCCGCCATGGACAAAACAACAAATAGATCAACAGCTGGCCGGCAAGCGCGGATTTAATTTTGCCTGGCAAATAGATGATCAATTGGTCGGCTATGTCTTTTATCAGCTACTGTTTGAGCAAGCTGAGATAATTCAAATTGCGATCCAACCAAAGTTTCAAAAACAGGGCTTAGCCGCTCAGTTGATCAGCCAGTCTTGCGACTATTTACAGCAGCGGGAAATCGAAAAAGTATTGCTGGAAGTCCGCGAGTCCAACCGGGCTGCGATCGCTCTATATACTAAGCTGGGTTTTGTGGTTGATGGCATACGCAGTAATTACTACCCAGCAAACGGGCAATCTAAAACCCGAGAACACGCCAAACTGTATTCGCTAGTGCTAGCTCCGCTGTGATTAGTCTCAATGTAGAAGTGCTGAATGGACTCAGTTTCTACGTCTTTAATATATTGTTCGCGCTGGCTTTCGGCTATACATTTTATCGCTCCCCCTGGGGAAGGTTGGCGGCCAACACAAGGTTGCAGCACTTGTGTTTTGGTGCAACTGTGGCATTAATGATAATTTGGAGCATCAGGGCAGATATTGCTGAGGGAGTCAGCATTCACTTTTTAGGCATGACTGCTTTAACTTTAACCTGAATCCGTGACTTCAAAGTGAATACAGAGTGTAAGATATTGGTTTTACGGTGGAATTGAAAAATCTTAGCTGCAAGCTCATATGCGTCCTGCATTTGCTAAATAAATGCATCCGTGCATAAAACCCGCAGGTTCAGCGGGAATTTTTCTAACCGCTGTAGAATCAAGAGCTTGCGCTATGTGGTGCAGTGAAGTCACTGATTCAGGTTTAATATTAGGTTGGGACCTGGCGATAGTTTGCGCCAGTGTGGCGCTTGCTTTACTCGTTGTATTAGGTGCTGGCGACTGGACTAATTTTTCAGCTAACGCCGTTATCACTATACTGCTACCAGTGTTCGTTACTCACACTGTGCTGCGTATCGTCACTGAAAAACTGGCAAAAAACTTCTTTATTTATCTGTTTGTCTGCGGTTTTTTTTGCGCGGGTTTAACTGCGGTGTTAATCGGTGTCTCGGTCTCTGCCACTTTGTGGCTGAACGATATTTTTCCGTGGCTAAAAATACAGCAAGATATCATGACCATCATTGTGTTAACTATTTTTCCAGAAGGGTTGCTGAATGGTATATTACTAACTGCAATTATGGTCTTCCATCCGGATTGGATTCGCAGTTTTGATGCTAAATCTTATATAGATGATCAATAAGTGACTATTTAAACAGACATATCTGCTGTAGTATTTGCGACCAATATCTTAAATTTTTTAAAAAAGAGTTAAGTTGATGGTTGATATTTTTGTAGGTGTAGCTGTAGGTATAGGTAGATGAAATTACTCTTGGCTGATGATCATGGTTTATTTCGCGATAGTATGGGGCTCTGGCTACAGCAGTTAAGCGACAAAGTTGAAATTGAATTCGCTATTGATTTACCCAGCACTAAAGCTGCGCTCGAACAGAGTAACTTCGATTTAATTATTTTAGATTTATATATGCCACAGATGCAAGGTGTCAGCAGTATTCAGGAGCTTTGTCAAAATTTAGCAACACCGGTGGTTATCGTATCAGCTGAAGAGAATCCGCAAGTAATGCACCGCTGTATCGATGCAGGCGCTAAAGGGTACGTGCCTAAGTCCTCAGATGGGATGAGTATTTTAAGTGCGCTTAAAGCAGTCATCGCAGGCGGAATTTATCTGCCTAGCTGCGCCGCGCTAAATACCGAGCCGCTATCAGTTGAGTTAAAGCTTAATGATCAACAAATAAAAATCCTCAGTTTAATTTCTATTGGTAAAAGTAACAAAGAAATCGCGGCTAAATTGTTTCTATCTGAAGGCACAATCAAGCAGTATGTGACCAAGTTATTAAGAGTGTTAAAGGTTGATAACCGAGTGCAAGCTAGCGTCAAGGCGAGGGAGCTACTCGCTATAAAACCACTCAGCTAGTGCGCTTTTTGATCATGCTCGAGATCACTTGTTTAAAATGGGCTGGTGGTACAGGCTTTTGTAAATAGTGACAATTAACGCCGGCGCTCTCACGAATTAGTGTCTCTCCAGTATCACCACTGACCAGAATAGCTGGAATTTCAAAGCCAAACTTCTCTCGTGCGCGTTTAATCGTCTCCACGCCGGTTTTGTTATCGCGAAGACGATAGTCGGCGATGATAATGTCAGGTGCAGGATAATTTAACCGCTGCAATTCGCCGAGCAGTGTCTGGGTATTTTGCGCAACCAGGACTTCACAGTTCCAGTTTTTGAAAGTGAGCGCCATACCTTCACAAATCTCTGGGTTATCATCGACGATCACCACAAAAATACCACTTAGATCTATGTTTGGTTCCGACTTAAGTTTTTTGGTTGGCAGTAGGTTGGAGGCGTTGAGGTAGATTGAAAACTCACAGCCTGCCCCCTCTGCTGTTTCAAGCTCTATGGTGTGGCCCATCAAAACAGCGAGTTTTTTGACGATGGCCAGGCCGAGCCCTAAGCCTTTATTCTTATCTCTTTCAGGATTGTTAAGTTGATAGAACTCGGAAAAAATATTAACTTTTTCACTGTGTTTTATGCCGGTGCCATTATCTTTGATGGATATTTTAAGTTGTTTTTCGTGGTGGATAGTGGTCGCGATGGAAATCGCGCTGGCACTCGCGTGAGCAAAGGCGTTGGCGAGTAAGTTTCGAATGCAGCGGCTCAGTAACATCGCATCGGTAAAGGCATTGACCGGTAGCGCGCATACCGTTAGTTGAATGCCGCTGCGCTCGGCAATCGCTTGAAACTCTTCAGCTATATCGGCGATCAGTAACTCTAAATTGACCGATCGCATATTTAGCTCTAGCTCACCGGAGTCCAGTCGAGAGACATCCATTAAAGAGGTCAGCAGATTGTTGAGTGTGCTACCTGCTGCGACCGATTTTTTTATTAGTTGTTGCTGTTGCTCGCTATTGTTTAAGGTCGATAGATTGCCAAGGTAGAGCTGCAATGCGTGTAATGGTTGTCTTAAGTCGTGACTGGTCGCCGCTAAGTAGCGTGATTTTTCTATATTGGCTTGCTCGGCTAGGTCTCGTTGCACCCTGAAATCTTGCAAAAGGGTTTCGTTTTTAAAACGCAGTGCGATAAATTGCTTCAAATTTTTGTTGACGGCGTGTGAGTATCCAATTAAAGCCACTAAATAGATGCCTACCAGAATACCAATTTGAATGATCTCCGGACTTCCCTGAGTGATTAACAGCCAGGCGAGAGGGATTAAAACAGTACAGCTGTATGCATAAAATGCCGGTAGGTAAGCTGAGAGTGTGACCAGCGCGCCCGCGGTAGAGCCCAGTAGTAAAGTGACAATAATAATTAGTGAAATATTATTATCTACGTCTAAAAAAATATAACTTGCGCTGGCCCATATGAATCCTGAGGAGAGGCTGCCGAGGGCAAAGATTAAGGCGTGAATTCGAACATTGTTTAAGTTTAAATTATTCTCTGAATAAATTAAGAAAAAGCTGCGCAATATAATTAATATCAAGTTGGCGCCTGCCCAACTGATTAAGGTGATTAAGGGTATTTTATCCCAAAATACATTTAAAATAACTACAGTAAGCGCCATTATTCCCATGAATAAGAACTTTACTTGGGGATACATAGTTTGTAATTGTGCGACTAGTATTTGTTGTTGTTTCACAGGCTACCTAAATTTTAATGGGTATAAATTTTGCGAGTATCAGCTCTGAAAATAGTATCGATTATATAGCAGTTTGGCGCCGAAAAGTTCAACTGTAAATAACTTTGAAGTCACGGATTCAGGATTAAGCTAAATCTTGTACCTGCTGTAAAAATTCACTCCTCTGCTGGGTGTCACTAAGCAGTGCCGCCAACAGCTCGCAGAGTTCAAGGTAATTTTTGGCCTGTTTTATCTGCCGCTTGACTTGATGCTTGGCGACGGGGCCCAAATAAAAGGTCAGAGCGGTGGTGAGTTGCTGACGGGTGTCTTCGGCAATGCTGTGTACAAGATTACTATCGACCTTAATTGGTTCGGCCGGTTTTGCTGATGCTGATTGTGGCGCTGGAGAATGATCTAAGGCCAAAGTTTTAGTGGCCTGCTCGATGAAGGCTTGGCGCTGTTCGGGATTGCCGATATGCTCTGATAATTGCAGCATGAACTCTTTTGCCGATCGAGTGTGGGTCGAGGCCTTTTTAATCACGAAGCTGGCCATGGGGCCCAAATGCGTGGCCAAATTCTGCTTTAAATCGGCCATCATCTCTGCTGGTAAATCTAATAGCTGTTGTGATTTTTCTTGAATCCCCGCTTTGGCGACCACCGTTGCGCTGACTTGTGCTTCAAGGCTGACCAGTGCTTCAATTGCCTGTAAGAATTCTTTAGCGCTGAGATAGCGCTCGGTAATATTGGAGGCTAATGCTTTGCTGATCACCGCTTGTAAAGATAGTGGTATCTGTGGGTGCTGGACAAATACAGAATCAATGAATTGATTAATCGGCAGTGTATAAAGCTGTACTGGGCTGAGTCTGGCACCGGTCAGCATCTCTAGTAGAACCATGCCGGTACTGTAAATGTCGGCTTGTTCGGTGACTGTTTCGCCGCGCAATCCCTCAGGCGCCATATAATTTGGAGTGCCGACCATATTGCCAGCTAAGGTTAAATCGGATTGATCGAGTAAGGCGACACCAAAGTCAGCGACCTTGACCTCGCCGTCGTTGAGTAAAATAATATTGGCCGGTTTAATATCGCGGTGCACTATGTGATGGTGGTGGGCGGCAGTGAGTGCGCGCAGTACTGAGGTGGTGATAAAAATCGCCTCATCGATGGTAAGCTTTTGCTCGGAGCGTAAAAATTGGCTGAGCTCTTCCCCTTCAATAAACTCCATAACAATATAATCTTGGCTATCTTGTGAGCCGTAATCAAAGACCGTGACTATATTTTGATGCAGGCAGCGAGCGGCGGCCTGCGCCTCGCGCTTGAAGCGCTTGCTCAGCTCGGCTCCCTGTTCGCCAACGGTGTGGTGCGCGAGCAGTACTTTAATGGCGACGGTGCGCTCGATGACTGGATCGTAGCCTTGGTAGACTATCCCCATGGCGCCTTGGCCCAATATTTTACTGACTTGATATTTGCCGAAGTGGCTAGGTAAATTATTCATTATCGGTTATCTAATCATCTAAAGTTTCATCGAGCATCTTCACCGCGCTGTCTAAGCTAGTTTGCATGCGGTTAAATGAGCGACCTAATGAGCTTATTTCATCTTTGCCTTTAATCTCGATCGGCGCTAAATCTAAAGTACCCATGCTGACCTTATCCACATGTACAGCCATAGTGGTGACCGGTTTAATGACGAAGATGTTTAGTAATATATTGAGCATCACTCCGATCGTAAAAAAGACACCGACTATGGTGCCCATAAATAGTAAAAATTCTTTGTCAGCGCGGATATGTGCAAAAGATAGCGGTACAGATACAACTTGGGTACCAATTACTTCATTGAGCTTCCAGCCAAAACCGTTGGCACTACCATATTTTGCCAGCATGGCTTTAGGCGCGGCCTCAGGCGTCGAGTGACAGGTTAGGCATTTACCGTTGGTAATGCGAATCGGCTTTGATAAATACAGAGAGCGTCCGGTCGGGGTATCCCGCTCGCCTACGAAGCTCAGATCGTCATGAGTTTTAAAATAATTGATGATATCTGTCTCCCAATCGGAGGCGCGGTTATTCGGATTGGTTGGGTTCAGTGCGGCTTCTTTGTAATGGTAATCGGGGTGACTTTTTTGCAGGTTGGCGATGTATTTTGCCGCAGCATAGGCGGGAACTGTCTGTGGTAAAAATATTTCTTTTGAGGAGTCGCTAATTAAAGGCCGAATTTCTTCAACCGTATAATTGCGAACCGCAATGACGCTTTCTAGAAGGATAGCGGCAGTTTCAAGTGCTTCTTTGCGGGCGTTGTCGCGCTGCAAATTAAAAGAAATTATTGCAGAAATAAGAATGCCGATCACTCCAGTGAGAATCAGAATTAAATTGAATTTAAATCTTAATGACATATTAATTGGCCTAGTGTTCAAGTCAGTTATAGGACTTTATATTGTTATTGTGGGTCATATTAAAGTCGATTTTTTTGAATCGGCGAGCTTGGTTGGTTTCAATTAAGTATACTTTAATTCATGAATCTATATATAAAGTTATGATTGTTTTCCAAAAAACTAACTTTAGTTAATAGTAAATCTCTGATTTTTTTTTTATGCTTAGCTTAATGTATTGTCCTACTTCAGTATTCTAATATACGGGTATATAGAAAAGGTTTAGTTGGTTAATTATTAAGCTTGCCAAGTGAATCGATTATCTAGGCTTTAGTGAAATATAAAATATGACTGCCAGATCGGTGAGAAAAGCAAAAGAGGATAAGTCGTTTACCTTGATAGCACTAGCTGTGGGGGATAAAGCAATTGCAGCGAGTCGAGTGTTGTTGGCCTCGCTTCTTTACTATGCATTGCTGGCGTTCTCGCTGATAACTATGTTGTTGTATCGAGTTTTGCACTTGCCAGCAACCACAGAATATATTTGTGGTGTATCTGTAGAGCTGGAATGTTTTAGTTATGTGCTAGAACAATTAGTCGAGACGCCGCAGTGGCAGGCAGTGCAATTTGTCGTTTATATGTCGCTATCACTGGTGTTGTGGCCGATTTTCAAAAAAGCCCAAGGCAAAGTGCTGCTTAATTTGGGTGCTGTGTCGCTGTTAGTGGCTAGCTTGTGGCTGCTCTCTATCGATAATCATGGGCCAGAGTTGATCGCAGCAGTGTTGGGTCCGTTGTTGGTGGCGCTGCTTATTATCCAGCGTCGAAAACGTAGCATAGTCTTTAATAAAAGTTGAATGCTGGTTTAAGAATTTAAATTGTAATAAAAAAGGTGATGTATGAAAAGTAGAATCAAGCAGTTGGGCCAAGGTATGACTGAGTACATAATTATTGTGGCGCTGATTGCGATAGCGGCGATTGCGGTTTACGGTTTCTTTGGAGATACCTTGAGAAGCCAAATGGGTACGCTAAGCGCGGAGCTGGCAGGCGATACAGGGGCGTCAGCAGCTGCGCAAGATCAAGCCAAAACAAAGGCTGGTGATGCGATTAAAGATGGTGGTAAGTCCAAAAAGCTTACAAACTTTAAAGATTCAAACTGATATTTATCGATTAGTTGGTAGCTGATTGTGACTCTCGGAATGCATCCATTGATGGCCAGGCCTCGGCAATCGGGGCAGGCTATTGTGCTGGTCTTGCTGTTAACCGTGATCGGGGTGATCGGTGCTATTTCACTGCTCAGTACCGGCATTCTGAGCAGTGAAAAAATGCAGCTGCAAAATGCTGCGGATGCCACTGCCTACAGTGTGTCTGTGTTAGAGGCGCGCGATCTTAATTACGGAGCGTACATCAACCGTGCCATGGTCGCGAATGAAGTGGCAATCGGGCAGATGGTCAGTCTCCACTCCTGGATGATAATGCTCGAGTCTGAGCCAAAAAATCTTAATCTTTTAGCTTCACTGTTAAGTGCTATCCCTATCATCGGTTCAGGTATAGCAAGTGGTATAAGATTTATTTCTAAAGTAAAGAAAACTACCTCTAACGCGGCTAAACGGGTGGTTAAGCCGATGGCTAAGCTGTTTACTAAAGGCTTGCATAGCATTAATCAGGTCTATGGCAGTTCGCAGCAGCTGATGCATCTGGCAACATTAACGTTTAGCTACGCAGCGATTACTCAAGTGCCTAAAAATAACGTCGGCGATTTACAGCAAAATAGTGTAGGCCTGTCTGGATTTGGGTTGTTTTCGGTGGCGATGCACTACGGTAGCTACTACGGAGATTTGCTGTCTTTACCCGTGTATAACTTCGTGAAGCATCCGAGCGGTATTGATAATGAAATGGCGCGCTTCGCTCAAGTAGTTAATGACTCTAGAGATAATTTTACCCGTAACCGGCCCTGTGGAAACGATGGTTTAGTAAAAAAAGCACTCGATAAAATCCCAACATTTGACAGTGGAAAAATTATTGATGCTGCGGTTAACTTCTTAGGCAAATATATACCGAATATACCGGGGATTAAAGGTTTCGTGATCGGGTTTATTCGCAAGGTGGTAAAAAAATTAGTGCCTAAGAATGAACTCAAACTATTAGCGTTAGATTGTCATAATCAAGCGGGTGTCTCTACAGGTGGCTGGAAGCTTGATCTGTTCAAAGGAAGGGTGACGGCCGGTGAAATAGAGGGATTTAATTGTCCGGTTAGTGCTATTTGTTCCATTTTCGGTTTACCTGATACTTGGAGATTTGGTTATAGTGCGGTAGTGACAGGTAAAGCTAGCGCCGATAGAAAAGGTGGCAGCCAAGTTGTCATAGAGAAGAAAAAAGGCTACATCTGGAGTGCCGCAGACGGTTCAGACCTCAGCGCCCAGATACACCCGACCCTTAAAATTTGTGTTATTTATTGCTTCAAAATAGATATTGGGGCAATTAAATCACCTCATGTTCCTATGGGTGCCGGAGCGGCTATAGCGGGTAACGGCAAGCCTAAGTTAAAAGGTTTTACTGGCGGTGGTCGCGATCAAATGTATGGCGACACTTGGGAAAAGCAGGTTCCCTGGTTTTATATAAAAAAGCAGATAGCTAAATCAAGTAATAATGTAAGCAAGTCTTATCGAATGGCGGCGGGTGGATACCAAATGGTCAATGCCCTGCCAAACATTGGTCAGCACAATAACTTTTCGGCCGGTCTGGCTAAAAAGTCCAACAAGTTACTCTTCACCGGGTTAGAAGCGCCTTACATGCTGATTGCACTGACCCAGCAAAAAACCTCCAGCTTTCGGGTGGCATCCCCCAGTGGTAATTTCTCGCTAGATGAGCCCGAAGAGGGGGACTTGGCTATCGCTGTGATAGGAAAAGCACAAGTCTATTATAGTGAACCGGTTGATCTTGACTATTTTTCGATAAAAAATCGCTATGGGAAAAAGATCATAGGATCTAGCAATGGATTTAATCCGTATTGGGACGCAAGGTTGGTCGATACCAGCTATTTTGATCGCACAGCGTCCTTGGCTTTTCAGTCCGGACAAAACCCCTTCAAACATGAATTTAATCAGACTATTGAAAATTTCAAAAACTTGCTGGGTAATTTACAGGGATTATTCTCCTCGGGATCTGGAGGGTTTATCTGATGCTAAATTGCACCCATGCCCGACAAAAAGGTCAGGCGATGACCGAGATGTTAGTGGCCAGTGCCTTTGTCTTAGTGCCACTGTTTCTGATTGTGCCGATGCTCGGTAAATATATCGACATGCAACACGCAGCAGTCAGCGGTGCACGCTTTGTGGCATGGGAGCGCACGGTTAAATTAGCAAAAAGTAATCGCGATAAATTTCAGCCGAGTGGTTTTAATAAACCAGCTACTCCTTTTATTAATCGGGCCAGTCTAGCTCACAGTATGAAAAGCAAACTGCTCAGCGAAGCGCACCAATATAACGCTGATGATAATAAAGGCCGAAAGCTCTGGCGCTACCATAACGGCAATTCGATGCTAGCTGATATTAAGGTGAGCGATATTGATTCCCGACAAAAGATACATGGACCTTTAAGTGGTGTGGTGGATGTGTTTGGTCAAGTACTCGCCGGGGTAACCTCGGTCTTGACGTTAGGGAAGACAGCGTTTGATGTGGTTAAAACTAACGGAGTTTCTAATGCAAAGGTCGAGATAGCGGTTAATCAGGCGCCATTATTTACTAGTTTAAAGCGGGAGCCTGATCATCGACTCCTCGATATAGCGGCACTTAAATTTAGTGCCAGAGCGCAAGTTTACTCTCTTAGTTGGAGTGCCGGCGGTGTCGATCATCTGGCTAAGAAAGTCACCCCACTGGCACCCACGGCTATTATAGCGGATCACATTGAAACGGTATCAGATAAATTAAAGAGTCTCATTCCATTTTCTCTACCACCTGCTGTGACCGCGCAAAATATAGTCTCTGTTGCGCTGCTCTCTCCTGAAATTGACGATAAACAGCTGGTATTTGGACATATGGATATGAGTGTGTTGCCCCGAGATAAATATCTGCAAGCCGATCGGAAAAGCACACAACATCAAGATGATATCAATAAATTGTTAGACAGTAAGCTTTGTAATAAGCAGGGGTACTGTCGCAATGATTAAACTGCTGCTGTTGGCGCTCGCGCTATTGCCTCATTTATCTCACGCTAGTGGATTTCCGCTCCCTGCAGACACTATCGTTAGCAGTGTCAGTCAACGTGCTCATACATTAGGTATGACACTCTCTATACAAAAGTTTGAATCTAAGCTCAGTAAAGCTAAATTACTAGCTTACTACCAGAAATTGTGGGGCGCTAACGGAGTGCAGAGCACCATGGAACCTTGGGATATGCTTGGTGCCAAGCTTAAAACCCACTATTACAATGTCCAAGTTCAATCTGCGGGGATGGGCAGTCGCGGTTATCTAAGTATTAGTGATTTACCTAAATTACTGGAAAACAAGCAAATCAGTAAAGCTGCGATGCTCGGTGTTTTTCCGAAAATGGGCGGTTCTAAAATTGTTGATAATCAAAAACATACTGATTTATTAAACACCAGTAATACGGTGCAAATTCGCAATCATTTCAGCGTGTCGGCGAACAGCCAGTTTTATTTAAACCACTACCGTCACCGGGGCTGGGTGCTACAAAATGATACTCAGCACTCCGGGTTGAAAGGTCGAGTTTTGCTGTTAGCTAAAGGTGAGCGTAAATTAAGTTTGACGATTAATAATTTGGCCGGTGAAAGCTATATTGTGGCTAATTTGAGTCGGGCTAATTAAATGTATCGTGTTGAAACGGTCGAAAAACGTCATCAATTGGGCCAGTCGATGGTGGAATATACGGTGCTCTTGATTGCGTTAACAGCCGCTATGCTCACTGTCTCCGGTGGCGAATATGGGCATGTAGGGACCCGAAAAAGTACACCAACCGAGCAACATTATCAGCAATACGATCACTCTTTAATGCAGGCGGTACATCAGAGGTATCGAGCGCAAAGTTACGGATTGCGAATTACGGAATTACCGGAACGCAATGTCGACGGTCTTTCACAGTACTATAACCGGCTCGAAAAATTTCCAGCACTCTCCTCTGAAATCAATAAGGTTGCCGGTCACTTGAATAAAGTGAATCAGAATTTTAATGATGTAAATAAAGGATTATCTAAACTCAAGGTACTGAAAAAACGGGTAAAGGCAGGATTTAAAACCTTTAAAAAAAAGGTGCACAGTTCTCTGGGTGTTTTTAAAGGTTAATACCTGAATCCGTGACTTCAAAATAAATCAAGAGCTTGCGCTATGTGGTGCAGTGAAGTCACTTATTCAGGTAATAGTTAGAGGCGATCAGTTTAATAAAACTGATCAGCATAATTTATTAAATAGGTTTAAATAACGCTGAATGCTGAGCGTGGGAGATCGAACATTGGCCACTAGTAGTAAAAAAACAATCACCTTACTTGTTGTTGCAATAGGCTTAGGGGTACTGGGCGCTTTCCTGGCCATGCTTTATTTAAATGCCAGAGAGTCGTCGCTACGTGATTTGTTGAAGCCTAAATCAGAGCTTGTCGCAGTAGTCGTCGCCAGTAAAGACTTGTTAAAAGGTGATGTTTTAGACGGTAATACTTTGTCGATCAGAGAAATACCAGCAGCTTATGTTGACAATAACGCGATACGTCCGGGGCAGTTTGATGCGATCGAAGGAAAAATTTTACAGCAGAACTTAGCGGTTGGCAAAATGTTGCTGGCCAGTTACGTAGGGGCAGATTTTCCATTAGATTTTTCTGATACATTGACCATCAAACGCCGCGCAATGACTATTCAAGTGGATGAGATGAGCACTTTTACCGGGTTGTTGAGGCCGGGTAACCGCATAGATTTATTTGTGAATATTAGCATCGGCGACGCTCAACAAAAGAGCATTATGCCGGTTCTGGAAAATGTAGAGGTATTGACCACAGGGCGCGATAGCGCATATGACTACACTGAAAAAGTACGTTTCTTACGTGGCGGCGTCAACCCGGGAATCAATCAGAACTTTACCACAGTGACGCTCAATGTGACGGCTAAAGAGGCGGCTATTTTAGCCTCAGCCCAAGACAAAGGAGATTTATTAGTACTCTTGCGCAATCGTAAAGATAAGTCGGGGTCTGGCTTTAGTGTCATCTCTAGTAATCAGGTGCTGGCCAATGCTAAGCGACTGGAGCGTAAAGAGCAGTTGCGCCGTAGCACTGAAAAGCTCAGTGATAATGTGGTACTCGGTAAAGATGGAGTGCTACGTAATAAAGAAGGTGTGGCACTGAGTAATCAAAATTTGCTGATAGCGGCAGATGGCACTATTCGCACTAAGTCAGGTATTAATTTGAGTAGCCGGGGCTTAAGCCTGAATGCTAAGGGCGAGATTGTTGATAAAGATGGCAATGTGATTGATCCGGATAGTTTAGTGATTGCGGCAGATGGCAGTTTAATGACCAGTGACGGCAGACTGCTTGATGGCGAAAAAGTACAGAGTTTAGCAGGGGCTAAGGTAAAAAATATTAGCGGCGCAACCCCGCTAAATATTGGCGGTGCTAAGCAGTTGAATACGGTTGGCGCTAAGCAATTAAACCTTGCGGGTGCTAAGCAGCAGGCTGACGGCTCTGTGATGCTAGCGGATGGCACAATAATTAAAGATGCGACTATTGATAGTGAAGGTAACTTAGTGATGGCCGACGGCTCGGTGATCACGGCTGATTCAGTGATGTTGGCGGACGGCACGATTCTTAAAGATGCGAGCGTAGATAGTGACGGTAATATAGTGATGGCAGATGGCTCGGTGATCACGGCTAATTCAGTGATGTTGGCGGACGGCACGATTCTTAAAGATGCGACCTTAGATAGCGAAGGTAACCTAGTGATGGCTGACGGTTCGGTGATCACGGAAAATTCAGTGATGTTAGCCGATGGCACAATCATTAACGATGCGACGCTAGATAGTGCAGGTAACATAGTGACGGCTGATGGCTCGGTGATCTCCGCTAATTCAGTAGTGCTGGCGGATGGCTCGGTTATTAATGGTGCGACTTTGGACAGTGACGGAAATTTAGTGATGGCTGACGGGACGGTGATAAAAGCCGAAGATGTGGTGATTAATGCAGATGGCACTGTCAGTGATCGCAACGGTAATCTTCTGGCTGGGCTCAGTGTCTCTAAATCTTCTAGAACGAAAAAGGTTAGCGATGTTTTACCGGTGGGTGCTAGCGTCGATTATCTGGCAGGAGGTATCAGTAAAGACGGGATATTGACTGTACAAAAATTACCAGTGGCTAAGTGAAACGGTGAAAATCATGAAAATAATATCTAAAATTTCTTTGGCGCTGATCATGGCAAGTTTAAGCGCTGTGACCCAGGCCGATAACTTTCGATTGTTTGTTGGTCAAATGAAAACTTTGCCTTTTTCGGAAATAGAGAGAGTCGCGGTAGGTAATGCGGGGTTAGTTAGCACTTCTATCATGGATAATGGTGAGCTGCTGATTCTCGCAGAAAAAGCCGGCGATACTGAAATTCAAATATGGTTGAAAAGTGGTCAAAATATTATTCATAAGTTCTATATTATTCCCGCTAACACCGCGCGCAATGTCGCTGAAGTCAGATCTATTGTTGGCCGAGTGCGAGGGCTAAGTATTCGTCAAGTGGGCAGTAATATTATTCTCAAAGGCGCGATAAGCCACAGGGCTTCGTCGATGCTCAAAAAAGTGACCAAAGTGTATACCAATGTATTAGATCTGACCTCGGCAACGGCTAGCAATGATCTGCACAAAGTGTTTAAAAAAATGCGGCAAGTTAAAGTGCGTAGCGCGGGGGACAAGTTAGTTATATCGGGGAACGTCAGTGAAAAAGATAAAGCCTATATTAATGCGGTTAAAGATTCTTACCCTGAACTAGTTGACTTAACGGTATCCACCACGGCGCCGCCAATGGTCTACATGAAAGTACAAATTACTGAACTGGGCAATAAAACCTCGGAGAGTTTGGGGATCAAATGGGACGTGACTAGTGATGCTCCCGCGGGGCGTTTCACTACCTTAAGCCATTTGAAAAATAGTATTACCGGCGGGTTAACGGGAAACATTAATGCCACCATTACCGCAGCGATCAATAACGGCAGCGCACTTTTGCTGGCATCACCGACGCTGAGTGCCTTAAGTGGTAGTGAAGCGGAGTTTTTTGCCGGTGGTTCGTTCCCGATTAAAGTTGTTCAAGACGGCGAGACCAGCATTGAGTTCAAAGAATACGGTATCTCTCTTAAAATTAAACCGCTGGTCGATGCAAACAATAGAATTTCTGCTTCCGTTGAAACCGAACTTAGCGATATCGATGCCTCCGTTGCTGTTGATGGTGTGCCGGGTCTGCTGAGTCGAAAAACTAATACTCATGTCAGTTTAATGACCGGCCAAACTTTTGCGCTCAGCGGGCTAGTTAATCGCAATATGAGTAGAGATGTGGCGCGCTTCCCCTTTTTAAGTAAGGTGCCGATTTTAGGGGCTTTATTTAAGTCGAAAAATTTTATTAACAATAAATCTAATTTGGTGATTTTTATCACCCCGTATATCGTCACTCCAGAAAGCGATTTGAATCAAAAACAACTGCTGGTTGCCGAGCGCATGCAAGCTAAATTTTTAGACAGTGCTGTATTTAATTTGGAGATCTTAGAATAATGTTTGAAGTGGTAGTGATCACCGACAATGGCGCTAATGTTGAACGGGTGCGCTGTACCTTGCGTCATTGTACGATTGGCAAATCGAGAGATAATTTAGTACAAATTCGCGGCTGGCGTGTGGCTCAAGTGCACTGCAAAGTTGAACTGACTGATAAAGGTTTATATGTAGAGGATGTCAGTGAGGGATCGGGGGTTAGCGTCAATGGCAATAAAGTGCCGTTTTACGGGCCAATTCGCAGCTCGGATGTGATTAGTATTGGCAGTTATGATTTTCGGTTGGGGGCAGTGGAGGGCAGCAACCAAGATAGTGGCAAGCTTGCAGGGTCATCGGAAGAGCCCGTTGCGGCGGTGCAAAAGGTCGCGAGCGATGAAGAGTGGAGCATGCAAACCTATATTGGCGGCGCTTTAGGCAGTAAAACTGCTGAAGATAGAGTCGGTGAAATAGAGCGACAGCGGATGTTTATGTGGCGCAACCGTATCCATCAAGAAGTATTGCGGATGATGGATCTAAAGCGCACTGATGTCGGTTCCATGGATGAGCTTGAGCTGAAGCAAAAAGTAGAGGGGATGATTGACGATGCTCTCGAAGGTATGGCGAAGGAAATTCCCGACAATATCGATATCGCTGACCTTAAAACCTCAGTACTTAACGAAGCTGTTGGTTTAGGACCACTGGAAGCGTTGCTGGAAGACGATGAAGTGACAGAAATCATGGTCAATGCCTTTGATGATATATACGTCGAGAAAAAAGGTCGTTTAATACGCAGCGATATCGCTTTCAGTTCTGATTCTGCGGTGATGTCGGCGATTGAAAGAATTGTTTCGCCCCTTGGACGGCGTATTGATGAGAGCTCGCCAATGGTAGATGCCCGGTTGCCGGATGGATCTAGGGTTAATGCGATTATCCCGCCACTGGCACTGCGTGGGCCGACGTTGACTATTCGTAAATTTTCGAAAAAGAAACTCAATGTCGACGATTTAATCGGCTTTGGTACTATCAATCAAGCGATGGCTCATTTTCTACAAATGGCGGTAGAACAGCACTGTAATATTGTAATATCAGGTGGCACCGGCTCCGGTAAAACCACCTTGTTGAACATCATGTCTAATTTTATTCCAGTGACCGAGCGGATTATCACGATAGAGGATGCCGCCGAGCTCAAGCTTGCTCAACCGCACGTGGTTTCGCTAGAGTCTAGGCCTGCCAACTTAGAGGGAAAAGGTGCTATTCCGATCCGCGATTTAGTGAAAAACTGCCTGCGGATGCGGCCCGATCGAATTGTGGTCGGCGAGTGCCGTGGCGGTGAGGCGCTAGATATGTTGACTGCGATGAATACCGGACACGATGGCTCATTAACCACCGTGCATGCCAATACTCCCAGAGATGTTGTGTCACGTTTGGAAGTGATGGTGATGATGGCGGGGATGGATCTGCCGGCAAGGGCCATACGTGAGCAAATAGCCTCGGCGGTGCATGTTATTGTGCAGCAGAGTCGCTTAGCTGACGGCAGTCGTAAAATCACCCATATTTCGGAAATTACCGGTATGGAGGGCGATACGGTGCAGCTCAATGACATCTTTGTCTATCGGCAGGAAGGCTTTGACGAAGAGGGTAAAGTCGTCGGGCAGTATATGCCGACCGGTCAAGTGCCGCACTTTTATGAGTCTTTGCGTGCCCGCGGGGTGATCGTTGATATGAGCATCTTCGGATGATCAATTATCTGCTAGATTTGGCTACAGATAGCTTGTTTTGGCTAGCGCTGCTGGCGGTTTTTTGTGCCGTGGCAATTATCGCTTGGCTGCTAGTGCGCAAAGCGAATACCTTTATAGGTGAATACCAGTCGGTCTTTAAAGAGACCGCTACTGGCAACTTAGATGATATGTTCTTATTTATAGATCCGCAGCAGCTGTTTATTGCCAATGTAGTGGCGCTGGTCTTCGCGCCGCTGTTGGCCTACATGATGACCGGCGATTTTACGATAGCGCTGCTGGTTTTTGGGTTGCTAATCGTGGTGCCGCTCTGGGTCTATAAAAGAATGCGCAAAAATCGACTGAAGAAATTTGAGCAACAACTGCCGGACGTGCTGGTAATGATTAGCGGTGCACTCGCCTCGGGCTCCAGCTTAAATATGGCGTTGCAATCGGTGATGTTGGAGCAGCAGGCGCCGATTTCCCAAGAGTTCATGTTATTTGTTCGCGAGCAGCGTATCGGTGTCGATTTTGATGCTTCGCTACGCAATATGGAGCGGCGCATACCGTTGCTAGATTTTTCGATGTTTACCGCCGCGATGCGCATTTCCCGCGAAGTGGGTGGGGATTTAGGTGAAGTATTATCGACCCTGGCGGACACTTTGCGGCGCAAGTCGTCGATGGAGGGAAAAATTGACTCGTTAACCGCCCAGGGACGGATGCAAGGCATAGTGATGACCGGATTACCGGTGTTGCTCGGAGGCTTGTTATTCGCACTTGAGCCAGAGGCAATGAGCAAATTGTTTACCACCCCGATGGGCTGGGGGCTTTTGTCGGTGATCGTAGTGATGGAAGTATTGGGTTACATCTTTATTAGCAAAATCACCAGCATCGATGTGTAGAAATATGCTTGGGTTTGAGGAGTGCGCTGAATGTTTGAAATGACGTTAGAGGTGGTATATTTCGCCGCTATTTTGCTGACTGGAATCAGCGTGATATCGCTATTTTATGGTCTGCAACGGGCGATACCAGAAACACCCGATGATGTGCGTACCTATATGGACCCACTGCCTGCTGGGTTGAAGTTGATTTGGCCCTTCGTTTTACTATTTACCGTCTTAGTGGAAATGCTCTATTCAAACTCTTACTTAGATAAAGTTGAGAAAAAATTGCAACATACAGGGGTGAGCTATGTGTTAACCGCTGAGCAATTTATTGCACTGCGTTATATCTGTGCCATCATTTGTCTGTTGCTGGCACTGTTAGTGTTGTCGTCACTAAAAAATGTCAGTGAAACTTGGCTGATTTTAAGCGTGGCAGTGCTCGGTGGTTTTATGTTCCCCTCGGTGTGGTTGGCCGATACCCGCAAGCGTCGGGAAATGCAGGTGATTAGGGCGCTGCCTATCTATTTAGATTTTACCACTATGGCGGTTGAGGCGGGCTTGAACTTAACCGGGGCTATGCAACAGGCACTCAACAAAGGGCCAAAAGGGGCGCTGCGTAATGAGTTCAGTATTGTGATGCGTGATATGCGCTCAGGAGTCACTAGAGCGGAGGCGCTAAAGCGCATGGATGCTCGGCTGCGAGTGGATGATATCAGCCGCTTTGTCAATGCTATGATCCAGGCGGAAAAAATGGGTTCGAGCATGGCCAAAACCTTGCGTATTCAATCGGAGCAAAGACGCACCGAACGCTTCCAGCGCGCCGAGAAAAAAGCCATGGAGGCCCCAGTTAAACTAGTTTTCCCTCTTATCGTATTCATATTTCCAGTGACTTTTATGATATTGGGATTCCCGATTGCGATTAAATTCATGGCCATGTAGCAGCAGTCGTTTTCTCGGTCAGGTTACCAGGGTGTGCAATGCAGCAGGCAACAATAGTTTTTGATACAGAGCAAAAAATTTCAATAGTGATTACCGAAACATTCAAAGAGCGCAACCGTGGATTATTTACCCTAGCCAAACTGCAGCCAGGCCAAGGTTTGTTGATTACCCCCTGTCGCTCAGTGCATAGCTTTGGCATGGCATATGCCATTGACTTACTGTATTTGAATAAGCAGCTACAGGTAGTCAAAATAATTTCGAATATGCTGCCTAATCGAATGTCTTTGGCTCTGCGGGGGTATAGCACTTTAGAGCTACTCAGTGGTGAAGCACAACGTTTAGGCATAGGCCTTGGCAGTCAGGGCAAGCTTTTAATAAACAGTTATATAGATAGGAGTGAACGATGAAAACGAGCAACATAGTGGTTTTGATATTGAGTGTCTTTTTGACCGCTTGTAATACGCTACCACAAAAACCGGAAACACAAGCGCAGCCGCTAGCTGTATATAAAATGCTACTTGAGCAAGCGGATGAAAATTATGCCAAACAGGATTATGCCGCAGCACTGCTTGACTATGAGCAACTAGATCTTGGCACCGCTGAGGATACTTATGTGCTGTTTCGCATTGGCAATAGTAATAACCACCTAGGGCAGCCCAAAGCCGCGGTTGCCGCCTATGAAAAAGCACTGCTGATCGATGACAAAATGAGTAAAGCTTGGCACAATTTGGCGGTTGTCTACATGCAGCAAAGTGCTAAAATTTGGCAAAATATGAGTGCTAGTATTGATGCTAAGGATCCGTTGTCGGCGGTGGCTAAGTATTATAATAAAGGATTGATTGAATTGATTAAGCCGAAAAAAGACTGATTTAATGATTGGCATGATACCGCGATCTAAACAGAGCGGGCAGGCGATGGTCGAGATGGTGATCATCTCTTTCGTGACCTTGCTATTGCTGTTCGGCATTATACAATTTGCGTTATTATATAATGCAAAAACCATTCTTAACTACGCGACTTATGAAGCGGCGCGGATCGGGGCTTTGAACTACTCCCACCCCGAATCAATGCGCCTTGCCCTGGCGCAAAAATTGGCGATATTAGAACCGGTCAGTAGCTTGGAGACAGAGAGTGATTACGAGAAACTCATCAACCAGCGAGAGCATTTTTTAGGCACTTTTGATTCGGTGGCTTGTATTAAACGCTTGAATCCCCCCAACGATGCTGGTGGCCATTGGAATGAGCTGCATAAAACCCCACAGAGCCAGCGCGGGATTGCCAATGACCACCTACTGTATCGTGATCCCGTGGCAAAAGGCGCGGCAGTACAGTCAATTCAAGATGCTAATCTTTTAAAAATATCGGTGACCTACTGTGCAAAAATGATGGTGCCCATTGTCTCGCAAGTCGTTAAAAAATTTATGTTAAGTGGTGCCCATAATTTAGCGCTGTTTAATAAGCAGTGCTATCAGGCGAACAGATTTCCGATGGTTGCACATGCGATGATGCGCATGCAAACCCCGGTGGGTAAATACGGTTATAAAAATTCAGATTGCGAGAATATAACTAGTCTATCAAGCCAGTTAGGTGGATAGGGGAGTGTTACAACGTCTGAATAATGGCAGTGCTGAATTTGCCAGTAGTACCGATATCGGCATCAAATATCTGATAAACCAAGACTGTTTAGCCTTTGATCAAGCGGTGCCCTGTTTTGTGTTGGCCGATGGCGTGGGCGGCCATCAAGCCGGAGAAATTGCCAGTCAATTTGTGGTTGATAAATTACTGCGAGCACAGCGCAGTTTAGCGGCAAAAAAGCTGCCAGCTTGCAGTTTAGCAGCCAGCTTGCAGTCGCTATTGTTCGAGACTAATCAACAGTTGATTACCTTGGCAGACAGTAGAGGGATTAAAACCGGTACGACAGTAGTGACCGGTCTTATTCGAGATGACCTATTGCACTATATGCATGTCGGTGACTCGCGGTTATATTTACTGCGCAATAATTTGCTGTCACAATTAACCAAAGACGATACCTTAAAACAGCAAGTGCAAGATCTAGCACAGCTATCAGGGGCGATCATCACACTGCAAGTTCCCGCTAATATAGTCACTCAAGCACTGGGATTAACAGCCGAGTTAGATATCCACTACGGCCAAGTATTGCTCCAGCAGGGTGATCAATTACTCTGCTCTAGCGATGGCTTGCACGATGTGGTGAGTCTCGAAACGCTACAGCAAACCATGGTCAATGCCGTTGATTTGCAGCAGTGCGCCAATACGCTGCTAAAAATTGCACTGAAAAACCACTCGTATGACAATATTAGCGTGCTGCTGATGAAGTATTCGCCGCCGCTTTTTACAGCGATGATTAATCGCGTCAAAAAACAGTTTCGCTAAAATTATCAGTATTTAGCTGTGGCAAAGATCGCGGTTGTGTATTGTGTTGTTATCGGCGAAAATAGGCGCATTAAATATGCCTCGTTCCCGGTTCAGTATTTTGCTGGCCTCCCTTAGGCATTCGACCTCAATTTAGAAGATATTATCATGTCAAATACTGCTACTGCGCTGCAAGTATCTAAACGCAGAACCTTCGCTATTATCTCGCACCCAGATGCCGGTAAAACCACCATTACTGAAAAATTATTATTACTGGGAAATTTAATCCAAAAAGCTGGCACCGTCAAAGGCAAGAAAAGCGACCGACATGCAACCTCTGACTGGATGACCATGGAAAAAGAGCGCGGGATTTCAATCACCTCGTCAGTGATGCAATTTTATTGGAATGACAAAGTAGTCAACTTGCTGGACACCCCAGGCCATGAAGATTTCTCCGAAGATACCTATCGTACCTTGACCGCGGTTGACAGTGCACTAATGGTGGTTGATGGCGCTAAAGGGGTGGAGGCGCGCACCATCAAATTGATGGATGTCTGTCGTTTAAGAGATACGCCGATTTTTTCTTTCGTCAATAAAATGGATCGAGACATACGCGACCCGATCGATTTATTGGATGAAATAGAAAGTGTCTTGAAAATAGCGGCGGCGCCGATTAACTGGCCGATTGGTATGAGCAATTTTTTCAAGGGAGTCTACCATTTAGCCAACGATGAAATTCATGTCTATCAACCCGGCAAAGGCGCGGTTTTAACTGAAGATGTCAGAATTAAAGGCTTAGCGTCGGCTGAGGCGAAAGCGCTGCTAGGCGATCTCTACGCTGATTTTGTAGATGAGATTGAACTAGTAAAAGGTGCGACCAACGAATTCGATCGCGATTTGTTTTTAGCCGGAGAGCTAACTCCAGTATTTTTCGGTACAGCGCTCGGTAATTTTGGGGTCAAAGAGATGCTAGACGGTTACACTGAATTTGCGCCTCAGCCCATACCGCGCAGTGCCGTTAGTCGGATTGTCGAGGCCGATGAAAGCAAGTTTTCCGGGTTTATCTTTAAAATCCAAGCCAATATGGATCCCAAGCATCGAGACCGTATCGCTTTTATGCGCATTTGCTCAGGTAGCTATACCAGGGGCATGAAGATGCGTCACTGCCGGATTAAGAAAGATGTTAAAATCGCCGATGCGGTTACATTTTTGGCCGGTGATCGTGAAAGTGTAGAGCAGGCGTGGTCCGGGGATATCATTGGGCTGCACAACCATGGCACCATTCAAATTGGCGATACCTTCAGCGAGGGCGAAGAGCTTAAATTTACCGGCATCCCACACTTCGCACCAGAGCTGTTTAAACGGGTGCGTTCGGTTGATCCGCTCAAGGCAAAACAGCTTCGCAAAGGTTTGCAACAACTGGCGGAAGAAGGCGCTGTGCAACTTTTCATGCCGAAGAAAAATAATGACTTAATTTTAGGGGCGGTCGGTGTCTTGCAGTTTGAAGTGGTTATGTTCCGACTTAAAGACGAGTACAAAGTCGATTGCTTGTATGAGACAGTCGGTGTGCAAACTGCTCGTTGGGTCGAATGTGAAGATCTTAAAATGTTGGAAGAGCTAAATAGAAAGGCCAATGATAATTTAGCTATCGATGGCGGTGGGTTACTGACTTATCTCGCGCCTACCAGAGTTAATTTGAGCTTAACTGAAGAGCGCTGGCCAGACGTGCAATTTAGAGCGACTCGCGAACATTAATGCTGGCGAGTTTCATAACTGTACAGCGGCTAGATAAAGTGAGTAGGTTTGCAACTAGAAACAGGGCCCTAGCGAGGGGCATCTGTCATCTAGATGGGAACAGCTTAGTTCGCCGGCTGAAATTGTTCAGCTGCATGGATTCGCTCATTGATATCTGGGTGAGTCGACAAATAGCGAAAAATGCTCTTATTATCGGTGTCGTGCTCTTCTGATGAGCCGTCTATAGGCTGTACAAAGCTTTGCATTGCCTCAGCAAAAGCCTGCGGGGGCTTACCTAACTTGACTAAATTGTTAAGCGCAAACTGATCCGCTTCACTTTCCATCTCCCTGGAGAATGCATTTTGTAGCAGTGTTGATCCTGTGCCAATCAGCACCTCGCCGAAACCCTCCAAATCACCAAAAATTACAGCAATAGCGACCGAGCTACTAACCGATTGAGCGACCATGCGCAGGCTGTGTTGATGCTCTACATGACCTATCTCATGTAATAGGATAGCCAGTACAGCATTAGGTTTGTCTTTGAGTAATATCAGTAGTTGGTCAGTGATAACTACAGTGCCATTGGGCAGGGCAAATGCATTGGCGCCAAAATAGTCACTTTTAAAAACATGTAATTGAAACTTCTTTCGAGATAAACCTAACTCATCCAACGCCTGTTGCCATTGAGTAATAGTTTGCTCGCGCAGTGGCGTGTCCAATTCGCTAGGTTCAAGGATAGTTTTTTGTAACGCATAAAAAGTTTGTCGGCCCATTTGTTCTGCGACGCTGTCGGGTAGGTACTTAACACTCCCAGCGGCAAGCTTGGGTAGTGCGATAGCGATACTAAACCAGAGTAGCAACGGCACTAGAAAAATTGCACTAAAGATCAGTTTTTTATTCTTTTCCAGTGCTTCGGCGGACAGCGCTCCAGAGCCCAGCTGTAATCTATGCTGAGTATTACCGATCACAAATTTACCGCCATCTGTAAAACTTAGCTCTTGGGCAACACCGGGAATAGCGCTGGATACAGAGACTAACGAGAGATTAGTGGCCAGTATGCACTGCTGCTGATAATAGAGATTGAGGGTATCGCCATTGACGCGAACTTCCGCTGACTCAGCTTGGCTATTAGCGGGGAAATAGTATGTTCCAGTAAATAGTTGCTGCATCACTAATCTCTGTTAAGTGGCTAAAAATAAGCCGAAGCTAATTTATCTGCCTAGCTTCGGCTTAGTTTAATCTGAATCGGTAGCTTCTGGCTGGAGCAACAATTTATGCTTAACAGCGGATGAAAGTTAATGATTTAGATTTAAGTTATAAAAAATCGGGGAGCTGAATAAGCCCGCACCCTCCGCAGAATCTGGGCGCGTGTGGCCTATTCAGAGCTTGCTTAGAAAGCTGACACGCCGACATCAAAAACATCAGCGGCTTCATCACCAAATGCAGATTTCTGTTCACCCATAGTATCTACTACACTGTCGGCATTTTCATGTAGTTTAACTTGAGTGCAACTAGCTGCATATCTGCTACTGCGGATTGCCGTCCAAGGGTAAGCTAAGCCCAAAGTGAAAACGATAGCCAATAAATTGGTTAAGACTAACGTTGCGTAGGGGACTAGTGTCATCGTCGAGCGGAATTTAGCCAAGTTTTCGAATTCAGTATTATTGAACATATGATTGCGAATCTTAACGGTATAGACCGCATTGATCAGGCTCATTAAGATAAAATAACTGGCGAATAATAACACGCCAGTGATTCCAGAGATGGCAGAAAGAGCTGTCATGCTAGCAATTCCAGTGGCTAAAAATATAATCGCTGCAATAGCGCCGACCCCGACAATAGTCACCAAGATAGAATATAACACGGCGAGGTAATATTCTTTGGTCTCAATAAAAGTCGTTAACTGCTGGTCACCATAACTAGTATTTGACAGCACATACTGGTTCATCTTTTTTACCACCCATGGCATGGCTAAATAAGCGGTTAGCACCCCGAGAATGGGTAGTAAAATGAAAGTGATGAATGCTTGCCCGTAAGTGCCATGAAAATCAAATCTGACATTTCGATAGCTGGTCATACGGTTGCTAAAGCGTAGGCTTTGAATGATCAGCCAAGGAGTTAAAAACAACAGAACTATAGCCAAGCCTATCCCTGCAAGAGGATAAAAATTAGCGATGATTGAATAGACGACAAAAAAAGCAATGGCTAAAAGTCGGCCTTTTAGGATTTGTAGTGGTTTGGCTAAATACGAAAAAGCATGCCCATCTATTTTAGTGTTGCCATAGAAGTAACTCTTAGTACGTACAGTAGCCCAGGCAGAGTAAATGCCTAAAGTAATAATGCTTAATAAAATGTTTACAATCCAAATACCAAAAAATTCACCGGACTTACCAGAAAATTCAATAGTAGTTACCTTTTCTTGATTGCTTTGATTTGATGCTTGATTAACATCCATCCAATGGTTTCCTTTTAATTAGTTATTTTTGCAGTGCGTATTATACTGGAGCAGTACTATAGTTAAATAAGAAAAGATCTCATTCGTATGAATGTTGGAATTAATCGTTGTTTATTACTCTGTAGGTTAAATAATCTTTAAAATTGTTACTTATACTTGGATCCGTGACTTCAAAGTGAATACAGAGTGTAAGATATTGGTTYTACAGTGCACACTGACTCCGCTATCTCGCCGGTTTTTGCCTTGTCTTACCTTCGCTCGCAACGTTATGCAGAGGTCTCCAGTTAAAATTAAAGGTCGCTCGCCAGTCAACATATAGTAGCGTGCTGTTATTCCACATAAAAATTAATCTCAACGGAGAATGATTTGTCTTTTATCGATAGTCACTGCCATTTAGATTTTGGCCAATTAGCGGGCTGCTTTTCTGAAATACTATCTAATGCACGCCGCAATAACGTTATAGAATTTGTCGTGCCTAGTATCAGCATTGAAAATATTCCCAAGGTGATCAAGCTCGCCGGAGATCATGAATTTATACATATGGCGCTTGGCTTGCATCCCTGTTTTATGGATCTGCACTTAGCCTCACATATTGATCAGCTCGATCAGCTCGTCGAACTAAACCGACCGATTGCGATCGGTGAAATTGGCTTGGATTTTTATATAAGCGTAGACCAACAGCAACAGCAAAAACAGTTGATGTTGTTTGCTGAGCAATTGCAGCTCGCTCAAAGATATGACTTGCCGGTGATTTTGCATGTCCGCAAAGCTCATGACCAAGTGTTAGCACTGCTAAAAAAGCATAAGTTTTATACAGCGGGGATCGTACATGCCTTTAATGGTAGCTTTGTGCAAGCGAAACGCTATACCGATGAGTTTGGCTTCAAGCTAGGTTTTGGCGGGGCAATCACGCATTCAAGAGCATTGAAACTAAGAGCGTTAGTCAGCCAGTTACCGCTAACTGATATAGTCTTGGAGACAGATGCTCCAGACATGCCAATCGCAAATATGCAGCAGGCTTATAATCAGCCTGCTAACATAAAGCAAATTTCAGAAGTGGTTTTCGAGTTGCGCAGTGAGCCAGCGATAGAAATTGAGCGACAGATTGAGTCTAATACGCGACAGATTTTAGGCTTGATTACTTCTTCAAATGGGTGATCCGGTCGATCTTGATAAGCACTTCCCAAACAGTATCGGTCTGTTGGTTTATAGGTAGCTGGTAGATATTATTAGCTAGCAGGACGGGTTGGTAGTCCAAATTGTCGCCTTTAGTAAGTATATTCATCAGGCTGATGATTCTATTCGGTCCGGTGACTTGCTGCTGGTAGATGTTTTCAATCACTTGCACTTCGCGAGAGTGAAAATTAGTTGGCACGATGCTTTTGCAATGCTTGTTTAAGTCGGGATCGGCAAACGCTTTGCAGTACATGCCAGTGCCAGTATCCAGCCAGTAATAATCAAACTCTTTTGTGAGTTGGTTGAGGTTAACGCCACTGCAAGCGCTGATTAATAAACTGGCAGCTATGGTGCTCGCTAGACGAAAATGGCCAAGTTTTAAACACTGCAGGCCAAAATGGGGAATCGAATTCATTGATCTAAGCTCCTAAATTGAAGGTTATACCTTAAAATAATCGTTAAATGGGTTTGGCTGACTGATGTCGACAGCGTTTTTATAGCCGGGGATTTGAATAGAGGACTCTGTAATCTGCAAATCATCACCCTCAAGCACATTGTGATTGAATTTATAGCTAGGTCTAGTTTCGCCATACATTGCGCTTTGATCATATTCTAGGGCTTGTTTAAGTACTTGTTGATTGCGCTCTTTCCATGCACAAAGGCGTTCAGAGCCGTATTTACGCTGCAGCATTTCTTTGACAATATGCGGGGCTAACACGGGAGCGCTGGCATTGTTGCCGCCGAAGCCCTTAGAATTTAAAATCACCGAATCCATCCCTGTTGTGCCAACTTTAATATGTTCTTTAGACAGTAGTAAGTTACTTTGATGGACATCGCTGGCAAAAGAGTCACTAGTGGCAATGCCGGGGATATAGCCATAAACCCAAGTGCCTAAAGAACTGCTGAGTTGATCGCCACCGGCGGTACCTTGCGAGTGACCTAAATAACACTTTACCGCCGCGACAGGCCATTGCTTAATGGCAAAGGCTTTCGCAACTTGATTAATCACATGGGACTCAGTTACCCGGTTTTGTGGAGTACTGGTGCCATGTGCCTGGACAAAAGAGCGCTGCTGCAGTGATTCTTTGCCTAACATACCGCTGATCAATGCCGCTGATTTACTCAGTGTTAGATAGTTGCCGATGCCCGGTGCCGAGATAGATTTTTTGTGACCATCGGCGTTGACAAATACATCGGGAACCGCGCCATGTATCTGGGCGCCAAGTGAGAGTGCGAGCTCGTCGTTCATCAAAAGTACAAATTGACTAGACTCAGCAATTGTAAAACCACAGTTCTCCGCAAAGGGGCGGCAAGAGCTGCGGTAGTGTTGATCGGTTAGTTTATCGACTTTATTTAAAACCAGTAAGTCTTTATCTTCTGCTAGCGCTCCCATGGTCCGGAAACCTTCAATTATCTCCGGGGTAATAGGTGCGTCACTGCCCCCGACTAAGACCACTTTTTTCCTGCCGTCTTTGATATCTTGGACCGCATTGCGCAAGTTATACAAAAAAGTAGCGCAGGCGCCAAGAGCGCCGCCGGTGCTACCGACATTACCCAGTACGTAGGCGTTGACAAAATCGGCGGGCATTTGTGCATAGCCTAAAGGCATTTGCTTAGAGGTAATGCGCTTGCCAATGCTGGGGTACTTGGTGAGTCCGCCAAAACCTAAATCATCAAGTTGGCCAATGGAATTGCTCGCGTAAACAGCGATATCATCCGGCGACACAGCGTCGGCGATAACATCAAAGTCAATACCAGAAGATTTGATAGCGTCAGATGCGGCGTAGATCGTCATCTGCAAGTTGCGGGGGTGGTTTCTGGATTGATAGAGTTTTCCCGGTTCAAATCCGGTCGGTAGCTGCCCCGCTGTTTTTACCCCGGATTCCTTAGTATCCGGCAAGATAATCGGCAGTTCACCAGTGACGCTAATTTGGAAGTTGTTGGCCGCTAATTCTTCAATCTGCCAGTTGTCTGGTATGACGTTCGGCAGCTGGCGTTTAGTGAGGGTAAATGACAGTGGTTGAGCATTATTTATATTAATGGCTTTATTAGAAACAACCGCATCGACATCAAAATGGCTAGCATCAATCTTTCGGATCAAAGAGTTGCTAAGGATTTGCTCGCCGATACTGTCAATTAAGCTCTGCAGTGAGTTGAAAGTACCGCTGGCGCTCTGGTATTGCTCTCGATCCTCTGACACTGTCACCAAGTTGCTTATAGTGGCGAGTGACAGTAAAGTAGCCGCGCGTTCTGAAGGGGTTAGTTTGTCAATAATTAAGCGGCGATAGCTATGGTGGAAGGAGCTTCTTCCAGCTGGATTAATACCACCAAATCCAACGATAACGGGTAGATGTGACAAATAACACTCCTTAACAGAGGGGGGATAAGTAATAAAATAACGCCCTGGCACTCACATAAAATTTCAGTTATACAAAGTAGGCTGTAGGGCTGCGCAAATAAATATAAACTGTATTCTAGCGATTGCGTATAAAAGAGGCTAGAGCTTTGTCTGCATTTATAGACAATAGAATTGAAACTTAAACGAATTGGCGGAGAACTTTGATTGAAGTCGGGTTATTCTGCTATTAATATGCTCGCTTGATAGATTCTAGTCAGGGTAGTGTTATAGAATCATTCTCAACATCCAATCTAAAACTTGAATCAGTGGTCTCAAAATCAGTCAAGAGATTAAACTCCGCACGGGAGTCACTTATAACCTAGTGAAGGTAAAGGAATTCATTATGAATAATAAATTAGCGACGATATTATTACCTGTTATTGTGTTGTCAGGTTGTGCTACGAACCAAACCGAGAATGGTAATGCTACTTATGGTGCCATAGGAGGAGCGATAGTCGGCGCCATTTTAGGTAGTCAAATGGACAATGACGGCAATCGTGATAAAGGCATTATTATTGGTGCGCTAGCAGGTGCTGCAGCAGGTGGTGCGGTCGGTAATTATATGGATCGTCAAGAAGCGGCCATGCGTGCCCAACTAGAAGATGAAAAGCGTCGCAACGCAATTGAAATAGAAAGGATAAAAGAAGATACATTAAAGTTGATCTTAAATGATGATGTATCCTTTGATTTCAATTCCGCTAAAGTAAAGGTCTCCTTCTATCCATCGTTAGACAAAGTCAATAAAGTACTGGCGCATTACAGCAGTTCCAAGATTACGGTGGTTGGGCATACCGACTCTAAAGGTAGTGAGAGCTATAATCAGCGATTGTCAGAGCGTCGAGCTGAAGCAGTTAAGCGCTATCTATCTGGCGGGGGCGTTAATAGTAGCCGCTTGAATACTGCCGGTTATGGAGAGTTACAGCCAAGGGATACTAATGATACTAGTACTGGTCGTGCTAAAAACCGCAGAGTAGAATTATTAGTACAAGGTGTCGGCGGCTAGTAACTGATAATTATCGTAAAGCTTAAAGCTTAAAGCTTAAAGCTTAACGTATTGCCCGATTGGTCGGTTGCTCGCAGGGTGTTTTGTATGTGATACGGCTCTTAAATTGCCGTGTTTAAGAAAAACTAACAAAATTCAATTAAACAGTTGACGCCCTCGCTAGGATCTATATAATTCGCMTCCTCGCTTCAGGGAGTCCTTGAAACGACAGCGACAAGGCTGTTTAGAAACATGATAACTCATTGTTTTAAATCAGATAAAAACCTTGTTTAGCGAAAAGTTCAAACATTGATTATTGCGGTTTAGCTTCAAACACTAAAT
>ASZJ01000082.1 GCA_000416275.1 Osedax symbiont Rs1
CCCTAACGATAAACGCTGAAAGCCTATCATCAAGATTTTCACTAGTATTTGATCGCTACCTTACAACAAATTCCCTTATAATACATCAAGTAAACGGCCCGAGCTAATTATCAGCAGCTGCCACTTCCTAGCGCTACTGTGCTCGATCAACTGAACACACCCAGCACTGCTATCTCGCCGATTTTTGCCCTGTCCTACCTTCACTCGCAATGTTATGCAGAGGTCTAATATTAGTTATTCACCCTACGGGGTGTTCAAATAAACTTGTGTTCTGCGGTAAGCACTTTCGCCAGACAGCCTGTAGCCGTTGCCTTAATCACAAAACTTTCTGTGCGGCAGGGGCTTGTGGGACTTGCTCAGATGCCCTGTTCAGAGGCCCTATAAGGACATGTTCAGCTATATGATTTTAGTTTTGATTTAAAAAATCGACAAAATCCGAGAAAAGTGTAGTTATAATCAGTAAAAATGTCATTTATATGGACTATATTGATATATTGATGCAAAATATCCGCAACTGAGATAGTTGATTTTTCACTTATACCGAGATGCTACTTTTATGGCGAAGTGCCTTTTACTCAATGGTCCTAACTTAAATCTTTTAGGCACAAGACAGCCGGAGATCTACGGGGCTCAGACCCTGACGGATATTGAGCAAAACCTAAACAAAATAGCAGCGCTCGCAGGGCATGACTTAGCTTGCTTTCAAAGCAATTCAGAATCTAGCCTTATCGAGAGAATTCATCTCGCACAGCGTGAAAACGTCAAATTCATCTTGATAAACCCTGCAGCTTTCACCCATACCAGTGTTGCACTGCGCGATGCTTTATTGGCGGTTGATATCCCCTTTGTGGAAATCCACTTATCCAACATTCACGCTCGTGAAAGCTTTAGACACCACTCTTACTTTTCCGATGTCGCCCGCGGCATTATTTGCGGACTGGGCATTAAAGGTTATGAATACGGGCTAGATTTTGCAGTACAGGCTTTAAGCGAGCCAAACTAAACTACAAGACAATTCGAAACCTGGAGCAATATCCGCTCAAGGTTATTAATAATATTTAGCAAAGAGATACAACCATGGATATTCGTAAGGTTAAAAAACTAATCGAGTTATTAGAAGAATCTAATATTAATGAGATTGAGATAAAAGAGGGCGAAGAGTCGATCCGCATCAGTCGCGGCCCATCCGCGGTGCTCGCTGCTCCCGCCGCTATTGCAGCTCCTGCTCCACTGGCTAGCGCAGCTGTTGCAGCCCCTGTCGCACCAGCTCCGGTTGCCGTCGATGCCAATGCTGTTTTATCACCAATGGTCGGTACTTTTTATCGCTCTCCCTCTCCAAGTGCCCCTAAGTTTATTGAAGTCGGTCAATCGGTGAAAGTTGGCGATACTATCTGCATCATTGAAGCGATGAAGATGATGAACCAGATTGAAGCTGATCGCGCCGGTGTTATTCAAGCGATATTAGTTGAAGACGGTCAACCTGTAGAGTTCGATCAACCACTCGTCACTATCGTTTAACGGTAACCTGAATCAGTGACTTCACTGCGCCACATGCGCAAGCTCTTGATTCCACACGGTTAGAAAAATATCCACTGAACCTACGGGGGCAGCTAATATTTTTCAATTCCACTGTAGAAACAATATTTTACACTCTGCATTCACTTTGAAGTCACGGATTCAGGTGTAACACAAAGGATTTACCCTTATGTTGGACAAAGTTGTTATAGCCAACCGCGGCGAAATAGCTCTTAGAATTTTAAGAGCATGTAAAGAACTTGGTATTAAAACTGTCGCGATCCACTCAAGTGCAGATCGCGATTTAATGCACGTTCGCCAAGCAGATGAAGCGGTGTGTATCGGCCCTGCATCAAGCTTAGAAAGCTACTTAAATATACCTGCTATTATCAGTGCTGCCGAAGTGACTGATGCCACTGGTATTCACCCAGGCTACGGATTTCTTGCTGAGAATGCAGATTTTGCTGAGCAAGTTGAAAAATCTGGATTTACTTTCATTGGTCCCGATGCTGCAACGATTCGCTTAATGGGCGACAAAGTTTCTGCCATTCAAGCGATGATCAAATCCGGCGTGCCTACCGTGCCAGGTTCCAATGGCCCACTACCAGATGATGCCGATGCAATCCGCGCCACTGCTAAGCGTATCGGCTACCCAGTTATTATCAAAGCTGCATCAGGTGGTGGCGGTCGCGGAATGCGCGTCGTGCACTCAGAAGCCGCTTTGATTAACGCGGTACACGTTACCCAAGGCGAAGCCGGAATTGCCTTCGGCGATGAAACGGTTTACATGGAAAAGTTTTTAGAAAACCCACGCCATGTTGAAGTGCAAATTTTATCTGATGGTCAGGGAAATGCGGTGCATTTGTATGATCGCGATTGCTCAATGCAACGCCGTCATCAAAAAGTGGTAGAGGAAGCGCCCGCACCTGGTATCGACCCCGAGGCGAGAGCTGCAGTTTTTAAAGCTTGTATTGATGCCTGCATTAAAATCAACTATCGCGGTGCCGGTACCTTCGAGTTTTTATACGAGGATGGCTGTTTCTTCTTTATTGAAATGAATACTCGCGTTCAAGTTGAACACCCTGTTTCAGAGATGATTACCGGAATTGATATTGTTAAAGAACAGCTGCGCATTGCCTCTGGAATGAAACTATCAGTGACCCAAGATCAAATCACTGAAAAAGGTCACTCGTTCGAATGTCGGATTAACGCTGAAGACGCCAAGACTTTTATGCCGAGTCCCGGTAAAGTTAATCTCTTCCACACGCCTGGTGGCAATGGGGTGCGGGTTGATTCTCACCTGTACGCTGGCTACACAGTCCCACCGCATTATGATTCATTAGTTGCCAAGCTAATAACTTATGGGGAAGATCGACAAACGGCATTGGTCAGAATGCAAATTGCACTCGATGAGATGGTTGTCGATGGGATTAAAACCAATATTGCATTACATCAAGAGATAATGGCGGACGCTAACTTCCAGCGAGGCGGAGTTAACATCCACTATTTAGAGAAAAAGCTCGGCCTGTAACAACTCGCTGAATCAGTGATTTCACTGCACCACATAGCGCAAGCTCTGTATTCACTTTGAAGTCACGGATTCAGGAACTCGACACCCTCTCACATTTTAGCGATATTTTGTGAGAGGGCTAATGATCGACTTCCCGCCTCTTGCTAGAGCCCGCCTATTCAGGCAATTGAATATCTTTGCCCAACAACTCAACCTTAGCCTGAGATTTAGCTTTGAAGTTAGCCCTAGTTTTAGAGCCTTTCGGCTTCGTCATATAGTACAACAAACTACTGCCCTCCTCTGCGGATAGGCCCTGCTCAACAGACCAGCTACTGATAAAAGTAAATAGTGTGGTGGCTTGTTTATCCTCAATCGCAACCGCAACCGGTTGCTCAAAAGATTCACCTTGTCGACAGCGTCGACACATAATTTCATAATGATAGCTAAACTGAGGAAATATTTGCCGCTCTTCCTCTGAGCGCAATTCAAACCAACCTGTTTCACGACCCGCGTGATAAACAGCGCCATGACTCCAATTGTGTGTGGAAGGTGACTGGGCATGAAAACACGCTTCTCGGTAGGCCTGCCTCACATCTGGCAAACCGAAAGCACCGTTTAAATTTTGCAGAATTTGGATAAACTCAGAGATACATGGCGCCCAAGCTAGCGTTTCTTTGCTAATACTCACCGCCGCCACTAACTCGCTTTCAGAGTAATTTCCCAAGCTCATCGCCCACTCGCGTTTGGCAATCCGCATTTCAGCTTCTGTTTCAAAACTACTTTTGAACTTGTGCCCATAGATAGCCATAAACCTAGTAAAAACCATGTTAATCATGGACTTAGTGGTTTGGCTTATATCGGTTTTGTTGGTGCTGTCAGCCGCAGGATCTACTTGCGCACTCTGCAGCTGCTGATCACCAGTTGGTGTCGTGGATGTCCATGATCGCTGCGGTAATCCGCTTGCGTTTTTCCCTAGAATCTCTTTGGCTGTTTTCATGGCCTGAACCTGCCTGCTGCTGTGGGCTATGTCTCACCCGATTATCATTGCTTTCTTGCTTAACCCAAGCGCGTTTAACCCATGCTAAAAACTTTTGATCCCAACTGCGCTCTTTTTTGTTTTTATCACAGTAAAACAAAATAAACTCATCTATGCATTCACTGACAAATTTGGGCGGAATATTACTGCGCGATAATGTGCTGTAAAACATCGCTGACGGCTTCCAATCCATGGTCATGCTTTGCAACTGCTTGTTTAACACTTCCTGTTGATCAAAGATGGTTTGCAACTCGTTGTTGGAACGCTTTTTCCAGCCGGTACTGCCACCAAACGAGGGCGCGGGACCAATGTTTTTTAATATTTGACCACTATTCGCCATCGGTGGCAAACTACTGCCAGCGCTGGCGGTACTTCTCGGCAATGGGATTGGCGGTGGTGCCGGCGGCACATCGTATACCGGCAGTATTTTCATCGTTTCTGGCTGCTGCGAAGCGGATGCTCGGTTCATCTGCATAAAGCCATTCACTTGCTGATGGTTTCTAGCTTGAGGCCTAGTAGCGACACTCGGATACGCAGCAGTATTAAGTGCTGGCTGCTCAGCATTCGAAGCACTTGCCAATTCAGTATTTTGCGCACTGATATCCTGAATAATAACTTGCTCATTGAAGATATTGATCGCCAGTAATGACTGCTTTTTTAAATTTTCGCAGAGCACTGTTAACTTTTGTTGCTCCCAGATATCGGTCAATTTTGACCATTTACTGACAGACAAGCTAACCTGCTGTGGTGTGCCGCTATCCGCAGTGTTGTTGCCAACTGTTGGATGGCTTAATTCTAGCGCTGCTGTCGTCAGTAATTGCTGGGCAATATGGAACAGTAGAGCTTCCTCGACACCGTAACGTTTCGCTATTGATGGGTATAACAATAATGGTATTTCAGGAAAGCTCATGAGTCCTCAATCTAAATAAAGTAAAAAAAAATCCCTGCTAATAGCAAATAACTCAGTAGTTAATAGCCCTCTATTTTACGGCTATTTTTAAGCGGACATTGTCAGCCGGTGGCGACTACCTGAATTTATGACTTCAGAGGGTATGCAGAGAGTTAGGATATTGGTTTTACAACACCATTGAAAAAACCTAGCTTCCCTCTGAAGTTCAGTGGCTATTTTCAAGTTGCTGGAGGATAGATAGCTGATGATAATCGCCATTTGGATGTCCCCGATGCAAATATTAAACAGCAACTATGAAAAACTTTCTACTGCCCTCAATACGTCACTGCGATTTATTTGACCGACTAACTTTCCATGTTGAGTGATAGGTATACAGTACACTCCTTTTTCGATAATCAAACTAGATACCGCAATTATATCAGTATCAATGTCCACTGTACTAACTTCTTTTGCCATGTACTGACCAACCGTGCCACCTTTTTCCTCCTCATGGTAGGTCAAGGTAAGTATCGCTTTTAGGCAATCTCCCTCTGAGATAGCACCGACTACTTGATTATCGGCATTGACCACCGGCACCGCAGACAGACGATACTCGAGCAACGTATCAATGGCTGCAAACAAATCCGTCTCTGCTGATAATTTGACGACTTTATCAGACATATAATCTCTAGCTTGGACTGACTTCAACATTACACTCTCCCTATCGATATTCTCACTATCTATAATGATCCTTTTTTATGATATTTGTCACAAAAACCCGATCATTTCCCACAATATTAACCAATTCACAGACAGTCACTGGCCTGAGTAAACTAGTCGTTAAAGCCACTGTAGGTTAAATTAAGTGTAGTCGGTGGGTAAGTATATCGACAGTAATATATAATTTATTCCCATATTGACGCATTCAACACTGCAGATATTCAACTAGCGATTCACAGCAGAAAAGTGCCACCAGAGAGCGATAGATTTAAGTATAAGAAAAGCTTAAAACCGCAATTTTCATGCTAAGCTAGCGCTTTCAAATAACCAGACAGTGACTAAAAATGGCGGTTAAATTTCCAGGCAAGCGCTTTGAAATTAATTTTTTAAAACTTATTCTCGCGCTAGCTTTCACTCTGTTAATTGCCGGTATCTTTACCCCGGTGATGACTATCACTAAATTATTATTTTTAGAGAGCAGTTTTTCAATTGTCTCCGGACTCGCGGATTTATTCAGCCAACAGCACTATTTCTTATTTGTTCTTATTTCGCTGCTCAGCATCGCACTGCCGATTATCAAGATATTCTTATTAGCTTGGGCATTACAGAGTAATAAGCAGCGACAGCAACTGGATAAACTCATCAATCTGATCCACAATTACGGCCGCTGGGCGATGTTAGACGTTTTTGTAGTCGCGCTACTCATGGTCGCCGTCAAATTAGGCGCTATTGCCAGTGTTGAAGTTCACAGTGGCCTATATTGGTTTGCCACCGCGGTCTTGATCACTATGTACGTCACACACAGAACCGTGGCGCTGCTACAGAAAAAACCGACTCAGGACTAAGCCAGCCTAACAACGGCGAATTTCACTGGCTACTTTTGTTAAATTTAGCCAGCAGCTCAGTGATAATTGCCAGATAAATACCGATGAACACTAATAAGATACCGATACCATGAAAGGTTTGCGGCTGCTCTGCGAGAAAAACCACCGATAAAATCAAACCGAATACCGGCAGCAAGTAAATAAACAGGCTCGCTTTGGATGCTCCAATTTCTGCAACCCCTCTATTCCAAAACAAATACGAGAGCAGTGACGGAAACACTGCCAAATACAAGATAGCTGTCACTGTGTCGGTGTTTATACTGATACTTGGCACTTCAACATTGGACTGCAGTAAGAAATACCACTCTATAGACACTAGCGGATAGAGAACAATATTGGCCAGTAGCATGGTGATTGCCAAAAAAGTTAAGCCGTCGATTGACTGAGGTTTATAGCGCAAAAACACTGAGTACAAGGTCCAACTGGTCACTGAAGCCAAGATCCACAAATCGCCCGTGTTTAAGGTCATTGTTACTAAATTTTGTACTTGTCCTTTGGTGACTAAGACAATCACTCCCAGAAACGAGAAAGCAATCCCCAAGCATTGCTTTGCACTCACTTTTTCTTGAAAAAACAAGCTGCTGATGGCCAGTACCATAATAGGTATCGCCGACTGTAGCAGCGTGGCGTTGATCGCAGTCGTACTTTGCACCCCTAAATAGACGAAGGTATTGAAGAAGCCGACCCCGAGTACACCCAGCAAGGTGAGTATTTTCCAGTGCTTAATAATTTCCAGTCTATTTTGATAGAGCCTTTTATAGACGAAGGGCAGCAGTATTAGAAAAGCGAGTGTCCAGCGCATACTGGCCATAGTTACCGGCGGTAAAACATCGACCAAAGAGCGCGCTAATACAAAATTTCCCGCCCAAAAAAGTACGGTCAACACTAGCAGTAAATAGGCCATTTCGTTTCCTTAAAGCGATAACAAAAACAAAAAAAGGGGCCTAAGCCCCTTTTATGAGATCAAATTCAGCGATTAAGCTTGTTCGGCAATAATCTTTTTCCAAATTTTAGGTCCGGTATTATGCACAGATTCACCGCGAGTATCTACCGCGACAGTCACTGGCATGTCTTTGACTTCAAACTCATAAATGGCTTCCATACCCATCTCTTCAAACGCCAATACTTTGGCGCCAACGATCGCTTTAGAGACCAAGTACGCAGCGCCACCGACCGCCATCAAATACACCGCTTGGTTATCTTTAATCGCCGCAATTGCTGTGGGTCCGCGCTCTGACTTGCCAATCATTCCCAGCAAGCCTGTACTCTCTAAAATTTGTCGAGTGAATTTATCCATACGGGTAGCCGTGGTAGGCCCCGCAGGCCCCACCACTTCTCCGGCAACCGGATCAACCGGCCCAACGTAGTAGATAAAACGTCCTTTTAGATCGACCGGCAGCTCTTCGCCACGGTCTAACATTTCAATCATTCGCTTGTGTGCGGCATCTCGACCAGTAAGCATTTTACCGTTGAGTAGAACGGTTTCACCTACCTGCCAATCTTTCACCGCCTCCGGGGTTATTTCATCGAGATTAACTCGACGGGTACTCTCCCCTATATCAAAACTTACCTCTGGCCAATCTTCCAGTTTCGGCGTTTCCAACACCGCCGGACCACTGCCATCTAACACAAAATGGGTGTGGCGCGTCGCTGCACAGTTAGGAATCATACACACCGGCAAGGAGGCTGCATGGGTGGGGTAATCCATAATTTTTACATCTAAAATGGTGGTCAAGCCGCCTAACCCTTGCGCGCCAATTCCCAACTTATTGACTGCATCCATAATTTCTAAACGCAGTTCTTCAGTGCGATTTTGCGGGCCGCGCTCACGTAATTCATGGATATCTATAGCACCCATTAATGACTCTTTAGCCATCACTGCCGCTTTTTCTGCGGTACCGCCAATACCTATGCCCAACATGCCAGGTGGACACCAACCCGCTCCCATAGTCGGAATGGTTTTAACCACCCAATCAACAATACTATCCGATGGGTTTAACATCACCATTTTGGATTTGTTTTCCGAGCCGCCACCTTTGGCTGCAATTTGAATATCAACGGTATCCCCCTCGACTATTTCATAGTGAATCACCGCGGGGGTATTGTCTTTGGTATTGGTGCGTTTACCGGCGGGATCAGCTAAGATCGAAGCTCGCAATATATTGTCAGGATGCAGGTAAGCCTGACGAACCCCTTGGTTAATCATATCTGTGACCGACATTTGCGCGTCCCAAGTCACGTTCATACCAACTTTAACAAACACTGTGACTATACCGGTGTCTTGGCAAATCGGCCGTTTTCCCTGGGCACACATCCGCGAGTTTATGAGCATTTGTGCCATCGCATCACGCGCCGCTGGGTTTTGCTCTTTTTGGTAGGCCTCATGCAAAGATTTAATAAAATCTAGAGGGTGATAATAGGAAATAAACTGTAGGGCATCAGCAACACTGCTGATAAGATCATCTTGATGAATCACAGACATATATAGGGCTCCAAAACAAATTCTTGTCTATTGACCACTACCTGCTCAAAGTACTGATCAACATGGTTATCGCTATCATACGATTTGGCTTTCAAACTTAACTAATTAAAGTATACAGCATTACCTTAAATTAGATCTTGGCTATTTGTCGTATTCAGCAACAGAATGCTTAACAATTCTTGAACAAGTGCACTGTTGATACATCTCTCAAGGTGCTATCGCTGAAACTCAGAGCCTTGGTGAGGCTTGCCAGCAACAAATTATCACTTGCTACTAAAACTGTAGCAGAGTACTCTTAGTTTTTTCAAAATAGAGACTTAAGATGTCGATACCTTTACCTGGCAAGCCCGTGCGAGGTTCGAAAACCGGCAAGCCGATTATGGCGCTGTTAGATTTACTGGGAAGAACGTGGGCACTCGGCATAATCTGGCATTTGAGCCAGGGCCCCGCTACCTTTCGCGAGCTACAGCAACGCTGTGAGAAAATCTCACCGACCTTGCTCAACACTCGACTCAAAGAGCTCAAGGCACTGCAGTTAATAGCGACCCAAGATCAGGGCTACCTGCTCACTCAACAAGGCCTGAGCTTGTTTAAGATAATTTGCCCACTGGGCGAATGGTCCAAGCAGTGGGCGCTGGCTGTTTAGCCAAAAACTAATTTACTTTAACTTGAATCCGCTTAATAAATGCACCATGCATAATTTTTTTGAGCTCAGTGACTGCTTTTCAGTTCGTTATAGATCATATAACTACTGCCAAGAAACCGCATGCAAACCACTGATAAGGCTTAAGATAGGAGGACTGAAATGTCGTTAATGTACACTGCTATGCCGCTAGACAGATGCACCAACCAACGCAACAATAAGCATTGGTTAAACCGGCAGTTCAAGTCTGAAAATGCCCGCTTTTGCCTGGTAAAGTCAGGTGAAAATCTACTGGCAAATACGGAACCGCTGACGCCTGTGTACCTCACCCTAGCGCAGCTGCCAAACATCAGTATCAATAGCTGCATTTTTTTAGGTAGAGATCACAGCCGCTCGCTGTTCGCCCTCGACTGCAATAAAATTAGCCGTGACGATCAACAGTCAATTGATAAAATCGGCCACTGGCAATCTCTCAGAAACATCGGCGCTATTCTCGATCGAGAAGATGCCGGGATACTTTCGCTCGCAAAAGCGCTGGTACACTGGCATAAAACCCACCTGTACTGCGGCAAGTGCGGAGCGCTAAACCAATTACTGGAGGCGGGTCATGCCAGACGCTGTACGCACAGCGAGTGTCGCAACATGACCTTCCCCCGCACCGACCCTGCGGTAATCATGCTCGTCGAACGGATCGATGAGCACGGCGTTGCCCGCTGCCTGCTAGGGCGCCAAGCAAGCTGGCCACAGGGGGTTTATTCGACCCTGGCAGGTTTTGTCGACCCCGGTGAAAGCTTAGAGCAAGCGGTGATTCGCGAAGTGGCAGAAGAGAGTGGTATCCAAGTGACTCAACCCAGTTACATAGCCTCACAGCCCTGGCCTTTTCCCGCCTCGATTATGCTTGGTTTTACCGCCACCGCGGTCACTACTGAGATAGATATCAGTAAAGACGATCTACAAGATGCTCAATGGTTTTCCAGAGAGCAGCTGGCGCTCTTTTCGGCCAGGGAAAGCGATCTTAATACTCAATATAAAATGAGCAGTGCCGACTCGATATCCAGTTACTTAATTACAGCTTGGCTAAACCAAGAAATAGGCAAGTTCTAAGCCGAATCGGCTAACTAAACGAATCCAATAATAAACAACCTGAGGCTTATGCCAGATGCAAACCAACGCTTACTCAATGGGTAGAACCGAATGGATAATGTTGTTATCGCTCTCTTTGCTGTGGGGCTTTTCCTTTATCAATATTAAAAACTCACTGACCGAAATCCCACCTTTTAGCTTAGTATTTATCCGTTTGTGGATTGCTTTTAGCGCTTTGTATCTGTGGTGCATCATCAGTAAAAAATCACTTAAGCTATCATTCAAGGAACATTTTTTGCTCGCTATCGGCGGCTTAATTGGCTGCGCTATCCCCTTTTGCCTGTATACCTGGGGCCAACAATACGTAGCCACCAGCATTGGCGCCATCTTTAATGCAACGGTCCCTTTTTTCACAGCGCTACTGGCACATGTTTTTATTGGCGGTCGTGAAACCATGACCACCCGTAAAGCGATTGGTTTATCGATCGGCATGCTCGGGATGATTTTTGTGATGGGCATCGATCAACTAAGTACTTTTAACCCGGGAAATTTAGGCCAATTGGCCATCATCTGCGCCTGTCTTTTTTACAGCTGTAGCGGTATTTACTATCAAAAATTCATACCCGGAAAAATTGACAAATCAGTAGCGACAGCTTACACCTTATTTTGGGCGGCGATCGCCATGTCGATAGTCAGTGTTAGTATAGATGGCTGGCCCAGCTTCGATTACAGCGCCAATGTCTGGTTATCAGTCTCAATCCTCGGCCTTTTCTCCACCGCATTAGCCTACATAATACTGTTTCGACTACTGCAGCGAGCGGGGCCTAGTAACACTTCCCTAAACACTTTTCTGATCCCGGTAGTCGGCATCGTCGTCGGGGTGGTTCTTTTAGATGAAACTCTCGACAGCACTGATTTAATCGGCGTCGCCTTTATTTTTATCGGGGTTGCCATCATTCAGAACTTCGGTAAATTAATTGCCCGCTTATTCCGTAAAAAAACTAATAAACTAAGCTAGTTTACATTCCCTCTGTGTACATGTGAGCAGAGTAAGTGGCGTCTGTGTAACTTCTCAATAACTCGGGGCAGAACGTCAATATAAATCATTTTCTCTTGACAGGGTTTTAGTCCAAAAGTCGTTAAAATTAAAGACCACTTCCCTTCTTCTTTAAAGTAGCAGCACCGCGTTATACCAGTCCATGTGAGTGGTTTATTTATTTTATACACTCGCGGGTTGCGACTAACTATTTAAATGCCTCAAACCTCTTCACAGAAGCAAAAATATCACCTAAAAAAGCCATGGTAAGATAACCTTATCATTCGCTGCTATGACTTAAACCTTTGAAAAAACTCCCTACTTTACCTGATATTCCAGAAAGTGAACAAACTCCGGTAGTCAAAAGCTTACTACTGATAGTAGAGCAATGCTTTCAAAGTATTCAGCAGCAAGCCGAAGAGATCGAGCKGCTCAAAGATGAAGTGCGCGTACTAAAAAAGCAGAAAAAACGGCCCACTTTCAAACCAAGTAACTTGGACAAAGAAACAGATAAATCGACGGGCGATGATTCAGTATCGACAGAAAACAAAAAGCGGCCAGGCTCAAAGAAACGCTCTAAAAATGTGAATCTAACTATCCATGACGATCAAGTGGTTCAACCGCAAGACGGTATCCCTCCAGGAGCTCGCTTTAAAGGATACCGGGATTTTATTGTTCAGGAGTTGGTTCATTGGCACAAAAAACACCCGTTATCGTCTCGCCCGTTATGTCACACCAGACGGCCAAACCCTCACCGCTAAATTACCTAAAGAATTGAACGGGCTGCATTACGGTCCTTATTTACTCAGCTATGTCCTTTATCAACACCATCACTGTCATGTCACCCAACCTCTATTGCTAGAGCAACTGCGAGAATGGGGGATTGATATCTCCGCCGGTCAAATCAATCGCCTTTTATCCGAGGGAAAATCTCAATTTCATCAGGAAAAGAACGACATTTTAAAAGCGGGTTTAGCTTTGTCCGATTATGTCACTGTTGACGATTCAGGTGCTCGCCATAAAGGGGTCAACGGTTATGTCACTCAAATAGGCAACGAGTATTTTGCTTGGTTTGAATCGACAGGCTCTAAGAGTAGGGTTAATTTTTTGGAATTGCTCTGTGCGGGGGATAAAAGTTATCGTATTAATCATCACGCTGAGTCTTACTGGGTAGATCAAAAATTACCGCATGTCCCACTAAAGCTTCTCTTAGAGAGTGGCTTGTCGCATTTTGCTAATGCCCTGCGTTGGGAGGAGCATCTTGATGAGCAGGGAATCAACTCGGCGCGCCACCGTCGTATTGCGACGGAAGGCGCTTTACTTGGTAATGTGCAGCATCAAAACCGGTGCCAGAACTTAGTCATACTCAGTGACGGGGCGGGTCAGTTCAATATTCTGCAGCACGCATTGTGCTGGATTCATACTGAGCGTTTGGTACACACAATGCTGCCGTTAAACGAATGGCACCGAGAGGATATAGCGAAAGTACGCGGTGAAATTTGGGATTTATATCGAGGCCTAAAAACGTATAAAGTCCAGCCAGGTTCCGATCAGAAAGCCGCGCTGGAGACTTTTTTTGACGAGATTTTTACGCAGCGAACACGTTATGAGTCTTTAAACCAATTGCTCAAGCGGATCTACAAAAACAAAGCGAAATTACTGCGAGTATTAGCACGTCCTGAAATTCCCTTACATACCAATGGTAGTGAAACAGATATCAGGGATTTCGTAAAAAAGAGAAAGATCAGTGGAGGTACTCGCAGTGATGTTGGAAGAGAGTGCCGAGATACATTTTCCAGTCTAAAAAAGACTTGTCGAAAGCTTGGTGTGTCATTTTGGGACTATATATTGGATAGAAATTCTGGGATTGGGGATATCCCCCCATTGGCAGAATTAATTCGTCGAGAAGTAGCCGCTGACTAGGGCTTTAATTGGCGTAAGCTATAGTAGATTGCCCCGTGTTATTGAGAAGTTACGCGTCTGTGACTTAGCTCACTGATTAACAAAGGTAATGAGACCTCTGCATAACGTTGCGAGCGAAGGAAAGACAAGGCAAAAACCGGCGAGATAGCGGAGTCAGTGCGCCCCGCTCTTTGGCTATAGTATGCCCCTCACGTTGGGCACAGTGTGCCCCTGTTTATGGGTATTACTGGTGTAAATGAGCATGTTGAGCCGGTTTTTAACGCCGTATTACCGAGCGCAGTTATCATACCCTCTCGGTAAGTTATGCTGAGGTCTCAATACAATTATGTTTGTTATTTCTATAACTTACACCAAACCAATGTCTGAAACAGAGCAATTAATCGAACCGCACATCCTCTATTTAAACAAGTATTATGCTCTGCATATTTTTCTTATGTCAGACAGAAAAGAGCCGCGAACGCGCGGAGTGATTATAGCCAATTGCCAAGACGCCAAACAATGTCAGCAAATTATCGAAGAAGATCCCTTCTATGCAGCAGCCGTTGCCAGTTGTGAAATAACCGAATTTTGTGTCACTAGAGCGAGTCGGCCATTGGATTTATCAACGCTGCTGTTTTAAGGAGCCTCTGCACAAATAATTTACAAAAAAAAACCGCTTTTAAAAAGCGGTTTTTTTCAGATGAGAGACCTTAAAAGAACTTTCAAATTACCAATCGAGATTAAGCCTCTAGCGGAAAGGTCGCCAGTGCGTGCTTAGTCATTTGCTTAGCTAAACGCATCACTTGGCAGCTGTAACCGAACTCATTGTCATACCAGATGTAAACGACGCAGCTCTTACCGCCCTCGGCAATCGTTGCCAGCGCGTCGACAGTACCCGCAGAGCGAGAACCAACAAAATCAGTTGAAACCGCTTCCGGCGAAATACTATAACCAATTTGCTTTTGTAAATTTGAATGTTGAGCCGCATTGCGTAAGAATTCGTTCAATTCTTCTTTATTGGTCTCTTTCTTCAAATTCAAATTTAGAATGGCAATTGAGACGTTAGGCGTCGGCACACGTATCGAGTTACCGGTTAACTTACCTTCCATTTCAGGCAGTGCTTTTGAGACTGCTTTGGCCGCGCCCGTTTCGGTAATAACCATATTGAGCGTAGCAGCACGTCCACGACGATCCCCTTTATGGTAGTTATCGATTAAGTTTTGATCGTTAGTGAAAGAGTGAATTGTTTCAACGTGACCATTTTCAATACCGTACTCATCGCACATCGCCTTGAGGACTGGGGTGATCGCATTGGTGGTGCAAGAGGCCGCTGATATAATGCTGTCTTCATCCAGCACGTCACTTTGGTTAACGCCCATAACAATATTTTTAATGCCTTTACCTGGAGCGGTCAGTAATACTTTCTTAGCTCCCGGACATTTTAAATGGATACTCAATCCCTCTTTATCGCGCCACATGCCAGTATTATCAATAATCAATGCGTTGTTGATACCGTGTTTGGTGTAATCAACTTCTTCAGGGCTAGAGGCGAAAATAACTTTGATCATATTGCCATTGGCAATCAACGCATGGTTTTCATAATCAACCACAATGTTACCTTTGAAGGCACCGTGCACTGAGTCGCGACGCAGTAAACTAGCGCGCTTTTCAAGATCAAATTCAGCTTTCCCTTTACGTACTACAATAGCGCTGAGACGCATGCCGCTGCCGCCGCCAGTCTGTTCAAGCAGCAGGCGAGCGAGGAGGCGACCAATACGACCGAAACCGTACAACACCACATCGGTAGCTTGATCGGCGACTTCAGATTCACCTGCCGAAAGCTCATTTTTCAGATAGCCAGCAAGATCTGAGTACTCAGTTTGCTGACGATAGTTAACCGCTAATTTACCAATGTCTACATGGGCATTTTTAATCCCTAATTCAGTCAACCCTTTTAATACCGGATAGGTATCATCTACGGTTAATTCAGTCTCTTCAATTTGACGACCGAAGCGATGCGCTTTCAAAATATCAATGACCGATCGCTTTACCAGTAGACGACCAAAAACCGAGGTCTCAACATTTTGATCACGGAATAAAACCCCGATTAAAGGAACCATTTTTTCGGTTAGCGCTTCGCGTTGTTTCCATGCTGAAAAAACTTGCTCTCGACTCACAATACTCTCCAATATTTTGGTGTAATTGATTAGGCATAATTAGTTAAACTGGCTTAATTGGTAAATTTAATTTACGCGCGCATTATCCCTATTTCTGGCGCTGTGAGCAAACCAAAACACTAGCACTTTAGGTTAATTTTAAATTTAATAACTAAACTACTGATTTTATGTATCGATCTGACATAAAATAGCGACCATTTTTACAATTTTTTATCTTTGGGGATTACTCTAGATGACTCTCGCTTTCAATTTACCTTCAAAAAATGCTGATACTAAATGGCTAGGTGGTGTAGCAGGTGCCGGTGCAGGTTGGCTCATTGCACAAGCTGCGCAAGAGCAGCCGGGTATCACATTGGTAATCGCCAAAGATACCAACAGTGCGCTGATCCTCGAGAGTGAGATTCGTTTTTTTGCCCCCGAAAATCAGCTCGAAATACTACCTTTCCCCGATTGGGAGACACTGCCCTACGATAACTTCTCGCCCCACCAAGATATCATTTCCAGTCGATTAACCACCTTGCACCAGCTGCCGTTAATCAAACAGGGCATTATTATCGTACCGGTCAGCACTTTAATGCACCGCATCGTGCCCCGGCAGTTTTTAGTAGAAAACACTTTACTCATGCATCGCGGCCAAACCATTGACGCCGATAAACTGCGCAGACAACTAGTTCAAGCAGGTTATCGAGCGGTAGATAATGTTTTCTCTCACGGTGAATTTGCCTTTCGCGGGTCGATCATTGACTTATTTCCGATGGGCAGTAAATTTCCCTTTAGAATTGATTTATTTGATGAGCAAATCGACAGTCTACGAACCTTCGATCCCGAGACACAACGCTCCATCGAGCAGATTGAACAAATAAGACTATTACCCGCCCGAGAGTTTCCGCTCACCGCGGAGGCAATTGCTTTATTTAAGCGACAATGGCGGGAACGCTTCGATGTAGTCCCAAAAAAATGCCCAACCTATCAAGATGTTAGCAATGGTTTCGCCCCAGCTGGAATCGAGTATTATCTACCGCTATTCTTTACCCAAACCAGTACTTTATTTGACTATTTGCCGGCCGACTCGCTAATTATCAGCGAGGGCGCACTAGAATCTAAAGCCCATGATTTTTGGCAGGATGTGTACAGCCGATACGAGCAACAACGTCACGATATCGAGCGGCCAATTTTAGACCCTAGCGCGCTGTTTATGAACAGCAACGATTTTATGCGCTCCCTCAAACCGTTTCGCAAATTACAGTACAGCCCAGAGCAAGAACAGGGGGCTGGACGCAGTAACTTAGATTGTTTTGTACCTGCCACTTTAAGTGTAGACGCCCAAAGTAGCACACCATTGGCGGCACTATCGCAACATATCGCCGATTACCCCCAGTGCCGTTTCCTGTTTTGTGCAGAGTCCGCCGGTCGTCGTGAAGCCTTGCTAGAGCTGTTAAAAAGAATCAACCTCACGCCAAAAACCTTAGATAACTGGCAGCATTTCAGTCGCAGTGCTGAAAAATTTTCCATCACTCAATACCCTTTAAGCCGTGGTTTTAGTACTGACCAATGGCAAGTTATCAGCGAATCCCAGCTCTTTGGTCATCAAGTTTTTCAACAGCGTAGACGCTCTAAAGAGAAGAGTCAGTCTGAGTTAGTAGTACGCAATTTAACCGAGTTACACATGCACTCACCCGTGGTGCATATTGATCACGGTGTCGGTCGCTATTTAGGCTTGGAGACAATCGTCATCGATCAGCAAAGCAACGAGTTTGTAAAACTTTGCTATGCAAATGATGCCACTTTATATGTGCCGGTTGCCAACTTACACTTAATTAGCCGCTATACCGGCACCAGCGATGAGCTGGCCCCGCTGCATCGCCTAGGCACTGAGCAATGGAGCAAAGCCAGACACAAAGCCGCTGAAAAAATCCGTGACACCGCCGCCGAATTACTCAGTATTTACGCGCGCCGCGCCGCCCGTAAAGGTTTCGCTTTTTCCTCCCCCGCTGAAGAGTATCGACAATTTTCTGCGAACTTCCCCTTTGAAGAAACCCCAGACCAAGCCACCGCGATTGCAGCGGTTATTCGAGATATGACTTCTGCACAACCGATGGACCGCCTGATTTGTGGGGATGTAGGTTTTGGTAAAACAGAAGTGGCGATGCGCGCTGCATTTATGGCGGTGCAATCGGGCAAACAAGTGGCCATTTTGGTGCCGACCACCTTACTGGCGCAACAACACTATGAAAACTTCACCGATAGATTTGCCGATTCAGCAATCATTATCGACCTTGTCTCACGTTTTAGAACCGCCAAACAACAAAGTGGGACTCTGGGGAAGTTAGCCGCTGGCAATGTCGACATCATCATCGGCACTCACAAACTGATCCAAAATGATGTCAAATTTAAACAGTTAGGCCTGGTGATTATTGATGAAGAGCATCGCTTTGGCGTGCAGCAGAAAGAGCGTTTAAAGTCGATGCGCTCAGAGGTGGATATATTAACTATGACCGCCACGCCTATTCCGCGCACCTTAAATATGGCCATGTCGGGGATGCGCGACCTTTCAATCATAGCGACCCCACCGGCAAAGCGCCTATCGGTAAACACCTTTGTCCGCGAATCAGACCCCAAGGTGATCAAAGAGGCGATACTGCGTGAGCTATTGCGCGGTGGACAAGTCTATATACTGCATAACGAAGTCAAAACAATTGATAAAATGGCCCGTGATATTGCTGAACTAGTCCCCGAGGCACGCATTGCAGTAGGCCATGGACAAATGCGTGAGCGCCAGCTGGAACAAGTGATGTCAGACTTTTATCACAAGCGCTATAATGTGCTGTTATGTACCACCATTATTGAAACCGGCATTGACATTCCCAACGCCAACACCATTATTATCGAGCGAGCCGACAAGTTCGGTTTAGCCCAGCTCCACCAGCTGAGAGGCAGGGTCGGCCGCTCTCATCATCAGGCTTATGCGTACTTATTAACTCCCCACCCTAAGTCGATCAGCAAAGATGCTAAAAAGCGTTTAGAGGCCATTGCCGAGGCGACAGACTTAGGCGCCGGCTTTACCTTGGCCAGTCACGATTTAGAAATACGCGGCGCTGGCGAGCTATTAGGCGAAGAGCAGAGCGGCCAGATACAAGGGATTGGCTTTACCTTATATATGGAGATGTTAGAGCAAGCCATCGAGGCGATCCGCGAAGGTAAAACGCCTAATTTGGACAAACCGCTGCAGTTCGGTTCAGAGATAAACTTGCATTTACCGGCGCTTATTCCAGATGATTACCTACCCGATGTGCACATTCGCCTAGTGATGTACAAGCGCATCTCTAGTAGTGTTAACGACACTGAACTAAAAGAGCTACAAATAGAAATGATTGACCGCTTCGGACTGCTACCCGATGCCACTAAAAATCTGTTTCGGATCACCCAGATAAAACACAGTGCCGATCGTTTAAAAATAAGCAAAATAGATGCCGGCGTCAGCCATGGAAAAATTGATTTCTCGACCGACACTCCGATTGAGCCGATGACCTTAATCAGCTTGATGCAAAAGCAACCTAATCGCTACAAACTAAGCGGTGCCAGCCAGCTAACCTTTACCTTCCCGATGCCGGGAACAGAAGAGCGATTTAATACCGTGGAGGGATTGCTAGAAATTTTAGCCAGCGGATAGTTTGGCACTCAGCTATCGCCTATAGCACTGCACCTAGCTGCTATATCATCGAAAACAAAGTCGCTGCGAGGGAGTGGGCTTGCGCAGTAGAAATTTATTTCCAGCAGGGAAATAACCGCCGCTTTAGATAATACCTGAATCTGTGACTTCAAAGTGAATACAGAGTGTAAGATATTGGTTCTACAGTGGAATTGAAAAATCTTAGCTGCACCCGTAGGTTCAGCGGGTATTTTTCTAACCGCTGTAGAATCAAGAGCTTGCGCTATGTAGTGCAGTGAAGTCACTGATTCAGGTAATAGTTATCCTGATTACCCAGCACTTTCAGCTATGGTTAGGCCAAGCCCCTCAAACCCTAGTATTGGCAA
>ASZJ01000083.1 GCA_000416275.1 Osedax symbiont Rs1
AGGCCAAGCCCCTCAAACCCTAGTATTGGCGATAGGTATAGCAGAAAACGCTTTGGTAAGATAATTACCCTGGATACTGCTACATCTTATAATTCATCGTAACCAATTGATGATAATGCTGAAAAAATAGTTTCTTATAAAGTCGGCTGAGTCTGATGGGTAATCAGGATAGTTATTGAAAGTGGCTTTGCAGTTTTTGGGAAATTTGATTGAGCGATAGCTGTAGGTCAACACAGTTTAATGCCACAGCACTACCTGGCATTCCCCACACAATACTCGACTGCTGGTCTTGTACGATAGTGTAGGCTCCCATATCGGCTAACCTTTTCATGGCTTGTGAGCCATCTTTGCCCATGCCCGTTAACAATACTAGTAACAGCTTTTCTGCATTCAAGTCACTTAGTGAGTCGAACAGTACGTCAACCGAGGGCCGGTGTCGATTGACCTTCGCTTGATCACTCAAGACACACACTAACTGCTCGCCAGTACTTTTAATCTGTAAGTGCCTACCTCCCGCTGCTATATAGGCGAAACCTGAGTGTAAAACATCACCATTTTCAGCTTCTTTTACCTTGAGCTCGACACCAGCATTGAGCCGATTTGCAAATCTTTCGCTGAACAATTTAGGTAAATGTTGCACAATAACTATCGGCGGCAGATTATTCGGCAAGTGCCTCAAAATTTGTTTTATTGCCTCTATACCGCCGGTAGATGCCCCTATTGCAATAAGTTTGCCAGCTACTTGTTGGGCACCGAGTGGTTTTTTGATCAAGCTGAGGGGGACGCTGAAAAACTCTCGATGCTTTTTGATTGTTGAGTAGCTATTAGCCGCGAGGATAACTTTTTCAATCAAACTGCTTTGAAAGTCGAGCAGGTTTTGATTATCTGCATCAGCCTTTGGCTTACCTATGAAATCTACCGCGCCTAACTCTAAGGCTGTCACCGTGGCCTCAGCACCCTGTTGAGTCATAGTTGAGAGCATCACAACTGGCAGGGGATGAAGTTTCATTAAGTTGCGTAAAAAGGTAATGCCATCCATTTTCGGCATTTCAATATCTAAGGTAATCACATTGGGATGAAATTGTTTGATTATTTTACGCGCGACATAAGGATCTTCGGCACATTCAACCTGAAACAGAGTCCGGTCAGCTAATACTTTAGCTAAAATCTTGCGCATGATGGGTGAATCTTCAACGATTAGGACTTTTATCAAAGTGGTTTCTCTGGCTAAAATAGCTCGACCGTATTTTGCGTGACAAACTTACCCTGTTCCTTGGCATTCACAGCTGCTGTAATTATTTCTGTCTGTGTATCGATAGACGGAATCCGATTCACTAGCAGCCGTCCAGTAGCGGGGAAAAATGCTAATTTTCTCGCATAATCGCCCCCTAAATCACTGGCGATCAAGTCTAGCTTTTCATCTTTAACGTACTGCTCGATAAATTCTATATTGAGCTTCCCGATGTCGGAAAAACCGTCTATCATTCTGCCGCCTCCGATCACTTTCAATTTTAGGTTGTGCTTTTTACAGCCACTTTTCCAAAGCTGGTTTATTAATTGCTCCATGGCAAAAAGTCCGTAGCGCAATGGCTTATCCCGATCAAAATCACCAGTTAACTTAGGGAGCATAAAATGATTCATGCCGCCGTAGCCCATCGAAGGATCATAGATACAAACCGCTATACAAGACCCCAATACTGTAGTGAGCACCACCTCTTGGTTAGTTACACAAAAATCACCTTGCATGACTCTTATGCCGTAGCATTGCCACTTTTGCTGCCAAGAGCTAGCTAAATGTTCAAATCCTAATATTCTTGGAGCCGCGGACCGATTCATAACGTTGCCTGGTGCTGATAAATTGTTTTACCTATTAGCTTAAAATCACTTTGCTGGTGAGCTAATGCCTCTGAGTGACCAACAAATAAATAGCCCTCAGGTTGGATATAACGAGCTAAATTTAAAATCAATTGCCGCTGGGTTTGTCGATTAAAATAAATCATCACATTTCGACAAAATATAAAATCAAACTGCCCCTGCATCGGCCATTCACTGATTAAATTTAAATATTTAAAATGAATCATTTGCTGTAGTTCTGGCCGTATTTGTACTTTTCCATGGTAATTCCCTCTCCCCTTTATAAAATATTTTCGCACTAGATGTGGCTCTAATAATTTTATTCGATCTATATCATAGAGCCCCCGTTGAGCGGTTTCTAATACGCTTGAATTTATATCTGTGGCCAGTATTTTAATATCATATCGATCAATGCTTAGCAGTGACTCCGTGAGGGACATGGCAATCGAATAAGCTTCTTCTCCATTTGAACAGCCCGCTGACCAAATTCTAATCCGCTGCTGAGCTGAAGCACGAATCCGAGGGATAATGGTGGATACTATAAAATCAAAATGGTGCTTCTCGCGAAAAAAAGAAGATAAGTTGGTGGTCAGCGCATTTATAAATTGGTTAATTTCAACCGGGTTTGCCGCAATGAAATTAAAGTAGCTATCGAAGCTCTGCAGATTTAGCGCCCTTAAACGTCTCACTAATCTATTGTAAGCCATGCTTTTTTTATGATCCGCTAACACTATTCCCGCATAGTCATAGAGATCACTTTTAACTTTTGCGAACTGTTTATCGGTAAAATCGAACTCTCGTCCAAGGTTTAACAATGGTTCCATTAGCGGCATCCACCTATTACTTAATCGCTTGCACTAGTGACCAATATCGACTTGCATATTCTGTTTCTCGATGAGACCTCTGCATAACTTACCCGGAGGCTATGATAACTGCGCTCGATAATACGGCGTTAAAAACCAGCTAAATAGGCTCATTTACACCAGTAATACCCATAAAGAAGGGCATACTATACCCAAAGAGAGGGGCACACTGACTTCGCCAGCTCGCCGGGTTTTTCCTTGCCTCACCTTCGCTCGCAACGTTATGCAGCGGTCTCAACGTGAAAAACTTTATAGGTTGTTATTATATGGTCGAAGATCTCAGTCGGTTATAATCAAAACTCACGCCACTCTTCATCGCTCTCCCCCAGCGCATAGGTTTTTTTATCAGTGGCTCTCATACTGTGCGCTTTATCTGCACTTACGCCTCTTTGCTGAGTAGTGGTACGCACTGTGCGTCTTTCGACTTCATCAGTATTGTTGACCTTAAAGGCGCTCACTAATGACTTTAATTGAATCGCCTCTCCGTCAAGGGAGAGTGAAGCTGCCGATACTTCTTCAACCAGTGCGGCATTTTGCTGTACCACTTCATCCATCTGATTGACCGCGGTATTTACCTGTTCAATACCAATTGCCTGCTCTCTACTAGATGAGGCTATTTCTGAGGCCAACTCAGTCACACTTTGAATCGCTGCAATGATGTCCACTAGTGCTTTAGCTGATTCAACGACAAAAGAATTACCCTCTTCAACTTTTTCAGCGCTCTCGTTGATCAAAGACTTAATTTCTTTAGCCGCTTTGGCGCTGCGCTGCGCTAATATTCTTACCTCTGATGCGACAACCGCAAAACCTCTCCCCTGATCGCCTGCTCTAGCGGCTTCAACTGCCGCGTTTAAAGCCAGTAAATTAGTTTGAAATGCTATTTCATCGATCACGGTAATTATTTCTGCAATTTTAGAAGCGCTGTTACTAATATCTACCATTGACGAGATCACTCGCCTGGATATATCGCCGCCTTTTACCGCGAGTTGCTGTGAGTATTCCGAGAGTTTTTTGGCCTCTGCTGCATTATCCGCATTGCGTTTAACCGTTGCGGTTATCTGCTCCATGGAGGATGCGGTTTCTTCCAGTGTCGCCGCTTGAGATTCTGTTCGACTACTGAGTGTCGCATTGCCTGTGGCTATTTCAGAGGCACCACTTTTTATGTTATCACCGGCATTTCGTATCTTTGCGACCATAGTAGATAAATTTGAAATTGAGGTATTGACCGCGATATTTAACGCTTCAAACTCACCGCTAAACTCACCGCTCATCTGTTTGGTCAAGTCGCCTTCAGCAACACTTTCCAACACCCGCTTCGCCTCTTTGATCGGCAAGGTGACTGAGTCCATCATCAAGTTAATAGCACAGGCGACATTATACAAAAACCCAGAGTAGCCCTCGGTATCTAAGTGTCGTTCAAAATCACCATTGGCGGCATTGTCAATCAATTGTTGAATTTGCAGTTCGGCATTCAATTGATCGGTTAAGTCTTTCCATTCAACCACTGTGCCTAAGCGATTGCCGTGTTCATCGACAACCGGATTGCCAGTAAAACCTAAAGTTCTATTGCCTAAATTTATTTCACTTTTATAAGCTTTAGTGAATTTTTGTAATAAATTGCATCGTCGATCAGGGTCCGTATGAAAAGAGTTAAAGTTTGCTCCCAATAACTTACTCGAATCAAAATTGGGTAGCTGTTTTAAAATATCCTGCTCCGCGTTTTTTATCATTTTGCTGACCGAGTTATTGGTATAAATAATCAAACCATTATTATCGACCAACATCACACTTGACTCGACATTATCCAGCGCCATTTTAATCCGTAAATTTTTATCACTTTGCTCTTGTGCATTGTTCACATCAAAGCCCAGCTTAACTCCCAACATATTGACCGCTCGCTGCAAGGCTCCTATTTCACCTGGATCATCCAGGGCGAAGCTAGTTAAATAGCTACCTTCCGATATTTTAACCATCGCTGTAATAATCTCCTTAAGCGGAGCGATAAGCTCTCGCTTAAAGGTCTGTTTAATACTAAAGTATAACCAGCAAAACCCAGCCGAAGGCCCTATCAGCAAGAATTCAGCGGCGATCTCCAAGGCATATATCAGTGCGGTCAACGCCACTAATACTGCCATCGCCATCATCGCAGATTGATCTAGTTTTTTTGTTAAATTTGCAGTGGCTAATTTTTTCGGATCGATCAGAGTGGTTTTACTAGCGGATAGTTCAGCATACAGTACTTCAGATTGCTTAATATCATCGATACTTGCCAGCGTTCGCACCGACATATAACCTGCCACTATATCGTTGCGAAATACCGGCGTGATATTGGCTTTGACCCAATAAAAGTCTCCATTTTTACAGCGATTTTTAACACATTTCGTCCAGGGACGACCTAGTTTAATGGTGTCCCATAAATCTTTAAATACTTCACCAGGCATATCTGGGTGACGCACTAAATTGTGGTTTTTACCGACTAATTCAGCTAAAGAGTAGCCACTGATTTCAACAAATGCAGGATTGGCATAGACTATTATTCCTTTCAAATCGGTTTTCGTGACTAAATCTTTCCCCTCTGCCATGAAAACTTCTCGATCGGTAATTGGCATATTTAATTTCATTCTATCCCCCAACTGATTTAAATCTGAGTAATTTTTCATATCCGAGCTTCAATAAACGACTACTGTTATTCTACTACTGAGTCTATTTGGTCATTTTCCAAAGTGATCGCCAGCTCGTCCGAGTTCATCAGGGCATCGATATCCATCAGCACGATCATCCGCTCTTCTCGAGCAACTAAGCCGGTTATAAAATCAGAATTTACCGAGCCTCCGACCTGGGGAGACGGTTGGATATCTTCTTCTGCAAAGGTGTAAGTTTCAGCGACTGCATCGACGATAATCCCCATCACCCGTTCAGTATTTTCACTCTCTACTTTTATCACCACCACGACAGTGGTCGGACCATACACCACCTGAGGCAGCGCAAAGCGCTCTCGCAGATCAATCACTGGGATAATCGCGCCGCGCAGATTTAAAACCCCTTTCAAATAATCTGGCATATCGGGCACTCGAGTAACGGGTGTCCAACCACGAAGCTCTTGCACCCTGAAAATATCGATAGCGTACTCTTCACCATCCAATAAAAAACTCAGATACTGCCGACCTTCTTGATCCCCCGCCAGTATATTTTGTTGCGGTTGTGCTGCTTCCACTTGCATCTAATCCGTTCCCGATTTTATATTTATTAATCTAAACAAATCCCTTGAACACCCTATTTAGCATAAGAAATTAAACCACTCTGTATTGACTTTAAAATCAAGGATTCAGCTTTAATTAATCCTCGCCAACTGGCAATATAAATCTACAGGGCTGTCACCTCCCTATCCATAGGCGGCACATTATTTAAACGCTGATCTTTTGCAATTAAGCCCGCGGTATCCAATATCAGTGCCACACTGCCATCACCTAAGATAGTGGCACCCACCAACCCTGCTACTTTTTTAAAATTAGCTTCCAGAGGCTTAACCACAAATTGTTGCTGACTATCGAGTTGATCAATAATAAAGCCTACTTTTTTAGCTGCTGATTCAGCGACAATAATCAACAGCGACCCCCGCTCAAATTTAGACTGTTGATTAGCTTCAGTCTCGCTGCTGATCGGATTCAACATCGCCTTCAAGTCGATTAAGTGAATATACTCATCTCTATAATCGATGAATTGACTATGCGCACCTAGATACTTTATTGCAGAAGTTGGAATCGACACAGTCTCGATAATTGATACTAGGGGAATCACGTACCTTTCAGCGTTGATCTTAATTAACTGCCCTTCGATAATTGCCAATGTTAATGGAACACTGACGCTAAAGGTTGATCCCCGACCTGCATTGGAGACTAAATTGACTTGGCCACCTAGACCTTCGATGTTGCGCAGCACAACATCCATACCGACTCCACGTCCGGAGAGTTCAGACAGCTGCTCAACAGTTGAGAAGCCAGCTTTGAAAATTAACGCATGGATGTCGTCTTCAGAGAGGATTTGCTCTTCTGTAATTAAGTTTTTTTGCAGTGCTTTGGCCCGAATTTCAACCACATCTAGCCCCTTCCCATCATCGCTTATAGCTATGACGATAAAGCCATTTTGATGGTAGGCATCCAGTTTTATGGTACCGGTTTCAGGTTTGCCGCTGGCGATGCGTTGCGCCGGCAGCTCCAAACCGTGATCTAAAGCATTTCTAAGTAAATGGGTCAGAGGGTCGCCTATTTTTTCCAGCACGGTTTTATCTATCTGGGTTTGTGCACCCGACATCTCTAGCGAGACTTTTTTTCCTAAATTCAAGCTAATATCATGCACTAATCTCGGGAAGCGATTGAAGACAAAACTAATTGGCAACATCCGCATCCGCATGACATCTTCTTGTAAGTCGCGGGTATTGCTGGCTAACTGAACTAGGCCCTGCTCAAGTCTTTGGCTATTGTGTCCTGTTTTTAATAATTCCATGCCTGCTTGGCTCAACATTGACTGCGTAACGACTAGCTCTCCTACTCTGTCCATTAATTCATCGAGTTTTTCAGTGTCAACGCGTACCGAACTCACTTCGATAGCCTGTGATTTTTTAAACGTTTCACTGGCTTCAACTGCAATATTTTTTTGTGCGGGGCTAGATTTAATTACTCGGTCAGCGGCAATTATGGTTGTTGCTTGTGCTGTTAGCTCAAAATTTTCGAGCAAAGCCGGAGGAGCTGCTTGGCTGATACTCAGCTCACAGAAATCTTCGACCCACTCAAACACTTCCTGAATGTCCTGCTGCGCTTTGATTGGATCAGCTACTATAGATAATTTTAATGACCACCAAAGGTAAATAGATTCGGCATCAAAACATTCAACATCCGGCAGTCGCTCAATTTTAGGTTCAAGCTGCAAATCTCCCAACTCTGCCAAAGCGGCAAATAAATGCACCGGTTCATTACCACTTTTGAGCATATTTAAACTTGGTTTGAATTCAATCAACCAACAATTAGCGGTTGATTGCTCGGTGGTTAGTGTCTCTGCTGATGTTGTAGCCAGTGTCGTTGCTAATGTTGCTCCTAATTTTGCTACAACAGAGCACTCCTTTTCGGGAGTTGAGCCGGTTTTTACAGGATTATTTTCATCGATAATTGCCTGTAATCTAGCTTTGACGTTGAATACTTGCAAAGTATTGATTTCACCCTCATCTCGAATGGCATTGAGCATCATGCGCAGTACATCGACAGACTGTAGCAGGCTGTTGATAATTTCAGTGTTGGCCGCTAAATGCTCACTGCGCATCTCGTCGAGAATGGTTTCAACATCATGAGTGAACTCAGCAATTTCCGCTAAGCCAAATGTACCCGCTCCACCTTTGATAGAATGAGCCGCCCTAAAAATACTATCAACTATATCTGGAGCATCTGAAAATTCTAATAGGCAAGACTCCATCAGTTCAAGCCCTTCAAAACTCTCTTGCAAGAACTCACCAACGAACTGGCTTAAATCAACACTCATGCACTTTTACCGCAAAGTAAGTTAACTGTCTTGACCAATTTATCAGGATCAAAAGGCTTGATTAACCAGCCGGTCGCCCCTGCCAACTTTCCTTTTTGCTTGATTTTATCTGCACTTTCAGTAGTGATGATAAGAATCGGAGTAAACCTGAAATTTTGCATTTGTCGCAACTCCCGACATAGTTCTATGCCATCTAATAGCGGCATATTGACATCGGTGAGGATTAAATCGTAATTTGTTAGCTGTGCTTTTTCCAAGGCCTCTTCACCATCACCAGCCTCATCTATGATATGTCCCGCTTGAGTAAGCAGTTGATTGAGCATGGTGCGTACTGACACTGAATCATCGACAATCAGTAGTGAAGCCATTTACAGCTGCTCCGCAGCAGTACTAGTGTTTAAAGTAGGCCAAGTTGTTGAATTGGTTAGCTGCTTGAAACCTAGTTTCTCAGTGATGCTCGATAACAGATCACTCTCCTTCTGCCATATCAATTTGACTTGGCCGTTTTCGGCTTGGCGAATAAAGACCAACAGTAATTGTACCCCCGAAGTATCAATGTGTTGCAAGGTCGAAAAATCGACACTCACTGCTAGCACTTTATTAAGTGCCGATAACAGCTCAGTTTGGCAGTCACTAATATTACCGATTGTCATATCTTCAGGTAGTGATATACAGTGGGTTTCTTGCATGGCACAGCTCTCTTCACAGATTAAAATCACTGGCAAATTTCTGAACAAGCCCTGCACTTTAGTGAATAACAAAATTCATTTATCCACTAAAGTGAACGCAGCGTAATCAAGAGTCTCTGCCAAGTGATGGTACTTATTATCTCTCTACATTAAAGATAGCCATCATTTCTATAAACACCAATAAATAGCTATATTTTTTAATATTATTAAATAGCAAAATGATTGGTAATTATTTGAATTCTTTATACAAAATTGAGGAGAGAAGATAATTTTTATAATGATAATAGGAGGGTTATGATATTGAAAATTTTTAAATCAGCACTAAATCATTGATTCAGCGCTATTTTTAATACTTAGCGGCGATGATGAGCATCAACTGCCTGGCCCTACCTTCGCTGGCAAGGTTTTACTGAAATCTCCGCAAAATATTCAAGCAATCGTCAACAGCTGTATAGATACTCGCGAGCGCTTTACTCAATATTTTCACTTAATCTGAGCTGCTGTATAAAACTGCTACGGTAACCGTATTGGTCTTTTCCTTTAGCACTACTGGCTAGTGCTATAATTTGAGACCACTTAAATTTTCGCAGATATTCACTATTGCGCAATTTTTCTGCGTATGCAGCTGCGGCGGCGGCAAATCTAAAACTGTCAGAGCTTTGCCCAAGCTCAACAAAGCTAGGCTGTCGGATTGCAAGGCTATATTGTTTTGATGGCAAGTTATGGCCGAGCTTATAGCGAATTTTGATAAAGCCTAATTCCGCTGCAGAATCGAGCTTACGACTACTGTTTTTCTGATAGCGCAGTGCTATTGCAGATTCTTCACCGTTGTAAAAGATTTCATAGAGAGCAGTAACGCTTTGACCCGCTCCTATCTCGCCCGCATCTTTATCGTCATTAACAAAATCACTATCTGCTAATGCTCTGTTTTCATACCCTAACAGTCGATAGCTAGCGACCACCTGCGGATTAAATTCAAGCTGAATTTTTGCATCGTAAGCAACCGTGCGAAAGGTTGCTGATACTTGATCGACAAGCACTTTTTGTGCTTCCTGTAAACTGTCTATATAGGCCGCGTTACCGTTGCCGGCATTCGACAGTTCTTCCATTAAGTGATCATTGTAATTTCCTTCACCAAAACCTAAAACACTTAAATCAATACCGGTCTTACGCTGCTTTTCAATGTACTTTTTCATCTCTGATGGGTTACTCATACCGACATTAAAATCACCATCTGTGGCTAACAATATTCTATTCACTCCACCTTTAATAAAATTTGCCGCGGCAAGTTGATAGGCAATATTTAAACCATCTCCACCATTGGTGGAGCCACCGGCACGTAAATCATCAATCGCCTGACGAATTTTTTGCTTAGCGTTACCTGAGGTGACATTTAGCACCACATTTGCATTTCCCGCATAGGCGACAATCGCGATACAATCGTTACTTTTTAACCCTTTGGTTAACAAGTTTAACGATTTTTTAAGTAAAGGTAGTTTATTTTTGCTAGCCATTGAGCCTGAAACATCGATCAAAAAAACTAGATTACTGCCCTTAGTATTTTGATATTTTTTAGCTTGCAAAGATACTTTCAATAATTTTGCCTTAGGGTTCCAGGGACTGCTTGAAAGCTCATAGGCTAATTTAACCGTTTGATTTTCTTGAGTAGGGGCGGCATAGTGATAATCAAAATAATTGACAATCTCCTCAGTGCGTACCGCATCAACTGGTGGCAGCACTCCCCGGCTGATAAAACGCCGAACATTACTAAAACTTGCGGTATCAACATCGGTACTAAACGTACTTAAAGGAGTCTTAACCGGATCAATTGGTAAATGCGCCGTCAACAATTGATATTTTTCAGTATTGGACTCAAATAGTGGTAATGGTAAAGACTGCGGTGATTGGAGGGGCATAGCTATTGTTGAATACTGACTAGAGTCGAGCATCGATACCATTTTGTGCAGCTTGATCTGCGCTACAGGTGCCTCTTTTTGGCGGCCAGCAAATTCATCCCTAACAGCTGTGCAGCCGGCAAGTGCTACGGATGCACTTAAAGAAATGCACAGCGGTAATACGGTTAAATATTTCATTTTTTCACCTATTTATACTTTTTAAAATATTGCTCCGATCAGCATTTAGTCACTGACCTTAAAGATAATTAAGTATAAACAGCAGTTGAACTAGCCTTAACCGCAGACTCTTTATAGAATGGGCTTCTACTTTTATAAGAATTATGCTATGTCAAATTTATACAGTAAAATTCACCGTCTCAAGGCACAGGGCTGGACTTGGGATTATTTTTTGCAACAAATTGACTTGATCTATCCGGCAGGAATCGATGAGAAGACCTTGTATGCGCTGTATCGCCAACCTCACCGAAAAGCCAATAGCCATATCAGCAAGATAATATTGACCTTGCATGAGCAGTGCTTCCCCTCGCCTTTTCCAGCCGATACACAGGCCCTACTAGCGATCTACAACCGATTGATTGCCTGCAAGCAGCACTCGGGACATCGTCAAGACATCGATGATTTTTTACTTTTTTTAGCACATGACCTGCACTTTGGCAGTCGTTTAAGAAGGGCGCGATTAAACTGGTTAAAAGCAGATATTCACTTAGACCAACTACCGTTACACCGAAATAATGGCCAGGGCGCTGAGCTGGAAAACCAGCAGCAATTAGCACTGCATCATTACCAAAACTGTTACAGCTTACTCATTGAACAGCAAAGCTTGGAGCCTTCAGCACAGCTTTCAGACCAAGCTCCACAGCAAATTTCACAACAGGTTTTACAACAACAGCCCTGCTTAATCGACCAGTTTACCCTCTATAAAGTGCAACAAAACATGCTCGCTTGCCATTTAAATGGCCTGCATGCGAACCTCCGATATCAGCACCCAGCATTGTTGGACTATTTGAAAAATTCAGATTTCATCAGTGCCAGTAAAAGAGTTTTGCGTACCGAGCCCTATCAGTGGATAATTGCTAGAAATGGCTTAAGGTTTAGCTCTATCATGAAAAACTCTGCAGACTGTACCGTGTTTTTCCAAGCCTTAGTCACCGCAAATAAGGCTTTTTCAGACCTAGATTATGCACCTCTAGGCGCACCTGCTATCAGCAAGAGCACTGAATTTTTCTGGGCTACCCAACAATTAGCCAAATAATCAACCCGGCAACAAAAGAATAGATACCGATGAAATATTTTATAATTTTACTGGCTAGCTTACTGCTGCTATCCGGTTGTAGCGCCTACCATGATCCAGAAAAAAAGCAGCGAGAAACGGCGCCAAGCGCCGCCGAAACTCCGCGGCAATCCGTCGATATTCTTCAAGATCAGCAACACAAAAAGCCTGCTAGCAGCCCCGCTAAAATTAACCGCGGACTGCATAAAGAGCCTATAATCTTAATCACGACCGAAGAAGATGACATGCCTAGACTTGATTAGGCTATTTTACAGGCCTTACTCACAGTACAAGGATTCATTTCACCGACAAAGCAGTGCGGTAACCCCTTTAGCTAACGGTATAAAACCGTCGGCTAGAATTACAGCTTAGCCCAGTTTTGATCACCATCAGCGATATATCCTGGAATATCTTTAGCCCAACGCTTCCTGACCGACAGACTGTAGTTGAGATAGAGCTTATCATTTACAATAGTAAACGCTTTAGGGTCGACAGCTACTAACTTGTCGTTGGCTATCGCAAAGGCACAGTGGCCGCCATATTGTGGGGCGTATTTTTTAGGATTTTCTTTAAAAAGCTGCTGATTAGCCGCCGATGAGAAATGCCATTTAGCTCCCTTATAATTAACCACAAAAGATTTTTTACCTTTTACTGGCTTAGCTTGAGTAAAATAAGCAACCGTATCGTATCCTCTAAGTGCCACGCCGTTTTCGGTAAACACTGGTTTATCGCCAGCCATTGCTTGCAGCGCAAACAACGACCCGATAAGCAACAGTAAAAACTTTCCCATCCAGCTATTCATATAATTTCCTCATCATTTAGTTAAGCTTGCTTCTCTATAGATTAAATACGCAAGCCACCGCTAAGCAGATGCAGCTGATTGCAAAATTATTATTTTTCCAGCAGTTTAAGAGCATACAAATCCTTCCTTAGCACGAGAGGCACAGGTATAATTGAAATCTTTTTACCCTGAATCAGACTTCACTACAGCACATAGCACAGGCTTTTGATTCTACAGCGCTGATAAAAATAGCCACTGCACTCAGTTAATAAGTAAGTACGGTTAATATTTTTCAATACCACTGTAAAACCAATATTTTACACTCTGTATTTACTTTTAAAGCACTGATTCAGGTTTATATTAATCATACTTACCACAGGATAAACATGACTGTTCGTACTCGTATTGCTCCTTCACCGACGGGTGATCCGCATGTTGGCACCGCCTACATTGCTCTCTTCAACTTAGCTTTCGCCAGATCGCAAGGTGGTAAGTTTATTTTGCGTATCGAAGATACTGACCAGACCCGCAGCACCAGTGCCTCTGAACAGACAATTTTGGATTCCTTGCGCTGGCTGGGCCTAGACTGGGACGAGGGCCCCGATGTAGGAGGCGAATACGGACCCTACCGCCAAAGTGAACGCCGCGATATCTACACCAAATACGCCCAGCAGTTACTCGCCGACGGCCATGCCTTTCGCTGCTATTTAAGCCGTGAAGAACTAGATACGATACGCAATCAACGCCGCGAGCAAGGCCTGCCAGCCGCGATGCAACAAGACGCACTAGCACTACCAGCAGACGAGCAATTAAGGCGCGAACAGGCAGAGCTCCCCTTTGTGATCCGCATGAAAATACCAACCTCTGGTACTTGCGTATTCGAGGATATGTTAAGAGGAAAAATAGAAATTGAATGGTCAATGGTTGACGCGCAAATTCTACTTAAATCCGATGGCATGCCAACCTACCATTTAGCCAATGTGGTCGACGATCATTTGATGAAGATCAGCCATGTGTTACGCGGTGAAGAGTGGATTAACTCTGCGCCTAAGCATCAGTTGCTGTACAAATACTTCAACTGGAAAATGCCGGTGCTCTGTCATATGCCGCTGCTGCGCAACCCCGATAAATCTAAACTCTCTAAACGTAAAAACCCAACCAGCATCCTCTATTACCAGCGCATGGGCTTCCTGCCAGAGGGTTTACTTAATTACTTGGCGCGCATGGGTTGGTCAATGCCGGATGAACGTGAAAAGTTTAGTCGCGCGGAAATGTTCGATAATTTTGATATAAAAAGAGTCTCTTTAGGCGGGCCAATCTTTGATCAGACCAAACTCAGCTGGTTAAACGGCCTCTGGCTGCGAGAGAACCTCAACACCGCTGAATTTGCACAAGCTTACCAAAAGTGGGCACTTAATCCTGAATACTTGATGAAAATCATTCCACTGATTCAACAGCGGGTAGACACTTTTTCCGATGTAGCACCACTGGCTAATTTTTTCCTAGCGGGCATGCTGGATCTTGACGAAACAGACTTCAAGCACAAGTCGTTGGAGATTATGGATATTCGTAAAATCCTGCAATTTTCGGCCTGGCAGCTCGACAGCCACACACAGTGGGATAAAGATGCACTTTACACTTGTCTGCAACAACTTGCAGACCATATGCAGCTTAAGATAAGAGAGCTACTGTTTCCATTATTCGTCGCCATTTCAGGCAGTAGCCAAAGCGTTTCGATTATGGATTCTATGGCTATATTGGGCCCAGACATGAGCAGGGCTCGAGTCCGGCATGCACTGAATATTTTGGGCAGCCCCTCGAAGAAGGAAAACAAGCGCTGGGATAAAGAGTACCAGGCATTAAATAGCCAACACTAAAACCGCCAGCCAGATCGATAGCTATTTATAGATTGAAGGACTATTTTTATACTTAGCTATTGATTTTAATCTCGAATATGGCAGAATACGCGCCTCTCATGAAAAGCATGAAACAGTGATGGGGCTATAGCTCAGCTGGTAGAGCGCAACGCTGGCAGCGTTGAGGTCAGGAGTTCGACCCTCCTTGGCTCCACCATCTCTTTTCAATATATTTCATGCAGATACCACTAGATAAAATTGGGGCCATAGCTCAGCTGGTAGAGCGCAACGCTGGCAGCGTTGAGGTCAGGAGTTCGACCCTCCTTGGCTCCACCAACTATTTACACCCCCTCCATAAGCACTACTTCAAACTTTTTTTATTAACACCCCCAGACTAACTGTCTTTAAATACTACTCTCAGCATAATAGTGAGTTATTGTCAAATCTGGTGTATGGATCAAGCAACAGCGCTCTCTGATTGATCCTCTACTTGTAAACCGTCTTTAAACTCAACGTTGTTAACTACTAGCGTTAACAACGCGAAGCCCTTAATTCTTTTCCACCTTTTCTGAGCCGACTCTATCAGCTTATAAATCATCGCTAATGTCGTATCTCTTGAGCCACAACTGCGTGTTCTCTTTGTTCGTAATCGAACAGTAGCAAAGGTCGACTCTATTGGATTTGTCGTCCTGATATGTGTCCAGTGTTCGGCTGGAAAATCATAAAAAGCTAATAACTCTTCTTTGCTGTCAGTTAAGCACTTCATCGCTTTCGGATACTTTGCACAGAAGCTCTTTATCGTTCGGCTAAAGGCTGTATGCGCTTTCTCGCGTGTCTCTGCCATCCATATTTCATGAAGCGCAGCTTTAACCTTGGGCTGCATTGATTTTGGAAGCTTGTTCAATACATTGGCCGTTTTATGCACCCAGCAACGTTGGTGACGACAGCTAGGATACGACTTTCGCATCGCATTCCAAAATCCCAATGCTCCATCGCCAATAGCAAGTTTGGGGGAGGCGGTAAGCCCACGTTCACGCAAATTAGTTAATAGTTCCAACCAACTAGCCGTTGATTCCCTAAAGCCGTCTTCTATGGCCACTATCTCTTTCGTACCTTGCTCTGTGACACCAATGATCACTAATAAACACAACTTATCATCCATGCGCACATTACTGTAAATACCATCAGCCCACCAATAAACATAGCGCTTTTGGCTGAGATCCTGCTGCCGCCATTCGCTGTGTTCAGCTAACCACTTAGCTTTTAGCCTCGAGACTGTGTTCGCCGATAATCCACCGGCCTGCTCCCCAAGTAATGAGGTCAGTGATTCCTGCATATTACCCGTGGATATACCTTTTAAGTAGAGCCAAGGAATGAGCTCCTCAATGCTCTTCGCTCTCTTGAGATATGGAGGTAGCAAGTTGCTGTTAAATTTAACGCCAGTCTTACTACGATCTCGTACTTTAGGCACCTTCACCTCAACATCACCGATACCTGTTTGAACTGTCCTGCTCGGTAAAAATCCATTTCTGACGACCGCTTTTCTACCGTCTAATAATCGAACATCTTTGTACTGATCAAGTAACACTTGGAGCTCAGTTTCAACAGCCYGGGCAATCAGCTCCTGTGCTCCCAATCTGAGTAAATCTGATAACGGATCTAAAGCAATATTTTCTAGGTTAGCTTCTGATGATGCTGTAAAATTAGTCATGGCGTATCTCTCTAATGTTGATTGTGATCTTGCAGGATCAATCAACAGGATACGCCATCTTTCTTACTTCGCCCATACACCAGATATCACTATAACTCCATAATAGTGCACAGATAAACATACATCAGCTAGAGCACTAGCCTGCACTGCGCTCCATATACCACTGCGCAAAGTACTTAAAGCTCATCATCAGCAACAGCGGCACCACCAATGATAAAAGCACTATCGCCACTGCAATTGGCGCTGTAAAACTAGTCTGTTGAATTAACATAACGACAATAGATGCGCCGACCATCTGAATAAAACCTAGCAGCGCAGAAGCGGTCGCCGCCCGATCTGCAAACTCAGACAGCGCCATACTGGTCGCCGGCCCCAGCAGTAGTGACAAACCCGCACTCAAGAACATCACCGGCAGCATAAATGCCACCCCCGCCAACAGCCCTTCTAACACAAATAACAGCGCCAACACTAACAGCAGCAGTGCCGCTATTGACATAGAGATTAGTGCCAACTTGACCACCCGCCTATTTCCAAGCCGAGCAATCAGAATCGGCGCACAAAAAGAGATGATGATACTGATGCAGGCATTCATACCAAACAACAAACTAAACACCGTCGCCGACAAACCCAGATGGTCAATCAACCACACGGGTGCATAGCTAACATAACTCAGAATAGCGGCCATCGCAGCCATACTGCAAAGTGCATAATAGACAAAGCACTTGCTGGACAGCACCGACAAATAGCGCTGCCAATCATAAAGCCGTGCCGCGGTGCTGGTATTTTCTAACGTTAAGGTTTCAGGCAGGTAGCGATAAATAAGCAATAGCACTAGTAGCGAGTAGACAAACATAAAAACAAAGGTTGAGCGCCAGCCAAAATAGCTGGCCAACAGACTGCCAAAAATCGGCGCAAAGGCCGGAATCACACTGAGCACCCCATTTAGATAGCTGTATATTTTACTGCTTCGCGCGTAGTTATATCGATCGCGAACCACACTGAATATCACTACCGAAATAGCACAGGCCGCTAGCCCCTGTAACAGCCGACAACCTTGCATCAGCCAAATATCGTTGACGAAAGCTGCAGCCAAGCTGCTTAGTAAATATAAAAATAAACCGCAAATAACCACCGGCCTGCGCCCGTAGCGATCAGCCAGAGGGCCGACAAAAATCTGCCCCAAGCCCATCGCAAAAAAGAACAGTGCGATTGTCGACTGAACTTGACTGGTAGACGCATGCAGATCGATGACCATCTGCGGCATAGACGCCAAATAGATATCGATAGCCATCGGACTAAGCACGACCATGCTCATCAACAGGAATAAGATTCGCGGCTGCATTGGGGTAAGCCTAAAAGTATGTAGGGGGGATAAGCTATAAGCTATAAACTAGTCTTCATTGAAGATTTCGTCGACGATACCATCGTTGACTGCGTGCTGACGAATACCTAGGTAGGCATCGCGAATAAACAGGTAATTATCACCGGTGACGATTTCTTCATAGGAAAGAAACTCAGCGCGGCTTTGCATTAAGCGCGTAGCATAGCCAACATTGCGCGTCGGTATGTGCTCTATATAGCGCCAGCCATCTAATGGCAATAATCTGGCGGGAGAATCTCGAAGACTACCAGGCCCCAAAAAGGGCAACACTAAATAGGGACCCGCAGGCACACCCCATACACCTAAAGTTTGACCGAAATCTTCACCTGTGTTAAATCAACCGCCGCATCTTCTATTTTCAGCTGCAGCACATTGTTGACAAAAGTCCCTATATCGCCGATATTAGCAAAAAAATTCTTTACCCCCACCTCAACGATATCCGGGGTCACCGCTTTATAACCTTTAGCTAAAGGCTTAAACGCTACCGAATCGACCAAATTGTTAAAACTGTGAATTTTGCGGTTCACCCCCTCCAAAGGATCGCTACTTTGAGTGGCATTTACGGTAAAAGACACAAGTAAACAGAGAGATATTAGTATGCACTGAAGAGTTTTCACTGAACGAGTTACCTGTAACAAGATGTTAGCTTTAACACAAGCCGCTAAATTGATGAAATTATTTTAAGCAAAAAAAGACTCCCGAAGGAGCCTTTTTAGATAACTAAGTTAGTAAAATCAGCTTAGAAAGTGATTTTGTAACGTAGTTTAACTTGATCTTTGCTTCCGTCATTTTTACCAGGAGTTCTCTCTGCTTCAGCATCTTTGTTTACACTTAATGCAGCAAGAGTTACAGTAGCATTGCCACCTAGTGCATAGTCTACACTAGCAGAAAAAGCTTTCTCTTTCAAAGAACCTGTCTTTCTTGATTCATGCTGCAGTGAGAAAGTTAACTTATCAACCGCGTAAGATCCGCCAAGAGCGTAGCCTTTAATATCAGTTCCAGCATTAACTTTCTGAACTGAATAACGTGCACCTAGGTCAAATCCAGCCAACTTTGCAGAAGCTGAAATACCATAGTTAGACTTGTTGTTAGCGCCTTTGTTCTGACCAGCTCCAACAGTAACACCAAAGGTATCAGTATCGTAAGAAACCATGATACCTGAAGAGTTATCTACACTATTATCTTTTTGGTCAACGTTGCCCATACCAGCTGCAAATTTGAAGCCGTTGATGTTGTTTGACTCATAAGCGATACCGCCGCCAGAGAATTCAGTGTCAACAACCGTTAACTCACCAGAGTACAAACCGTATTCAGTACGATCTTCAACAGACTGGTTAGGGTTATCAGTGTCACCCATTACAACCTTACCGAAGTCGCCAGCAACATATACTGTAGACTTGTGTAGGCTAACATTGCCGTTTGCGCCGTCTTTAGCGTCATAACGAATGAAGTAACCAGCTGTTAGGCCGTTATCCATTGTCTCTTCGCCTTTAACGCCGATACGTACACGTGAGATATTACTATTAGTATTATCTCCGTCAACATCTGTGATGTCATAACGGATTTCACCGAACAAAGTTGCATCAGCTTGAGCAACCATTGGCACAGTCATTGCACCAGCTATAGCTAGAGCGATAATTGACTTTTTCATTTCTTTTTCCCCTTAAATATTCAACATACTAGTAGTGAATGTTTTATTTCTAGTTTTCTTTTAATGCGTTATCCGACTCGAGTATAGTCGGTAATGCATTGAAAAAATACTATAAGTTAAGAATAATTAAAATACAAAACAAATAACTACCTTGTTAACTGTATTTATATTCTATTTGTTACTGCTCATTAAGCGCCCTGTTTATTCGGCCTAATTTAAAGACTAAATAAACTTGCAGCGCCGCGTTTGCATTTAATTGGCCGCATTACAGCATATGATTATTGATAGTGCAAGCTTTGTGAAAAGTTCATTTTTATTTTAAGTTAATTAAACTTGTCGATTATCTAGCGAGTTACTGGCTGATTTCTCGCCACTTCTGCTGCATTCTTTTTTCCGAAACTGTCTCTAAGGTACCTAATTGCTGCGAAAATAAGGATATCCGATACTCCTCTAGCAGCCAGCGATAACTCTCAAATGCCTCCGACTTTTCATCCCTTGCTCGACATGCTGCCAGCTTGGTTTGCAGTCGCTGCTCTAAACTGGCGAGCCGACCGACTAACAACCGCTGACGAGGCAATTCTCTTTGATACTTTTCCAGCCTTATTTCAATGCTTTTCATATATCTTGTGTACTGTTCCAATCTAAACCACGATATAGAGGATAGGTAGTCTTTACTGAACAATGCATCAAGCTGCTGCTTAATGTCTGAAATAATCATTATTCTATCTAGCGGCTGCACACCATTTAGCTGCTTTTGCATGCCGTGATACTGCCGGTGTAGTTTATTAATTTGAGCTGCAATTTTTTCTAGAAAAATAACATACTGGGATTGATTTTTAACTTTGGCGACTCGAGCAAGAAATTCAACTTGAGTTCTCGGTATCGACTGCTGCAGTGCTAACGCCTCGCGCATCGCAAATGAATGAATTTCATTTTCAAGTTGCTTTTTATTGAATTTTTTTCCCATCAAGATAGTGCTTTCGGTCAGCTTAGGCATATTACTCCGGGCCTTCTTGATACTGGGCGCTAACAGCTTAGTCGCCAAATAGCCGATCGCCTCGATACTAAGACCCTCTGCAAAGCCCTGATTCATCGTCAAAATCAAATCTACTTGATCCGAATTCAAGCGCAGTGCCGGCCAAGCGGTCACTTTTATGCCGCCCTGCATGGTCTCTATGCTCTGTGGCAGTTCAGCAAAGCTCCAGCTATCTAAGCCAACCTCCCCCCATACTTCCTCTCCACTGACCAGTAATTCGTTTTCGACCAGATGCGCATACTGATCACAGAGCTGCTCTATCTCCCTGCCCTGGCCGATCACCGCCCCTTGATTATCGATCAACTTGATATTGAACAGCAGATGATTACTTAATAGCTGCTGGTCAAACTCTTCTACATCCAGCTTAACCCCGGTCATGCGCAGTAAATGGTGAACTAGACTCTCTATTAAGTTACCGGTCGCAAAATTCATCCCCTCGACAAAGGCATGCACATAGTCGGGAATGGGGACGAAATGTTTGCGCCTCGCTTTAGGCAGTGACTTTAATAGGGCGATGCAGCGCTCTTTTATTAAACCGGGAACCAGCCAATCTAAGCGATCTCGGGAGAACTGCTTTACCAGTGCCACCGGCAAATGCAGTGACACTCCATCATCCTCACTGAGCGGATCAAAGTGATAACTCAGCGGTATGCTGACGCCTTTGAAGTCAATAGCATCGGGATATTCCTGATCGCTGACATGATCGCTGGAGCGCTGCAGGATATCGGCCTTCTGTAAATATAAGACCTGCTCAGATTGCTGCTCTATTTTTTTACGCCACTTTTCAAAAGCGGCGCCATTGACGATAAAGCCATCGTGCAGCTTGGCAATTTTCTGCGCGTAGAAGTCGTAGAGTGCATCTTCATCTATGAGTAAGTCCCTGCGCCTTGATTTGGCTTCCAAGTTTTCTACTTGCGCCAACAGTTGTTGATTGTGTCGGAAAAACGCCGCTTTGCTGTGGTAGTGCCCTTCAACCAGTGCCGAGCGAATAAAAATTTGCTGACTTTTTTCAGGGTCAATACTGCCGTAATTCACCACCCGCTTTTGCACTATGATCAAGCCATACAATACCACTTGCTCGTCAGCAGTCACTTGGGCGCGATTTTTTTGCCACTTAGGTTCCAGATAGCTCTTTTTCAGCAAATGCTTAGCTAATGGCTCTAGCCATTGCGGCTCGATCTTTGCCGCTGTCCGCCCAAATAAGCGCGATGTTTCCACCAACTCACTGACCATTAGCCACTTGGCCGATTTTTTATATTGGGTAGATGCTGGAAAGATAAAGAAGCGCCTATTTCTCGCCCCCAAAAACTCTTTATTTTCCTGTTTGAAGCCGATATGACTGAGCAACCCGGATAATAGCGCGACATGCACTGCCTGATAGCTGGCCGCACCTTCTGCCAGACCGCTGTTACCAGCGATAAAACCCAGCGACTTACAGGCGAGATACAATTGGCGGTGTACGTCTCGCCATTCACGCATCCGCATGAAGGAAAGGAAATTTTTGCTGCAAAACTTGCGTAGCTGATTCGAGGTGAGTGTTTGGCGCTGCTCTTCATAAGCATTCCACAAGTTGACGAAGCTGATAAAATCCGAGTCCTGATCCTGATATTCTTTATGTGCTTGATCCGCCGCCTGCTGCTTTTCTATCGGCCGCTCTTTTGGATCTTGAACACTTAGCGCACTGGCAATAATCAAGACTTCTTTTAATGAGTTCTGCTGATTGCCCTCAATAATCATCCGACCGATTCGCGGATCTATCGGCAACTTGGCGATCTGCCTGCCCATCGGAGTGATCTTTTTCTGCCGATCAACCGCCGTCAATTCCTCTAGCAGCTTGAAACCATCGTTGATAAACCGGCTATCTGGTGGATCGATGAATGGAAATTGACTGATATCACCCAGCCTGAGGTTAAGCATTTGCAAGATAACCGCGGCCAGATTAGTGCGGCGGATCTCGGCATCGGTAAACTCAGCACGCGCCAGGTAATCTTGTTTTGAGTACAGACGGATACAGACTCCCGGAGCTATTCGACCGCAGCGCCCCGCTCGCTGATTAGCGCTCGCTTGGGAAATGCTCTCGATCGGCAAGCGCTGCACTTTAGATCGGTAACTGTAGCGAGATATTCTGGCGACTCCGGTATCTATTACGTAGCCAATCCCCGGTACTGTCACTGAAGTCTCGGCAACATTGGTGGCGAGAATAATCCGCCGCCCAGTGTGCTGATCGGTTTGAAAGATTTTATTCTGCTCTTTGACACTCAGTCTTGCGTACAGCGGCATTATTTGGCAATGTTTTAACTGTGCTTTGCGCAAAGCTTCCGCTGTCTCTCGTATTTCCCGCTCCCCGGAGAAAAATATTAAGATATCTCTCGGGCCGTTATTATTATTCTTATATTGTAAATCAATAACTTCATCGACGGCGGCAACTACCGCCTCAATCTGAGTGAGCTCTTGGTTACCCTCGCCCTCCGGCGCTGCTTTTTCTACCAGTAGCGGGCGATATAGGACTTCAACCGGGAAAGTTCGACCAGACACTTCTATAATAGGTGCATTGTTAAAATGCTCGGAAAACTTTTTCAGATCGATAGTGGCGGAGGTGATGATCAACTTTAAATTAGGTCGTTTAGGTAAAATTCGCTTGATATAACCCAACAGAAAATCGATATTTAAGCTGCGCTCGTGCGCTTCATCCAGAATCAGCACTTCATACTTTTCTAGCAGTGGATCATGCTGAGTTTCGGCGAGCAATATCCCATCTGTCATTAGTTTGATCAACGACATTGGGCTTACTTGCTCAGTAAAGCGCACTTGATAGCCGACTTTTTGGCCTAGACTAGAGCCCAGCTCTTCAGCGATTCGAGTGGCAACTGTCCTAGCTGCTAATCTTCTTGGCTGCGTGTGACCAATTAACCCTCTGGCGCCGTAGCCTAACTGCAGACAAATTTTAGGTAATTGAGTGGTTTTGCCAGAACCAGTCTCCCCGGCAATCACAATCACTTGATTATTTAAAATAGCCTTGCATATTTCAGCACTGCTCTCAGCGACCGGTAGATCAGCTAGTTCTACTGTTCCGATAGTCAATTTGCGCTGCGCGACTATTTCTTTAGACGCCGCTATCTGCTGCTCAAGCTCGAGTAATATTTTTTCGCTGGGCTTATTCTGTCGACAGCGCTGCTGATAACGTTCAATTTGACGCTGTATTTTACTGAAAACTTTGCTTTCACAAGCATTCAGTTCATCGTATAAATCGGTGATGGTAGTCAATGTAAAATCTCTATAAATCGGGGAGGGCCGCCCGCACAAAGCCTGGCAATAGTTACAAGCTTCTAACTTTTAGCTTCTAACTTTTAGCTTTTAGCTTTTAGCAAAATTTTGGACAACTAAATCAGCTAATTCAAAGGTGGCTAATTCACCGGTTTTAATCGTATGCCAAGTTTCATTATGAGTCAGCGGCTCGGTGGCGACAACTGTGACTTTATCGGTAGTTGAGGTCTCATTTTTAAAGTCGACGGTAATATCACAGTCTTTAAGGCTCGCTTCGCCGAAAGGTGCCTGCCGGGTAATCCATGATAATTTAGTGCTGTTATACGCAAACAGATAATTAGACTCCGCGAGCAACATATTAAACACTCCAAGTGCACGCAACTGCTCACAACACTGGTGGATAAAAGCACTGAGCTCGGCGCAATCAGTTGGCTTTTTCGGATACGCTGCTCGCAGTTGATCCATCAACCAGCAGAACGCGTATTCACTATCCGTATTACCTACCGGATAGTAATATTTTAACGGCCAATCAAATAATACTTTATCTAACTGTCCATTGTGCGCATACGTCCAAACATAGCCCCATAACTCTCGACTAAATGGGTGGGTATTTTCTAAGCTAACTTTACCAACATTGGCCTGTCTGATGTGGCTGACCACTAAAGTACTTTTAATCGGGTGGTTTTTTATAAACTCGGCAATTTTTGAGTCGCAACTAGGATCTGGGTCGTGAAAACTGCGCAGCCCTTTACCTTCATAAAATGCAATTCCCCAACCATCCCTATGTGGCCCGGTGCTGCCGCCTCTTTGCATTAAGCCGCTAAAACTAAAACAAATATCGGTAGGTACATTGGCGCTCATGCCCAACAGTTCACACATTTAAAATTTTAACTCCAACTTAGTGGTATTTTCATCGGCTACTTTAGCCTTAATTGGTGCAGACTTCAGAGCACCGTCGCCATTTAGCTCGGTGCTGACCACATCGTCACTGCCATGAACGGGACGATTATCAATCATTTCAACATCACTAGATGCTTCAACATTACCAATATGTTGCCTAGCTATCGGACTGACAGGTCTAGTAGTTTTTAATACTTCTACGCTATTTGAAGGGTCCACTTTTGAATTTTTAGCTACGGTTTTCTTTTCATTTAAAAAAGATAAGTCAAGATCCGTTAATAGTTTAGAGTTTTCACCGGCCAGCTTTAAATCATTAAAATCTAAATCTATAGACTGTTGATTTTTTGCTACTTTTTCTGCTTTTTCTGCTTTTTCTGCTTTTTCTGCTAAGGGTGACTTACTTTTAACGACAGCGCCTAAAATAACTTTACTGGGGAGATTTTCTATTATGTCACTAACATTACTAGTAGTAGCCTCTGTTAAATCTAGCGCTGTTTGATCTTTTTTCGGAAAATCTTGAGAAAGCGGTTTTTCGATATTTAAGATGTATTCAGGACACTCTTTTCGCACTCCGACAAACTGAGATTTAGCGTCCATTGTTAACTCAACACTCAACACAGCAGCAACCACTCTGCCCCCTGTTACTATATGTAAATGCTCACAGTTCACTTCGCCCTCTAGCAAGCCCGCTACCGTAATATTCTTGGCATTAATTGTACCGGTAACCACCCCTGTTTTACCAATTGAAACATTTTCGATGGAAGTTATACTACCTTCCACGCAACCATCAATGTGCAACTTTCCTGTCACTACCATCTCACCGGAAATTTTATTCCCTTTGGCAATAATAGTTAGAGCGGTTCGCTTTGACTCAAGGGATACAGATTTTTTAAAGAAGCCCATTTCACTGATTCCACTTTAGTAAAAATTTTTTCAAAATTGGCAATATTCCAAGTTACAAAATCCTTTGGGTTTATCGCTTTAGATAAATACAATATTTCATAGTGTAAATGCGGGCCCGTTGATTGACCAGTATTACCACTTTCTGCAATTTTTTGACCTTTGTGCACATATTCACCCCTTTTAACCAGAAATTTACTCAAGTGTGAATAGCTGCTTTGAAAACCGAAATTATGGCCAATTTTTATAAATTTTCCACTTCCCGATCTTCTTACCACAGTTTCTACTACCCCATCCGCAGGTGCATATACCGGTGTACCTTTTAGCGCTTTATAATCTATTCCCTTGTGCATTGCTCTGATTTTTCTTATCGGATGATAGCGCATTCCAAAACCATCACTAATCCGAATCGCCTTAATAGGCAAGCCATTGGGGATACTATTAAGCAGGTATAATCGCTGTTTGGTTAAAAGAGAAAGCCTTTCAAAACGATCTTCACTCGAATTTTCAGGTTTTTGTAGATTAAGCATCTTTTCCAATTCATCTAAGCTTTTATCTAACGCAGACAAATTATGATCTAGGGATGCATTTATTTTCTCAATTTTGATATTTTCCGCCTGCAATCTATCTCGTTCTCGCTGCGTTTTTGACAGGGAATCCTTAAGCTTGGGAATACTTCCCGTATCCACCTTAAGCCGGTCCCTCTCATCAGTGATCACCGATAAAGTATCACTTAAAATTCCAATTCTACTATTTTCTAAAGCCAGCTTATCTCTTTGTTCCACAACTTTATCAAAAACATCACTCAACTGCGCCAGTTCTTTTTTGTACCTTTGCTGAGTGCCCAGCAACTCATGGTACTGACTATTCAAAAAGTGATGGTTTTGCTCTAGCGCATCGAGACTGTCAGTGGTTTTAACTAGCAGCCAGTTACTGAGCGCAAAATATACCAATAACACTGCTAGGACCACAAAAAGAAAATACCTTGCTATTTTGCTCAGTAAAAATTGTCTTGACCCCGACCCAGTTGTCAGAGTGATTACCATGTTTGTTTTCAATCGTTAATCTCACCATAAATGCCAGCCAATTATACACACTATAACCTGAACCCGAGGCTTAATAGTGGATGCAGAGCGTAAAATATTAGTTTTACAGCACAATTGGATTATCTTAGCTGCGGAGTCTACTAACAACTCCCGCATCGTCCCTGTGGATAGCTAAGAGCCTCTATCCGCGAAAGAGAACGCTGCTAACAACCCGTCCCTGCTAAGTTTTTTTGACAGAAGATGATAGATTTTTAGTTGTCCACCTACGGTGTGTGACTTGCCTTACCTTCGCTCGTCACACTAGGCTAAGATCTCATTTAAGCACTTTGTAGCAGGGCACGTATTTTTCATGATCTATTTTCATTCTCTGCTGAGCGACAAATGCCGCAAGTAATTTATCCAACTTTTCCATTAGACCGGCATCCCCCGATAGAGAGAATGGTCCAGCAGTGGCTATGGCTTGGACCGCTGGCTCTTTAACATTGCCGGCGACTATTCCAGACATCGCCCTGCGTAATTGTGCCGCGAGAATATAGTCCTGCTGATCAGAGTGTAAATCCAACGCTGCCATTGCCTGATGGGTAGGCTCAAATGGTTCTTGAAACTCGGCGGGGATGAATAGCTGCCAATTAAAATGGAATGATTCGCCCTTTGCTTTTCTGTGGGCATACACCTCTTTTAGTTTTGACTGCATGGCCAGCGCTACCGACTCGGGATCATTGACAATAATCTGGTATTTGTCGCTCGCTCGCTCCCCGATAGTCGCTTTAATGAAAGCATCAATTTGTTCAAAATAAGCTTCAGAGCCAGCAGGTCCTGTGAAGATAAACGGATAGGGAATCCCTTGATTTTTAGGGTGTAATAATATCCCCAACATATACATGATTTCTTCCGCGGTACCTGCACCACCCGGAAAAACGATAATACCGTGTCCCAAGCGCACAAAGGCCTCCAGCCTTTTTTCAATATCGGGAAAAATAACCAGCTCATTAACGATAGGGTTTGGAGACTCAGCGGCAATGATACCCGGTTCGGTCAAACCAATGTAGCGTGCATTTCTCACCCGCTGCTTGGCATGGCCTATGGCAGCGCCTTTCATCGGTCCTTTCATTGCTCCTGGCCCACAGCCAGTACAAATATTATAACTTCGCAAACCCAGCTCGTAGCCGACTTTTTTCGAATATTCATACTCTTTGCGATTAATAGAATGCCCGCCCCAGCACACCACCAAATTAGGTTTAATATTGGGTTTAATTAGATCTGCATGGCGCAACAATTGAAAGACAGTATTGGTAATGTTTTCTGACAGTGTTAACTCAGATTTTTTTTGCAGCTGTTCATCACTGATATATAACAGATCTCTGAGCACCGCAAACAAGTGCTCTCGAATACCGAGAATGATCTCACCATCGACGAAAGCGTTGACAGGCGCATTGACCAAGTTGAGCATCACACCTTGATGCTTTAACTCTATTTTAATATCAAAACTCTTATACATTTCTAATACATCGCCAGTATTATCGATATTACTGCCAGTGTTCAGTACCGCCAAAGAGCACTGACGGAATAATCTATACAAATTATTTTTGGTCGCACCTTCTTTAAGCCTATCAACCTCAAAGGGTGACAGTGTACCTAAACTGTCTAAAGGCTTAATACTGGCACTTATGGATTCTTGGACTGCCATAAATCACTGCTCCTCATTACGATGCATAGTTAGAGACCTCTGCATAACTATGCATCGTAATGCAGAGGTCTCAGTTGATTAAACTCTATCATAAATATAAATCCGAATTTTAGCCACACAGCAAATCTTGAGCAAAAATTTAGTCACTCGCATAGCTATGCCAGCAAGAATGACTCATTGACTGAATCAGTGACTTCACTGCACCACATAGCGCAAGCTCTTGATTCTACAGCGATTAGAAAAATTCCCGCTGAACCTACGGGTTTTATGCACGGATGCATTTATTTAGCGAATGCAGAACGCATATGAGCTTGCAGCTAAGATTTTTCAATTCCACCGTAAAACCAATATCTTACACTCTGTATTGACTTTGAAGTCACGGATTCAGGTCATGATTGAACACTATCAGTTTGGAAAATCAACATTAAATCGGTGGCCCTCTCCTAGTACAAATTAGTTACAAAAAATTGCTATCCAGCTCTCCGCACAACTAACGGAGAGCATTTAGACTAAAGACTCACACTTTAGTCGACATTTACCCCATACACCTTTCAATTTTCTGCCTGGACAATATAATGCAAACCAGAGTTCTATAATTACGAAGAAACTAAGTAATTCTGCATTGATATATAATTAAAAGTCTGAGCCTTTCCTGTTTCGAGGCGTGGGGCCACGTCCAACATATACTGGTAGGCAACCGCTAGATAATATCAAACTATCAAACAAGCTTAAATGGCTGACATATCAGCTTTATTTTGGGGTCAGCGAAGACCATAGCTTGCGATCTAATCTAGAGCAGCCAATACTTTTAATTCAGCATATATCACTCAGTATAGGAAATTGTTTCACTAAATGTGAAATTGACGAGGTAAAAAGCAATGTCTAATAAAAAATTTGATGTACTACTGGTTGGCGCAGGGGCGATGAGCGCGACCTTAGGGACCTTGCTAAGGGAGCTTGATCCAAATATCAGTATAGGCGTTGTTGAACGTTTAGAACACGTGGCGAATGAAAGTACCGATGGCTGGAACAATGCCGGCACAGGGCATGCGGCATACTGTGAATTAAATTATACCAGCGAAGATCAAAACGGTAATATCGATATCTCTAAAGCATTATCTATTAATGCTCAATTTGAAGTATCGCTACAATTTTGGAGCTACCTAGTTGAACAGGGAAAATTACCCAAGGCCGAATCTTTTATAAACCGCACACCGCATAAAAGCTTTGTATGGGGTGAAAAAAATGTTGAATTTTTACGTAATCGCTACCAAAAAATGAGTGCCCATCACCTATTTAAAGAAATGGAGTACACCGAAGACCCTGAGCTGGTTAAAAAATGGGTGCCTTTGGTGATGGAAGGCAGAAATCCTGAGATTCCTATTGCAGCAACCAAAGTCGAACAGGGCAGCGACATAGATTTTGGCGCTATCGCCAGAGGGATGATTGCCACCCTTGCCAAACAGAAAAACTTTGACCTAATGGTCGGTCATTCGGTTGAAGATTTAACTAAAAATGACGATGGCAGCTGGACGGTAAAACTTGAACCTAAGGGCAATAAAAGTTACTCCGTAAATGCTAAGTTTGTATTTTTAGGGGCCGGTGGTGGAGCACTGCCACTACTGCAAAAATCAGAGATTCCCGAGTGTGATGGCTATGGCGGATTCCCAGTAACAGGCCAGTGGTTAGTGTGCACCAACCCTGTTATTGTCAGCCAACATCATGCAAAAGTGTACGGTAAAGCCGCTATCGGCGCCCCTCCTATGTCTGTTCCGCACCTAGACACCCGCAATATTGGCGATACTGAAGCTTTACTATTTGGCCCCTTTGCCGGATTTACTACCAAATTTTTAAAGAAAGGCTCGGTCATGGACCTGTTGGGCAGCATAAAAATGGGCAACATCAAGCCGATGCTGTCGGTTGGTATGAACAACATGGACCTCACCAAATATTTAATCAGTGAAGTCTTTCAATCGGACACTGAAAGGATGGATTCGCTGCGTGAATTTTACCCTAACGCAAAAAACAGCGATTGGTCTCTCGCCAATGCTGGTCAAAGAGTACAGATCATCAAGAAAAATGACAAAGGTGAGGGTAAACTTGAATTTGGAACAGAGATTGTCTCAGCAGCAGACGGCTCTCTAGCCGCTTTATTAGGCGCATCTCCCGGCGCATCAACTGCCGTTAACACTATGGTCAATGTTATTGAACGCTGCTTTGCCGATCAGCTGGAGACCAGTGGCTGGAAAGAAAAGCTTAAACAAATGATCCCCTCTTACGGAGAGTCAATCATTGAGGATGCCGAGCTTGCTGAAAGAGTTAGAAATCACACCCAATCCACGCTGAAGTTAATTAAGCAATAATTTAATTAGCGGGCTGCCTTAACCTGAAAATCTAGATTTTGGCTCGCTAACTCATACAAAAATGACTCAAAATACAAATTGCTGCAACTAACAATCCCCATGTCTTTAATCGCCAGTATTATTCTTCTTTAGATCATGCTTATTCGGCACTAGATCAATACCACCCTCGCAGAAAGGGTGGCATTTTAAAATCCGCCTCACCCCCAGCCCCAGCCCTCGCCAAGCCCCGTGAACCTCAATAGCTTCTTTGGTGTAACTGGAGCAAGTAGGATAAAATCGGCAGTTGCTACCCAGCAGGGGACTAATCCCATATTGATATATTTTTATCAAAAATAGTAAAGCAATGGTAATGCCGCGATTAATGCTTTGCCGAAGAGAGCACATAAAAACCTTTAGTAAAGCCCTGGACCAGGCCATTGATTAATCGGTATTGGGCGGTAGCTATCTATAATTTGTTAGCTCTACCAGTAGCGGTTTCCTATAAAACATAAAAAACCCCTAATCAAGCCTAGGGATTTTTATGTTTAAGCGCTGATTCCGTGACTTCATAATGGCTGCTAGGCGCCGCTTGGAAGTCACTGATTCAGACTATAGCGATTGATTAGTCTTGCTTGTGCAAATGAACATCCATTTGTGGGAATGGGATACTGATACCAGCCTCATCAAACCTAAGCTTAACTTTTTCAGTGGTATCCCACAGTACGGCAAAATAATCTGCGCTTTTAACCCAGGGGCGAACGATAAAATTAACGCTGCTATCTGCTAATTCCGATACGGCAATCACCGTTTCTGGCTCCTTTAGAACACGCTCATCTTCAGCTATAATTTCTGCTAAAAGTTGTTTAGCTTGACGTAAATCTGCATCGTAACCAATCCCAAATACCATATCGACTCGACGTGTTTCCTTGGTCGAATAATTAACAATAACTCCACCATATATAGCGCCATTGGGAACAATAACCGCTCTGTTATCTACGGTGCGCATCATGCTATTAAATATTGAGATGCTTTCAACAACGCCGGATATTCCTGCAGCCTCAATAAAGTCCCCCTCTTTAAAGGGTTTAAATACTAACAACATCACACCCGCAGCAAAGTTCTTCAGCGAATCTTGCAGTGATAATCCAATCGCCAAACCAGCGGCACCAACGATGGCGATCAACGATGTAGTATCAACACCTAATCTATCTAGGGCGGCAACAATAACCACTAATAGCAAAACCGCATTCAAGATGGACAATACGAAATTAATCAGCATTTCATCCATTTTAGAACGATTAAAAATTTTCCGTAGTAATCTGATCACCATCTTAATGGCAATTTTACCGATGATAAAGATAGCTATCGCAAACGCGATATTTATAACCCAAGGTAATACGTATTCTTCAAAAAACATAAATTTTATTCTCCATTAAAATGTGAACTTTCTTTGGTGCAGCACTACACCCTTATAACTTAGCTGCCAACTTGATCTGATAATTTCAAAACGTAGTACTTTTAAATGTTACCAGCAATTTTTATCACAAAAAACCATGCCTATTAATCCAGCTTGTAAGCCAAGTAATTATAATCAATTAAGCTAAAGCTGAACAAGAACTTATTATTGATAAATCTATATTCTAAGTTCGCGACTAAAAGGTGATCTCAATTAACCAATCACTACCAATTTTTTGTGATTAGCAGTTAGCTTCCGTCACCCCTGTAGCCGTTGCCTTAAAAACAAAAATCTCTCGGCACGCCAAGAGCGTGTCAAACTTATTCAGAGGCTCCTTAGGAGCAGGGTAAACGCATGAACGTTTTTTAATCAATCTCTTTAATTAAATTGATCATAGATCTTACTCTAATGCTATTATTCACCTGATTTCACAACTCGCATTGTTCGAATATCGACCAGCAATGTTGAAACAATTTATTTTTATGCTAGTGAATTTAAAATTAGCCGCATATCTTAAATTCTATCGTCTCACCGTCTTTTTATCTGACGAAACCATCTAAGAATAGTTCGATAAACACTCATAAAGCTAAGTTTCGCAGCATCAGTTAAAAGGACAGCTGTACGAAATATGTTCATGCGTTTTCCCTGTCCTTAGGAGTGAGCTGATATTTTTCAATTCCAAAGTAAAACAAAATCTTAGACCTTGTATCAACTCTGAAGCCACGACTGAGAACACCTAAATGTCGACAAGCTTAATTCGCCGATAAATGTACATGTTAATGCGTAAAGATGGAACTACCACTCTTACTTACACTCTAACCTTTACTGTATTTTAGACCAAGGATCACTTTGCCCATTTAACTTACAATTTTACATATTACAGTAAGAAAAACACCCTTACTGATACTCTGCTAGATTAGTTAATGGTCACAGCAATGTAATACGACATGAGACCTTTGTATAACAACTGCGCTCGTTAATACGGCGTTAAAAACCGGCTCAACATGCTCATTTACACCAATAAAATCTGCTACCTCGCCGGTTTTTCCTTATCTCATCTTCGCTCGCAACGTTATGCAAAGGTCTCAACATGATAAAAAATTTATTAAGTGTTATTTTCTTATTTTGCTATATCGATAGCAGCTTTGCAGTTCAAGCCTATATTTCTGATGATATTCCTGTCTATTATAGAACGGGACCTTCAACTAAATATCGAGTTTCTGGCACGGTATCTTTTGGCGAAACAATCACCATCATAGATATCAAGACTAGCAAACGTTTTTTAAAAATAAAAACGCTAACCGGGAGAACTGGTTGGATTGCCCGCAATAAGATAAAATTTGGTGAAAGCACTCTCATTAAGATGGAAAAACTTGAACAATCTGTTACGCACAGCATTATTTTGATCAAAAAACAAGCGAACGAAATTCATCGCCTTAAATCCTTACTTAACAAACAAAAAGTTAAAAATGATAAACAAAC
>ASZJ01000084.1 GCA_000416275.1 Osedax symbiont Rs1
GGCAGCATTGTGTGTACCAAACGCTCAGTATGAATCCAGCACAATGCGTGCTGCAGAATATTGAACTGACCCGCCCCGTCACTGAGTATGACTAAGTTCTGGCACCGGTTTTGATGCTGCACATTACCAAGTAAAGCGCCTTCCGTCGCAATACGACGGTGGCGCGCCGAGTTGATTCCCTGCTCATCAAGATGCTCCTCCCAACGCAGGGCATTAGCAAAATGCGACAAGCCACTCTCTAAGAGAAGCTTTAGTGGGACATGCGGTAATTTTTGATCTACCCAGTAAGACTCAGCGTGATGATTAATACGATAACTTTTATCCCCCGCACAGAGCAATTCCAAAAAATTAACCCTACTCTTAGAGCCTGTCGATTCAAACCAAGCAAAATACTCGTTGCCTATTTGAGTGACATAACCGTTGACCCCTTTATGGCGAGCACCTGAATCGTCAACAGTGACATAATCGGACAAAGCTAAACCCGCTTTTAAAATGTCGTTCTTTTCCTGATGAAATTGAGATTTTCCCTCGGATAAAAGGCGATTGATTTGACCGGCGGAGATATCAATCCCCCATTCTCGCAGTTGCTCTAGCAATAGAGGTTGGGTGACATGACAGTGATGGTGTTGATAAAGGACATAGCTGAGTAAATAAGGACCGTAATGCAGCCCGTTCAATTCTTTAGGTAATTTAGCGGTGAGGGTTTGGCCGTCTGGTGTGACATAACGGGCGAGACGATAACGGGTGTTTTTTGTGCCAATGACCAACTCCTGAACAATAAAATCCCGGTATCCTTTAAAGCGAGCTCCTGGAGGGATACCGTCTTGCGGTTGAACCACTTGATCGTCATGGATAGTTAGATTCACATTTTTAGAGCGTTTCTTTGAGCCTGGCCGCTTTTTGTTTTCTGTCGATACTGAATCATCGCCCGTCGATTTATCTGTTTCTTTGTCCAAGTTACTTGGTTTGAAAGTGGGCCGTTTTTTCTGCTTTTTTAGTACGCGCACTTCATCTTTGAGCAGCTCGATCTCTTCGGCTTGCTGCTGAATACTTTGAAAGCATTGCTCTACTATCAGTAGTAAGCTTTTGACTACCGGAGTTTGTTCACTTTCTGGAATATCAGGTAAAGTAGGGAGTTTTTTCAAAGGTTTAAGTCATAGCAGCGAATGATAAGGTTATCTTACCATGGCTTTTTTAGGT
>ASZJ01000085.1 GCA_000416275.1 Osedax symbiont Rs1
CTCACATGGACTGGTATAACGCGATGCTGCTACTTTAAAGAAGAAGGGAAGTGGTCTTTAATTTTAACGACTTTTGGACTAAAACCCTGTCAAGAGAAAATGATTTATATTGACGTTCTGCCCCGAGTTATTGAGAAGTTACCTTAATTTTACTAAAAAATGCACCTGCTTAGCCCCAGAACAGGCAGTCAAATTCACTGCTTTATTTCCTGCTAACATCAATGCTCCGAAGTAGCGACCACGGCGGACAGTCACTGCACCTACAGATTGGTATGTATAGTTACATTTATTTAGCGAATGCAGGACGCATATGTGCTTGTAGCTAATATTTTTCAAGACCATTGTAAACCAATATTTTGCACTCTGTATCCACTTTTCAAACCGGGCATTGTGGTATTAGCTAGCGAATTTTTAGCAAAAAAAACCTTTAAGCAAAGACTTAAAGGTTTTTAAAATAGTATTGATTAACAGCTGGCACTGCTCATTTTATAAACGTTCAATCTCTGCGCTATCATGAACTTCTTTGACGAAAGTTTCATAGGTTTGACTGCCCAATCTTGCAGCTAAAACGTTATTGATCGCCTGCAACTCTTCAGTTGAAATTTTTGAAACATCTGCAGAGTTAACTTTTTCAACAATAATGATAGCCATCGCGCCATTAGCAAGGGTAACAGCCTCTACCGACACTTTTCCTGCTTTAGGGTGAGCTAAGGTAAACGCTTTGTTAACCACCTCAGCAGGGACCTCAGTAGTGATACGAGTTAAATTAGCCTGAACTTTTAAATCAAAGTCTGCAGCCGACTCGGTCGCATCGCCTGTCTCTTTAATTTGGCTTACCGCCAATTTAGCTCGCTCTTGCAACTGCTCAGAAGCCTTGTTAGTCAACAGCGTACTTCTCAGTTGCTCTGCCACTTCCGCAAAACTTTTAGATCTTACTGGAAGGTGCTGCTTAACACGCAGTACAACTGCATTTTGCTGATCAATTTCTACAGGGCTACTATTTAAATTTTCTTTAACTAGTTCATCACTAAAAGCGACACGTACCAGCTTAGAGTTCTGCGTTAAAAAATCATTACCACCCGCTCTAGAGAAAGCAGGTAAGGTTTTAATATCAAGTTTTAATTCAGCGGCTATATCAAGCAAATCACCACTAATAAACGCCAGGTCTGTCAATATTTCAAGTTGCTCCAAATAAAGTTGCTCAGCTTTAACGGCTGTTAATTCGCTAACAATACCGGCTTTTGACTCTGCCAAAGAGGGAACTTGCGACTTAAGTACTTTTAGTACTTTGATTAAATGGTAGCCTCTTTCTGACTGCACTGGCCCAGAGACCAGACCTTCGCGCAAAGAATATAATTCATCTTCAAGAGTTTGCTCTAAAGCACCTTTTACAATGAGACCGATGTCGCCGCCATTTTCAGCGCTTCCAAAATCATTTGAAAACTCTTTAGCTAATTGCGCAAAGCTCTCACCTTCATCTAACCTCGACTTAACGCTAACTATTTTAGCTAAGGCTGCTGCGTCATCTACATCATCATCAACTTCAATTAAAATATGCGCTGCTTGACGCTGCTCTTTAGAGTCAAAACCAGCTAATATTTGCTCGTATTGAGTATTAATTTCCTCTTCTGTAACTTGCACAGATTTAACTATATTTTGTAGATTTAGATGCACGTATTCTATCGATACTTGCTCTGTAGTATTTAAACTGGCTTTACGTGCTGCAAATTCCTTTTTAACTTCCTCATCGGTGACGGTAGTTAATGATCGCACTTTATCAATAGGCATTAAAAAATAGCTAATATCCCTTGTCTGCCTATCTAACGCAGCTATTTGTTTAACGGCAGAGGGTAATATATAACTAGATAGCGCCAGACCAGCCCGCTGCTGGTTGATCAACTGTTCTTTACGGATGGAATCTCGATATGTTAAACGGGTATAGCCTATATTTCGTAATACAAGATCAAATTGATTAGCATTAAAACGACCATCCGTGTGAAATGAGGGAGTTTTGGTAATTATTTCATCAATCATTGAATCTGAAATTCGCATGTCATTCGCAGATGCTTCAACCAGTAGTGACTTTTCTTGAATAAGAGAGTCGAGGACCATCCCTCTCAATAAATTATCATCAATGCTACTTGGATCTGCACTTTCGCCCATACTAGCCAATATTGAGCGCCTTTGCATTTGGGTGGCGAAGTAAAGATCTCTCTCAGTGATTTCTTCACCGTTAACCGACGCAGGGGCGTTAGAACCTTGAGTTAAGCCAACTAAAGAGTCAACACCAAACATGGCAAAAGTTAATACGATAAAACCAACGATTACTTTGGCTACTATACCCTTAGAATTATCTCTTATGCCTTGCAGCATGATTACACCTCAAAAAAACGAAAAGATAACTGAAAACAAATACTCAATCGAAAACATTAGCATTTATTACGGTTATTATTTACCTGTAACATTTAAAAAAAAAGGCGTATTCAAATGAATACGCCTAGGTAATATAAATTGTCTAGCACTAACCAAATCACTGCTAGACGATTTGTATTTGGCGGAATGGACGGGACTCGAACCCGCGACCCCCTGCGTGACAGGCAGGTATTCTAACCAACTGAACTACCACTCCTTAAATAAACTTATTACTACTGTCTTACTTGTTTACCGCATCCTTTAAAGCCTTACCAGGCTTGAAAGTTGGTAATGTAGCCGCTTTAATCTGGATTGGCTCACCAGTTTGCGGGTTACGACCTGTACGAGCTGCGCGCTCTTTTACAGAGAATGTACCAAAACCTACTAATGCAACAGATTCACCTTTTGTTAAAGTGTCCGTTACTGCTGCCATAGTTGCATCTAAGGCACGTCCAGCTGCTGCTTTAGGAATATCAGCAGATGCTGCAATTGCGTCAATTAATTCAGACTTGTTCACAGTTTTCCCCTTTGTATAATCGAGTCAATTATTATGTTGTTCTGTTATTTGGGCTCAGTATAAATACCAAGACACTTTATACCAACTGATAGAAAGGGGTGTCAAGCTCTGAACCCCTTATTCTGCCTAGTTTTCAGATCAATGAGTGTTTATTTGCCCCGTTTGGGTTTTTAGCCCTTTTTGATCTGTTGTTAGGGTTTTTTTTGTGCTAGGGGCCACGGGTGTCGGTGCATAGGCTAAAGCTATCTCTAAAACTTGATCAATCCACTTCACGGCAATAACTTTTAGGTCTGCTTTTATGTTATCTGGTATTTCTTTTAGATCTTTTTCATTTTCATGAGGGATGATAACCGTTTTGATGCCTCCCCTATGCGCCGCTAGTAATTTCTCTTTTAAACCACCAATAGGCAGTACTTGACCACGTAACGTAATTTCACCTGTCATCGCTACATCTGCAACGACTGGTATGCCTGTCAGAGCCGATACTAAAGCCGTACACATCCCGATACCAGCACTAGGCCCATCCTTTGGAGTAGCGCCTTCAGGTACGTGAATATGCACATCCTGCTTTTCATGAAATTCAGATTTTATCCCCAGGGAGTCCGCTCGAGACCTAACCACTGTCATTGCCGCTTGAATAGATTCCTTCATAACATCACCCAAACATCCCGTCGTAACTTGCCTGCCTTTGCCCGGCACAACTGAAGCTTCGATGCTGAGCAATTCACCTCCTACGGAAGTCCAAGCCAACCCGGTCACTTGCCCCACTAGATTTTCTTTTTCCGACAAACCAAAGCTGAATTTGCGCACACCACTGTATTTTTCAATATTGGCAGAACTAACGATATACCCGTGCTCAATCTTTTTCATCGATAAATCTTTTACAGATTTACGGCAAATTTTTGCAATTTCCCGCTCCAGGGATCGCACACCCGCTTCGCGAGTATAGTAGTGAATCAAATCAAGGATGGCCTCTGGCTTAATAATTATTTCTGTATCTTTTAAACCATGCTGTTTGAGCTGCTTCGGCAACAGGTATTTTATCGCTATATTTTTCTTTTCATCTTCCGTATAACCAGGAATTCTAATCAACTCCATACGGTCTAATAGAGGACCTGGGATATTCATAGAGTTTGCGGTGCAGACGAACATTACATCTGAGAGGTCATAATCGACTTCTAAGTAGTGATCGTTGAATGTCGTGTTTTGTTCCGGGTCTAGCACTTCTAATAGCGCGGATGATGGATCTCCGCGTGAATCCATACCCATTTTATCTATTTCATCTAGCAAAAATAACGGATTCCTGGTTCCTGCTTTTGCCATTTTCTGAATTATTTTTCCCGGCAGGGAACCAATATAGGTTCGACGATGCCCGCGCACCTCAGCCTCGTCACGCACACCGCCCAACGCCATACGCACGTATTTACGATTAGTGGCACGAGCAATCGATTTACCTAGCGATGTTTTTCCTACTCCCGGCGGTCCAACTAAGCATAATATCGGCCCTTTTAATTTTTTAACCCGCTGCTGAACAGCCAAATACTCAAGGATCCGCTCTTTCACTTCTTCAAGACCAAAATGATCCTGATTAAGTATCTGCTCCGCACGATTCATATCATTACGTAATTTTGAACGTTTCGTCCAGGGTACTTGTAACATCCAATCAATGTAACTGCGAACCACCGTCGCTTCCGCGGACATTGGCGACATCATTTTTAGTTTATTATATTCAGAAATGGTTTTTTCTTTTGCTTCTTTTGGCATTCCAGCTTGATCAATTCTATCTTTAAGATCATCAATATCATTACTGACATTACCATCGAGATCCCCAAGCTCTTTTTGAATAGCTTTCATTTGTTCATTTAAATAGTATTCGCGCTGACTTTTCTCCATTTGCTTCTTGACGCGACCACGGATACGCTTTTCAACTTCTACCAAGTCTATTTCGACTTCCATTAATGACATCAAATGTTCAAGGCGCTTAGTGTCATCGAGCATTTCTAGAATACTCTGCTTTTCATGCAGTTTTAAAGACATATGGGCGGCAATTGTGTCTGCTAAACGGCCTATTTCTTCAATATTTTGCAGGGAAGACAAAACTTCGGATGGGATTTTTTTGTTAACTTGCACAAAACGTTCAAACTGCTGCAACGCGGTGCGCTTATATATTTCACTTTCTGCACCTGCTGAATTTTTCAGGTCCAATATATCAAGCTCAGCTGAAAAATAACTGCCTGTCTCTATTATTGAGGTGACTTTAGCTCTGTAGTCCCCTTCGACTAACACTTTAACAGTCCCATCTGGAAGTTTAAGCATCTGCAAAATACTTGCCACTGTTCCCGTAGAGTACAAATCTTTTATATTGGGTTCATCGTCGGCCGCTTTTTTTTGCGCGAGTAGCAATATTTCCTTGCCACCAGCCATCGCCGCTTCCAGCGCTTGTATTGATTTATCTCTACCGACAAAAAGCGGAATTACCATATGTGGATAAACAACCACATCCCTTAAAGGCAGCACGGGTAAGACAACATTTTCTTGCTTTTGGGACTCTTCTAGATCATCCATCATGATTTCCTCTTCACATGCACCTCACAAAGATAAAGAGGTGCAATAATTATATACAACCTGCAAATTCTGCTGTCTACCAACAGACCGCGAAAGGCTTAATAAGATCTATGTAAGATTACTATGCTCGCTACTTCTCACAAGGTCTTTTAACAATACCAAATCAGTGATTTCACTACATCGCATAGCACAAGCTATTGATCCGACAACGGTGAAAAAAAACAACCACTGAACTTACCGGTGCAGCTAAGATTTTTCAACTCCACCGTATAAACCAATATTTAACACTCTGTATTCACTTTGAAGTCACAGATTCAAGTAATAGTTATAGCTTAAGAGTGCCTGGTATGTGCCAAAAGATGACCACGACATTTTTTCACACCACTTAAATATAGCGTGAAAGTAACAATATTTATTATGTTGCAATAATTATGGGGTTGTTATTTATGATTACAACAGGACTGAGAGGATCTTTTGTCATCTCAGTAACTATTTGAGAGCTCTGCATAACTACTGCGCTCGGTAATACGGCCTTAAAAACCGGCTCAATATGCTCATTTACACCAGTAATACCCATAAAAGAAGGGCCCACTGCACCCAAAGTGAGGGGCACACTGACTCCGCGATCTCGCCGGTTTTTTCCTTGTCTACCTCACTCGCAAGGTTTTGCAGAGCTGTCTATTTAACAGAATACAACCTCAATCAGAGACTTCACTGCGCTGCATAGCGCAAGTTCTTGATTTTACAGCGATTAGAAAAAGACCCACTGCAGCTACGGGTTTTATGCATGTATTCACTTTGAAGTCACGGATTCAGGTTATTGATAGTAAGCGTTAGTCGTCACTGAGTGATCTGTTTCATCTTTGACTGCAATCAATCCTGGTACTTTCTCTAGCAAGGTTTTCTCAACACCATCTTTTAACGTCATATCAACGGCACTACAACCTTGGCAGCCACCACCAAATTTCAACACCGCTACGTGCCCATCATCTTGTTCAATTAAATCCACCAGACTAACTTCACCCCCATGAGAGGCTAACCCCGGGTTAATTTCAGTATAGAGAATATAGTTAACTTGCTCTTCCAGCGGACTGTCTGCTGAGACTTTTGGAACTTTTGCGTTGGGTGCCTTAATTGTCAGCTGGCCTCCCATTCTATCTTCAGCGTAGTCAACTGTCGCCTCTTCCAAATATTGAAGACTATTTTTTTCAAAATAAAAACGCAATTTAGCTAGCTCCATTATTACGTCATCTTCAATAATTTCCTCAGGTTTACAGTAAGCGAGACATGTTTCAGCATATGGAGTACCTGGTTGGGTGACAAACATACGTACCGCCATACCTGCAACTTCTTGCTTTTCTAATAAATCAGCTAAATACTCTTCTGCAGCCTTAGTCACTTCTATATTCATTTAAACACCTTGATTAGCATATCGTTATGCTGACCTACTCAATTCGTATAATTATTCTTTTGCGACTAACCAAGCAAAAATTTCGTTAGTCGCTGGCTCACTCCAACATTTACAGCTAGCACCAACGTACTGAATTATTCAATCTGACTACCGCTACATTTGGATATCTGTAATAACCAAACACTTTTTGCAACTCAGACATTAAGTAATTGAATAATATCGACACAACTCTGTGTATCGATAAAACCACTCACTTGACATTCAGTACCTAGTTCCTGAATCAGTGACTTCACAGCACCACATAGCGCAARCTCTTGATTCTACAGCGGTTAGAAAAATACCCGCTGAACCTACGGGTGCAGCTAAKATTTTTCAATTCCACTGTAGAACCAATATCTTACACTCTGTATTCACTTTGAAGTCACGGATTCAGGTAGTTTTAATAGCTTGCGCTGCTCTTTTTGGCAGAATACGGCAAGCTAACCTGTAAAACACCCCTCCAGAATACACCGATTTTATACTTGAGTAAATCAGTCGGGTATATTCTTTAATCAATAGCTATACTCAGGCAATTATTAGGACTAAACCATTATTTTTAAGCCAGCTCACTGGGCACTATTTTTCACCCACGATAAATAAAAGGGATTTCTTAATCCTTAATATCCACTGATCCAAAGCATCTGATATACTTATTTTTCGGTCTTATCACCAGTTATCTGCGGAGCTTATTAATTTTGGCTGATCAATCTTTTGTCTTTTCGCTATTTTTAATTTTTACTGGCGCCGCTTGTCTAGCCACTGTGGCCCTCTATACCAAACAACCTTTGCTGGTTGCTTACATAGTGCTTGGGGCGCTCTTAGGCCCCTATGGCTATAGCTTTATTTCCGATACTAGCTTGCTACAAGACACCTCTCACGTGGGTATTATTTTTTTACTGTTTTTACTCGGTTTAGATATGCAGCCCTCCCATTTGGTCGCTATGCTCAAGAAAGCCAGCTCAGTGGCCATCGGCAGCTCGATCGCCTTTTTTTCGATCGGCTTTGGGCTCAGTTGGCTGTTTGGCTTGACCCATATGGAATCGTCAATAGTTGGCTTGTCACTGATGTTTTCCAGCACCATTATTGGCATAAAGCTGCTCCCCACCACTGTACTTCATCACCGTCATGTCGGCGAATTAGTGGTCGGTTTGCTCTTGCTGCAAGACATTATAGCGATCATCGTTTTAATCGTCATTTATGCGAATCAAGGCACTGGCCAGCCAAGTTCACTGGCAATGCTCAAACCTCTGATTGCCATGCCTCTACTCACTTATGCCGCTTTTTTAATGATCAGATTTGTGATATTACCTTTGATTCACCGCTTTGACCGCTTTCATGAGTACATTTTTTTACTGGCGATTGGCTGGTGCCTAGGAATGGCCGAAGGGGCACAATTAGTAGGCCTATCAGCGGAGATGGGCGCTTTTATCGCCGGCGTCTCACTTGCATCTAGCCCAATATCGCAATATATAGCAACCCATCTTAAACCACTGCGCGACTTCTTTCTGATTTTGTTCTTTTTCTCGATTGGTGCCAGCTTTGATTTAGGCTTAGTGAGTGATGTAGCACTACCTGCTATAGTACTCGCATTAGCGGCTGTGTGTCTGAAGCCGATTATTTTCAGGTTCTTTTTACTCAGAATTAAAGAGGATAGCTCGATGAGCTGGGAAGTCGGATTTAGACTGGGACAAACCAGCGAGTTTTCATTACTGATCGCCTATGTAGCAGCCAGTTCATCGATGATAGGAGTGATCGCATCACATATAATTCAAGCTACGGCAATTATCACCTTTCTACTCTCCTCTTACATTGTACTGCTAAATTTCCCCTCTCCAATTGCGATCAAAGATGAGTTAAGAAGAGACTAATAGCGAGTGATGGATTGAAATTTCCCCTCTTGATCGAAGTAAATACAAAAACTGCCACTAATGCCATTGTGCAGTAGAAATGGCTTTAGAATATTGGCGGGAAACTGAATACTGCGACCATCCCGAGCAACAGTATTAACCATACACTTGGGAAGACGATACTGTTTAAGGAACTCTTCACTAGTAATGTTGATATTTATCACGACTTTATTCATAGCTTACCGGCCTAAAACCACCAACATATTATATATATTTTAAACATCACTGAGCAGATCCTACAATTATGCTTACTTTATAAGCCCTTGAAAAGATCTCTGCGCACTAGGCGTGTATGACTTATTCAGAGACCTTATAGCTTGTCAGTGCGAATTATTGGCGAGTTTCACCACTATGGCTCTTACCATGTTTGCCGAATGTGTCGATGCTGTTTCAATAAAATCGGCGAAAGACAAGTTTGACGATTTTCCGGCAATATCCGAGAGTGCCCGCACTACCAGAAAAGGCGTGCCAAACAAAAAGCATGTTTGCGCTATGGCGGCCGCCTCCATTTCCACCGCTTTGACACTGGGAAAAGCTGCTTTAATCTGCGCGACTTTTTCAGGGTCACTGACAAATGTATCGCCGGTAGCGATCAAGCCACGCACTGTTTTCACTCCCTCTATAGAGGCCACGCATTGGGCGGCAACTTCGGCTAACAACTCATCGGGAACATAAGTAACTGGCATTCTAGCCATTTGCCCCAGCGTATAACCAAAGGCTGTCACATCGACATCATGGTGAATTAGCTCAGATGAAATCACCACATCACCCACGTTTAAGGATTCATCACAGCCACCTGCAGAACCTGTATTAATAATACAGTCAGGGGAAAACTGCTGTAACATCAAAGTTGTACTAACCGACGCGTTGACTTTGCCAATACCCGATTGCAACAAAACCACTGACACGCCATCCAAGTTGCCTGTGTATAAGCTAAAGCCTGCCAGCTTATGCTCTTGACGGTCCACTAAACTGTCGCGTAAGATTTTAATCTCTTGCTCCATTGCCCCTATAATGCCAACTTTTATATTAGTATTTTTTTCTAGTATAGATTCTAAAGATTGCATATCTGCCATTGAGATGTCTCTTATGCTTATCACCCAAACCAAGCACTCAAAAAAGAGCTGCTCTTCAGATGTTTAATAAAATTACTGACACTTGTACTGCCTACTAATGTGCTAACAAGTGTTTAGCTGTTTTGGCGATCAGAGCTTGTCGAGAAACCGAGCTACTGCTTCGCTATTTCTCTAATTCGAGCTAGCGGTTTAGCTATTGTAAACAACTAGCGCTAGCAGCACTTGAATTGAGTAGATAACACCTTAACAGTCGCTAATAATTACCGACCGAAAGCCAACCCGTTTGATCGCTGCTGATTACTTGCAAAGAATAACTAGTTTGCCCGACTAATCATACCCAAACTCCCTTTAAATACTTAAATATTATGCTTTAAGTAACAGCTCATTCACATCCCAAAACATGCCTATTAGCGATCAATAAACTTTTCCCAACCGAGTTCCATAAATAGCTGACTAACTTCTGCTGAAAGCGGGGCTTTAATGGTGATCTTTTTAAACGCGCTGGGGTGTATAAAAGTTATATCTGTCGCCATTAACAACAGTCTATTTATTTGAAGACAGCGACGAAACAAAACATTGTGCCGGCCTTCTCCATAATTGGTGTCTCCAACTATCGGACAAAGTAAATGTTTAAAGTGCCTTCTTAGCTGATGTTTTCTACCTGTTTTAGGCATAGCTCTAAGCAGTGAATATCTGGCAGTGGGCCACTTGCCAACACTAATCGGCAATTCAATAGTAGCGAGGCGCTGAAAATGAGTAACCGCTGACTGTGCAGGCTGATTGAGCAGCGCGAATGGCTCTGCCTTTTTGTCATGCTTATACTTAAGCGGATAATCTATCACACCGTCTTCAGGGGCATAGCCTCTGACCACGCAAAGATAGCTTTTTTGCACGGTGTGCGCGGCAAAATCAGCAGATAAACATTGAGCCGCGCGCTTATTTTTTGCGACCAGCAACACTCCTGAAGTAGCTCTATCCAGACGATGCACAGTGTGAACAGCTGCATTATTCAAATACTCTTTCAACATTGAAGCGACATTTAAAGTACCTTTTTTGGTCAGCCAGCTGGGATGAGTTAACAATCCAGCCGGTTTATTGACCGCAATTACATCGTCATCTTCATACAAAATGTCTAATTTCAATTCATCCAATGTATCTATGCCCTGTTTAAGCCTTGAATTTTTTCTAAAAGTCGCCATTATAACCTTAATAAAGGATTTTTATTTCATACTGAGGAAATTTATGAACAATATAAATGTAGCTGCAGCTCGTTCGGAACAGTCGATACTGCAAACCAACAAAGTAATTCGCAATACCTACATGCTGCTCTCTATGACATTACTGTTCAGTGCTGTTACCGCAGTTATTTCACTTTCCCTAGAAATCACAAGTATGTGGGCATATCTAGGTAGCATTATCGCTGGCATGGTGGTTTTATTCATCATCGGTAAAAAACAAAACAGTGTCGCAGCCCTGCCACTTACCTTCCTTTTTACCGGTTTATGGGGATTTGCTTTAGGCCCTATCCTCAATCACTACCTCGCTATGAGCAACGGTGGCGATATAGTTGTCACGGCACTAGGCATGACAGCATTAACTTTTGTTGGCTTATCTGCCTATGTATTTAACAGCAAAAAAGACTTTAGCTTCATGGGTGGTTTTTTAGCGGCTGGCTCAATGGTACTGATCATCGCTATGGTTGCGATGTTTATTCTGCCAGTATTCGGTATTGATGTATCAGCCATGCACTTAGCTTTCTCAGCCGCTGTAGTTCTACTAATGGCCGGTTTCATTTTATATGATACCAGTAAGATTGTTGATGGCACTTATCAGAATTACGTAATGGCCACCGTAGGCTTGTATGTCAACATTTTCAACATGTTTATCCACATGCTAGCTCTAGTTGGATTTTTGAACGACGACTAGTTTTAATTAGTCATACTAACGCCCCGCTATCCTCGATAACGGGGCGTTGTTGTTTAAGGTGATTTAATGATCTTCTCGATTCTTTTGTACGCGTCCAACAGCAGTCAGCAATCCGAGCAAACAGCACTGCGCTTTAGCCGTAGCCTACTGCAGCAAGGACACAGCATTCACCGAGTATTTTTTTACGGTGATAGTGTTAACAATACCTCTGGCCTAAAAGTAACTCCCAGAGATGAAATCAATATCACTGAGCAGTGGCTCGACCTAGTCACTGAGCACCAAGTAGATATAGTGGTTTGCATTGCAGCCGCTGTGCGCCGCGGAATTATTGATCAAAAAGAAGCTCAAAGACACAGTAAGACAGCGGCAAGCTTAGCCCCAGGCTTTACTCTTTCCGGTTTAGGCCAGCTAGCTGATGCCATACTACACTCTGATCGTTTAATTACATTTGGTAACTAAGACCCCGTGGCTGATAAAAATATACTACTGATTTTTCGCAACCCTCCCTTTGCCGACAGCAGCAATCGAGACAGCTTAGATATTGCACTGGCATGCTCGGCGTTTGATATTCCGGTCAGCTTATTGTTTTTAAACGACGCTGTGCTGCAATTGATATCTAATCAACGAAGTGAATTACTCGAGCAGAAGAACTTGCTGAAAACTTTCAAGGCACTTGCTATGTATGATATAAAAAACTTCTATGTCTTAGATAGCGATTTACAGCGCTACCAGCTTGATACTACACAGCTTGCCATTTGTTGTGAGGCGCTAAAGCCAGCAGAAGTGGCCGTACTGATCCGAAAATCCACCACGGTGATTAATTTATGATAACAGCTGCAGGCCATGAAACCTTACATATCATCAACAAGAGCCCTAGCGATATACTGCTATACCAGAACTGTTTCAATAGTCTATTAGCGGGGGATGCTGTTATCTTCATTGAATCTGCAGTATATGCAGCGATTGATGATAACTTTCGATCTGTGCTAGATTTAGCGGCCAATGATATACCTTTTTTCGCCTTACAAAATGACTTACTAGCTAGGGGTTTAAACAACCATCTGAATCTGCGCTTTAAGGCTATAGAGGACAATTATTTTGTCGAACTGTGCTGCCTGTACAAAAAATCTGTCAGTTGGTTTTAATGATCAACCACACTGCCGTAAAAGCGCTATTAGACGAGGAGGGATATTTAATTGATCTGGACCAATGGTCTCACTCTCTCGCTGAAAGCATAGCCGAACTAGATGGCTTTGAGCTGAGCCTGCAACACTGGGAAGTACTAGATACGATCCGCGAATTCTACCAAGAATACGAGCTATCCCCGGCTATGCGTCCGCTAGTTAAAGCGATGAGCAATAAATATGGCAGTGCAAAAGGCAATAGTATCTACTTGATGAAACTCTTTGCTGAGAGCCCACCAAAGCAAGCGGCAAGATACGCTGGATTGCCCAAGCCACTTAACTGCCTCTAGAATCACGAGGTTTTCATAAATTCAAGTCACACTTCAGTCATCCAACCAAGACAAAACCAACATCGAATTTACAATATTTAATCACTTCAAATAATTACAGAGCAGAGGGTAACAGCGATGATCATTGCATTTTTGGGTACTGGTTTAATGGGTTTCCCCATGGCTGAAAATCTGTTGAACGCCGGCTTTAAACTGCATGTTTACAATCGCAGCTACGATAAAACCGCTGCTTTACAAAAACTGGGCGCAACCCGCTTCAGATGCCCACAACAAGCAGTCAAAAATGCAGACATTATAATTACTATGCTGGCAGACGAAAAAATCCAAGAGCAAGTATTATTCAATCCCTCTGCTCTCACAGCTTGTAAAAGCAACAGTCTAATTATTGACATGGGCTCTATCGCCCCGGATACCGCCATTGAACACGCTAAACAAGCCTCAAAGTATCAGCTATGCTATTTGGATGCCCCTGTCTCCGGGGGAACGCTGGGGGCGGAGAATGCTGAACTAGTGATCATGGTTGGCGGCAGCAATAGAGATTTGCACCGCGCCCAAGCAGTTTTCCAAGCTCTTGGTAATAATACAGTACACATAGGTGCCACCGGCACAGGTCAGATCGCTAAATGTGCGAACCAAGCGATAGTTGCCATTACTATCGGCGCCGTGAGTGAAGCTTTACTACTCGCCCAGCAAGGAGGCGCTAACATAAGCGCAGTGAGAAAGGCTTTGCTGGGGGGCTTTGCCGCGAGCAAGGTACTAGAACAACACGGGCAGAGAATGTTGGATCGAAATTTCACAGCTGGGGCCACAGCTAGCGTCCAGTTAAAGGACTTAACAAATATTACCGAGCTAGCTAGTCGCAATAATTTACATCTCCCTTTAACTGCATCTATTTTTAGCCAATATCAAGTACTGGTAAACAGCGGCAAGAAAAATTTAGATCACAGCGCATTGTTATTACAATCCTGAATCCGTGACTTCAAAGTGAATACAGAGTGTAAGATATTGGTTTTACAGTGGAATTGAAAAATCTTAGCTGCACCCGTAGGTTCAGCGGGCATTTTTCTAACCGCTGTAGAATCAAGAGCTTGCGCTATGTGGTGTAGTGAAGTCACTGATTCAGGACAATTAGAGGAAGACAATCTAGTTTCGACTACCGATTGAGATGAAGCACTCTACAGTTAACCAAACTCGATTATTCTGCTATAAAATAATACACTCTTACAAAACTTAGACTATTCTTCTAGTAATCTAACTTGGATGATCCAAACGATAGCGCCGTTAATTTAGATAGATCATCAATCTGCCGCTTATGCTATGACCTGAATCCGTGGCTTGAAAGTCAATACAGAGTGTCAGATATTGGTTTTAGAGTGGAATTGAAAAATCTTAACTGCAAGCTCATATGCGTCCTGCATTCGCTAAATAAATGCATTCATGCATAAAACCCGTTGGTTCAGCGGGTATTTTTCTAAGCGCTGTAGAATCAAGAGCTTGTGCTCTTTGGTGCACTGAAGTCACGGATTCAGGTATTCATTAAAGAAAGACGGCTTGATTACAACAATCTCTGATTGTATAAATGTTATTGGTTGTATACATTTGTCTAAGACTTCGACACAAAGAGGTCTGTTACCATAATTAACTTTTCAAATATATTCAATGCATTAGACATAATGGGTTATACTGATTGCATAGGTCTATAGTACTTTCCAATAAAAAGTACCGTTGGCGAGTTAGAAGTTATAGCATCGTTACTGAATTAAAGGTGAATTAATATGAGCATGAATGGCGCTGCGGCACAACTTGAGATGATGGAAAAAGGAGAAGCTTCTAAACCAACAGTAAAATCTCGTGCTGTACAAGAAGAAATAATATTCAATCAATGGGCGACATTCAATGTTAACAATGAACTGTTTGCCATTGATGTGATGCAAGTTAAAGAAGTCCTAAGATATTCTGAAATCACACCCGTGCCAGGCTCTAGTTCATATATCCGCGGCATCATAAACCTTAGGGGCAACGTTGTTACCGTATTAGATACGCGCCTACTATTTTCTCTCGCTGCCCGAGAGATAGATGACGACACTCGTATTATTGTCGTAGAGTACAATGAGCAAGAAGTGGTTGGTATGGTGGTTGATAGTGTCGATGAAGTGGTTAACATTCCACTAAAAGATATAGAGAGAGCACCAAGCGTTGCCAGCGATGACTCAGATAGAAGATTTGTACAAGGTGTTAGTTATTATGAAAACAACCTTATCATCTTACTCGACCTAGCTAGAATGCTGGAGAGCATCACACCAGCACTCGAAGAAAGTAACTAATATAATTGATGATCTCTGCATCGCGGTGAGATTCTCTCAGTGCTATTCAGAGATTTTTTTTCGATTATTTTCTGTTGATATTGGCAAAAATTGCATGGATATCATTTGATAAAGGTAAGCTGTCTAAGTTCAATTTAGCTTCTATATGATCCAAATGACGCATCATTAACCGCACTGCACTACTCACAGATTTAGATCTAATCACACCAATTAATTCAAAGTGTTCATCATACGAGCAATGCGATATGCCGCGCTTTTCATATTGAGCGATGATCAGTGAAGTTTGTGGGACTAAGCTTCTATGGAAGTTTTGCAATTGATAATTAGCCGCGATTTCAGCGAGCTTAAAGTGAAATTCACCTGACAATCGAATTCCTGCTGATCTATCACCCTTTTCAAAACAGGCCCTCTCCTGGTTAATAATAGCCAGCAATGCCGATAGATCTGCTTCACTGTGTTTCTCAACCGCTAATTCAATGATGGCACGCTCCACCACTCTGCGAGCAAAAAATATTTGTTTTGACTCCTCTACCGACACACTGGCAACAATCGCGCCTTTGTTTGGCCGGAGCTGTATCACTTGCTCATGAGCTAGCTTTAACAGAGACCTCCTGACAATAGTGCGGCTAACGCCAAAAATATCAGCGAGAGATTCTTCACTTAATCTAGTCCCTGGAGCTAGCTTTTGCTCTAAAATCGCTTCATATACATGTTTATATACGGGATCTTTACTATCAGCGGCCATTTGTGTTTTATTTCCTCACTACAAATTAAAGATATCACTGGTTGATAAGCTGCAATAAACCAGCGAATCTAGACCGAATTATTTTTTGAGACCTCTGCATAACGTTGTGAGCGAAGGTAAGGCGAGACAAAAAAACGGCGAATTAACGGAGTCAGTGTGCTCCTCACTCTGGTACAGTGCGCCCTTCTTTATGGGCATTACTGGTGTAAATGAGCATATTGAGCCGGTTTGTATCGCCGTATTACCGAGCGCAGTTATCATACCCTCTAGGTAAGTTATGCAACGGTCTCTTTTTATCACTAAGTGAAAATGGAATAGTTAACTATTGATCTAGGTATAAAATTAATCTTATATTAGCTTCAAACTCTGGTGAATCGGCATTAGAGCTATGAGTTTTCCAAATTAACTCCCCTCGCCGATCAATAAAAAAAGTTGCCGGAGTGCCTGGCACGTCATACATTCTTGCTATATTATCGCCATTCACAGCTGTTTTAAAACTGACCCCTAATTCTTTAAGCACTATTTCAGGGTTGACCCCCGTCTCTTCACGGATACTAATCCCCAGCACCTCTAACCCAGAACCTTTATATTTTCGGTAAAGGCGATCGAGGCCTGGCTGTAAATCTCGACAAAATGGGCACCAAGTGCCCCAAAAGTGCAAAACAACTCCCTTTCCCCGATAATCTATTAAAGATATAGAATTTCCCGATTGATCAAAGACCGTAAAATCAGGTGCTTTAGCGGCGTGCACCGACCCGCTAAACACTATCAATAAGACAGTAAGATATGCTGCTAATATGGTTCTCAACTTTTTCTCCACTTCTCCTGAAAACTCTAACTATGCTGAACTTTAATTTTTCTAAAGCACCGCGCTCTATGACTTAAAATTTAAAGCCCAGTTCCGCAGCATTTGCATCTTAGCCAGCACAGTTTATCGATCAAGTTTTCAGGAAGGCATAGCCATTTAAAGAGAACTGAAATATTGATGCTGAGAGCTCTGCATAACTTACCCAGAGGGTATGATAACTGCGCTCGATAATACGGCGTTAAAAACCGGCTCAACATGCTCATTTACACCCATAACACCATAAACAGGGGCACACTGAATCCGCTATCTCGCCGGTTTTTGTCTTGTCTTACCTTCGCTCGCAACGCTATGCAGAGCTCTCATGCTATAAAATCATTTACCTTTAGATTCACGTAAAGCGATAGTTTGGTTAAAGACTAACTTTTCTGCTGTGCTATCACTATCTGCCACAAAATAACCTGTTCTTTCAAACTGATAAGCACTTTCAACAGCTGCCATTTTTAAAGAAGGCTCTGCCCAAGCTTGCTTAATTACCTGCAGTGAATCGGGATTGACTAATTCAATAAAAGATTTTTCTTTATCTTTATCAGGGCTCGGATCTGTAAATAATCGACCGTAAATACGCAGTTCACAAGGCAGGGCATGTTCGGCACTGACCCAGTGAATCACACCACGAGGCTTAAACTCTGGGGCTGGATTAGCGCCTACCGTCCTGGGCACAAGACTGGCGACCACTTCCACTATTTGATCGTTGTCATCGCGGATTACTTGCTCTGCCTTAATAACATAAGCCCCACGCAACCGGACATAATCGCCGATCACCAATCGTTTGAATTTTTTCCGTCCGAGACTGGTATCCTCTGAAAAATCTTCTTTTTCAATATATAGATGCCTTGAAAAAGGCAGCTCTCTATTTCCCATCTCTAATTTTGGATGCACAGGAAGCGATAGTAATTCACACTGACCTTCGGCAAAATTACTGATGGTTATCTTCAGCGGATTGATCACACACATGGCACGTTTTGCATTTTTTTCTAGGTCTTCTCGCACAGCGGACTCTAGCATCGCGACATCAACCACACCGTTTGCACGAGTGACTCCCACCATTTCACAAAAATTCTTAATCGCGGCTGCTGTATAACCCCTTCTCCGCATACCTGAAATAGTTGGCATTCGAGGATCATCCCAACCAAAAACCACCTTCAAATCCACCAGCTGTTTTAGTTTACGCTTACTAGTCACCGTGTAATTAAGCTCTAACCGGGAAAACTCATACTGCCTAGGTATCGCCGGGACCGGTAAATTATCAATAAACCAGTCATACAAAGGTCTGTGCCCTTCAAACTCCAAAGTACAAATTGAATGAGTAACCCCCTCAATTGCATCTGACTGACCGTGGGCAAAATCGTAAATAGGATAGATACACCAATCACTACCGGTTTGATGATGAGCGACATTCAAGATCCGATAGAGCATTGGATCACGCATATTCATATTAGATGATTGCATATCAATTTTGGCCCTTAAAGAGCAGTGACCTTCCGCAAACTCACCCGCTTTCATTGCCGCAAACAATGCCAAATTTTCTGCGATACTGCGCTCTCGGTATGGGCTGTTTTTACCTGGCGTGGTGAAATTACCACGATATTCACGGGCTTGTTCTGCAGTTAAGTCACAGACATACGCCCTACCTTGTTCAATCAAATATACAGCCCACAAATATAGCTGTTCGAAATAAGAAGAGGTATATTTTATCTGCTCGTGCCAAGAAAAACCTAACCATGTAATATCACGCTTAATCGCGTCGATATACTCCTGACTTTCTTTTTCAGGGTTAGTGTCATCAAATCTTAAATGACAAACACCTTGGTACTTTTCAGCAGTGCCAAAATTTAAACAAATAGATTTTGCATGCCCTATATGCAGGTAGCCGTTCGGCTCCGGAGGAAATCTGGTGACTATTTTTACCGGGGCGTGGTCGCTTTGCAAATCTGAGTCTATAATTTGGTGTATGAAATTATTACTTTTAGGCGTTGTTTCAACAGCTGTTTTATCAATACTCATGAATATTTTTTAAAAATAACCTCAAAAATGTCGAATAGTGCAGGTCGCCCTTCACTACGAGTAAAATCTGGTTGGCGCCACATCGCCATGAACCTGTCACAGCAAAGCGAATATGTAATGTAAGTAACTGATTATGAAATAAACCGCCCCTACTAAATACCGCCCTGCCATTTTTCATCCAGCGTTCATTGAGACGGCACAGCCAACCTTCAAAAAGAGAATGTATATTCACCTATTATAAACATATCGTCATGGTAAGTTCAGCTATAGCCAGTCATTTATCGGCTGATTTTCTAAATATTACCAATTTAATTCTTAAATCAGCTTTTCTTAATATAAGGCTGTATTCTACGTAACTAGCGATGAGCTCATAACTTGAAACCTCGGCATAACTACTGCGCTCGGTAAGACGGCGTTAAAAACTGGCTCAATATGCTCATTTACATTAGTAATACCCATCAAGAAGGGCACGCTGTACCCAATGAAGTCACGGATTCAGGTAACAAAATAGGTTTCACCCAAAAAGCACTCAAATATCGGTAGTCGCATATTACAGATATACAATGAATGCCTATCCGATAATTTGCTTTTTAGCAATTTAAGACTTTCACATAAGAATAAAGAACCTTACAGGAGTCATTGCAAGCTATGAATTCTCAGCAGATTAGTGTCATAAAATCATCCACTAGATAACCGCCAGCGGCCGAAATCTGCTACCGGATATCTGATTCAAGTTCTAGAAAAAGCTCGCCGCAAAACTTTAAAAAGTCAGTCATGGAAAATAATAACAATCAGCAATAAAAAACCAGCACACCAATATTCTGCGTAGCAGGATATTAACTGCCGGGGGCAGCATTTGCTCTAGCAGGTACTATGCCTATGTTCTACAGCGCTCAAATGAGCACAAACAGCACTCACCCAGTACTAAACGTTATTACTCTCTCCAGTGCCCCTGATAAAATTCAGGCCAAAGCCTCAATATCCTCACTGCAGTCGCGCATTCAGGTAGACCTATAATCTTTGCTGAGTATAATGACTGGACTAACCCCCTAAACTTTAAGGCAGATCAATGATTACATTGCACACTAATGTTGGCGATATCGGCATTCAATTAGATTTCAAAAACGCTCCTAAAACCGCTCAAAATTTTACTCAATTAGCCGCTGATGGATTTTACGACAACCTGATTTTTCATCGCGTGATTGAAGACTTCATGGTACAGGGAGGTGGTTTCACTGCGAGCATGAAACAAAGAGAAGGTGTTGCAAGCATCGAAAATGAAGCGGATAACGGTTTAAAAAACACTCTTGGTAGTCTGGCGATGGCTAGAACTATGGATCCGCATTCTGCCTCTTCACAATTTTTCATCAATCTATCAGATAACGCCTTCCTTAACCACACCACAAAAACCATGGAAGGCTGGGGCTATTGTGTATTCGGCGAAGTTGTTGCAGGTATGAATATTGTTAAGCAAATAGCTACCACCAGCACTGGCGCTAGATCAGGTCATCAAGACGTACCTGAAGAAGACATTTATATTAAATCTGTGACTATAGAGCAACCAGAATTAACACCTGAGTCAGACGACAGCGATTAACAGTTAAACTCTCAATACTAGGTAAACTAAATGACGGTACTCTTTGTCGCTGATCTTCACTTATGCCAACAGCGCCCCGATTTAACTCGGGCGTTTGTCAATTTTTTGAAAACCACAGCTCAAGGCTGTCATTCTCTGTATTTACTCGGTGATATTTTTGAAGTTTGGATTGGAGATGACTATATTGACCCTTGTCTCCAACCGGTAATTGAGCAATTAAAAATACTTAGTTCAACTCAATCAGCACTCTATTTCCAACAGGGTAATAGAGATTTTTTAGTCGGCAGCAAGCTGACAGATCTAATTGGAGCCAAACTTTTAAAAGAGTCGGAAATTGTACAATTGCCGAGCCAGAAAGCGCTAATTATGCACGGCGATCAACTGTGCACTGATGATCTCGCATATCAAAATTTCAGGAACATGGTAAGATCACAGGATTGGCAGCAAGAGTTTTTGGCCAAGCCAATTCAAGAAAGATTACAAATTGCCGAGTATTTGCGTGCCACTAGCAAAGCAGAAACGGGATCTAAGACATCGCAGATTACCGATGTATGCCATTCAGCAGTGCTCGATGCTTTACAGCACGCCCAAGTAAACCTTTTAATTCACGGTCACACACATCGACCAGCTACTCACTCCTTCACCGCCGCAGGCAAACAACTAACTCGAATGGTGCTGGGCGACTGGGATCAATCTCTTTGGTATATCCAATGTGATGAGCTTGGCTGCGTGCTGATAGAACAAAAAATTAGCGAACAACAACTGGCGGGATAACACTATGATAAAAATTTTAGCAATCCTGTTAACTCTGGTACTTACAGGGTGCGAAAGCCAACCATTAAAGGGTAATATCTCAGGTACTAATGTCACTAAAAACTTTATTCAAGCACTACAAAATAGCTACCAGAGCTGGCTGGACTTAAAGGAACGGTACGGTGCTAACTATAGTTATGAGCGAGATGGGAAAATTAGTAATAGCTATTATAGCTCCACCAAAATTGTCGTAGAACAAGATCAGGTAGAGTTTCGATCCTTTTTTGAATGGCAAAAAGGCAACACACCGACTGAGACTTGGGTTGAGCCCTTTGCAGAATTAAACCTCCACAATCAAGGAACACCCGCTAAAACAATCGATCAATTATACCGGCAGTGTAAATTTCAAATTTTGAACAAACCTTTGTCAGAATATGCTATCACCTTGAAACTCGATAGATTCAACCTTCTCCAGCAATGTAGTTATAGGCAGTTAAACTGTGCAGAGAACTGCACTAAAGGAATACGTTTACAGGGCTTAAGTATTTTTTAAATACCGCGCTGAGCCCGTTATCTACACTCCATTGAGTGTCATCTATGTTCTTACTATGCTTGATCTATAATTAGGTAATTATCGATCAAGAAAGAAATAAGTTCGGCACTGCTATTATAGCCGACCGAGTTAATGGTCAGTACTTTATCGACATTCTGCTCGGTAGTGGCATCACCGACAAAATCACCGCTATTGCTAATGTATATCACGGTCTGATGACTGTCTTGATCAAAGCGTATGTATTGATCAAGAGATTCACTACTCGTAGTATTCAGCAATACTTCGCTAAGTACTAGCGTGATGCCCTCAGCCCGATGCTCGGTCAATTTGATCCTTTCAATGTCATATACTGGCTCAATTTCAGCCAGTATCGAAGACACGCCCAAAGGGTAGACAGAAAATAGCTTTTCGACTAAATCTAAAGGTAGATCACTATTTAGAACGGCATCTGACTGATCGAGCATTTGTTCAGGAGAAGTATCAGCAGTCAACTTTATACTTTGTAAGGACTCAAGTTTTATAACCGCACCACCACTGACTTGCAGATCAACAGAGCCATTACTTGCTGTTCGCACCACTTCATCTAAATACAAAGCATCCCCGACGACAAGATCTCTTTTAATACCTAAATCGTTAATAGCACTGACAGAGCCTTCCATGTTATCAACAATCGCTATAAATTCACTCATCACACCACCTCGCATTAACTGAATATTAATAATAGTGATTTGTTAACAGTTATGAAATTGTACTCTAGTACATCAGGGGGATTTTTGTGAATACTTACTGTTCTACTTGCTATTGAGTAGTGACATTTATCAGCCCCTGAGCTACTCGCTATACGCCAACAGCGTATATGTGACTTGCTCAGAAGACGTTTAAATAGTAGCGCTAGCGAGAGCACCACTAAAAAAACGTGAGTTAAATGGTGGTTACACCACCCATAAATGGCTGCAGCGCAGCGGGAACATTAACACTTCCATCTGCATTTTGATGATTTTCTAAAATAGCCACTAAAGTACGACCGACCGCCAAACCAGATCCATTCAAGGTATGCACTAATTCAGGCTTGCCGGTCTCAGAATTTCTCCAGCGGGCTTTCATTCTCCTCGCCTGAAAATCTAAAGTATTTGAGCAAGATGAAATTTCGCGGTATTTGTTCTGTGCGGGTAACCACACTTCAATATCGTAAGTTTTAGCGGCGGCAAAACCTAAATCGCCACCGCATAAGTTAATGACACGATAAGGCAATTCAAGCTTTTGTAATATATTTTCAGCATGCTGAGTCATATCTTCCAGTGCTTGCCATGAATCCTCTGGCTTCACTACCTGAATCATTTCGACTTTTTCAAATTGGTGCTGACGTATCAAACCTCTAGTATCTTTTCCTGAGGCACCGGCCTCAGAGCGAAAACAGGGAGTGTGCGCCGTAAACTTAATCGGCAACTGCGTCTCGTCAACTATCTGATCACGAACCATATTAGTTACAGGTACTTCCGCGGTAGGAATGAGGTAGTAATCGCGCTCGCCAAAAGGGACTTTAAACAAGTCTTCTTCGAATTTTGGCAGCTGTGAAGTTCCCATTAATGAATCACGATTAACCATATAGGGAACATATATTTCATTGTAGCCGTGTTCATTAATATGCGTGTCGAGCATAAACTGGATCAGTGCTCGATGCATTCTAGCTATTTTACCTTGCAGGACGACAAAGCGCGCACCAGTTATTTTTGCCGCACTTTCAAAGTCCATTCCCGCATTTGCAGCACCTAGTTCAATATGATCCACAGGATCAAAATCGAAATCGGGGATCTTACCCCAACGTCTTACTTCAATATTATCCTCTTCATCATCGCCGTCGGGCACATCGGGATGGGGCAAATTAGGTACGCCTAATAAAATATCATCTAACTGTTGATTTATTTTCGCAAGCGCCAGTTTTGCACTATCTAACTGGGTACCTAAATCGCTGACCTGGGCTAGCAAAGGCTTTATATCTTCCCCCGCCGCTTTCGCCTTACCTATAGATTTAGATCGACTGTTGCGTTCACTCTGTAGATTTTCTGTGGTTATTTGAACTTCGCGGCGTTGATCTTCTAACACTTTAAACTGCACAACGGGAAACACATACTTTTTGGTTAATAATTTCGCCGCAATTTCTTCAGGATTGGCGCGAATAATTTTTGTATCTAACATGAGTGGTTACAACATCCTTAAATGGAACCTGGATCCGCGGCTTCAAAATAAATACAGAGTGCAAGATATTGGTTTTACAGTGGAATTGAATATATTAACTGCACCCGTAGGTTCAGTTAATATCTTTCTAACCGCTGTAGAATCAAGAACTTATACTATGTGGTGCAGTGAAATCACGAATTCAGGTGGAATATAGATAAATTTAAGTAAGTATAAAGTATCTTAAACGGATTGCATGTAGCTATTGAGTATTTTTTATAAATAAGTTGCCTGTAAAACATAGCGCTATCTACAGGTAAATTAGAACCTGAATCCGTGACTTCAAAGTGAATACAGAGTGTAAGACATTGGTTTTACGGTGGAATTGAAATATTTTAGCTGCAAGCTCATATGCGTCCTGCATTCGCTAAATAAATGCATCCGTGCATAAAACCCGTAGGTTCAGCGGGCA
>ASZJ01000086.1 GCA_000416275.1 Osedax symbiont Rs1
ATGCATTTTCGGACTCCTAATATTTTTGTGTCGTAACTTGAATATTACTCCACATGTTCGGTGTGGGGGAGTCCCATTATCTGATTCAGGTAGAAGACAATAACCATCATCGTAGGATCGATAAACCTGCTGTCATTTTCAATAATATGTCACTAAATATATTAAGAGAGACTAATCGACACTTAACCAGAGATAAGAATAATGTTATTGTTCTTCTAGAAATTCTAGACCCGAGTGAATTAGGTTACATCAGTACTGAATCCCGAACAACACAACCCATAAGCTTATGTTTTAATTCAATTATTTGAAAAGATAGTCCTCAAATTATTTTTCTCTGACAAAAGGCAGCAAGATGATTAACCGAATTACATCTATCTTTTTCACTTTGGCACTTATTGTTATCAGTACTTCTGGTTTTGCTTCTGGATTTTTTTCAAACTTGAACATGCAAGACGTTGAAAAAATTTTTAACGATGCTGACCGATCAAAGCTAGCGGTTTTTTTGCACAGCGACAGCACTGAAGCTATTCCTGCGGTACAAATTTTGCCTGTCACCAACTCTCCAAAATCGACCATAAAGCCAGGCACTAGCTGCATTAAATTGTATAACTGTAATCAAGATATTTGCCTGGTAGGCATTCAAGGCAAAAAATATGCAACCAATGAATTAATACTCAGTAAACTCACTAAAAAAGAGCCTAATAATAGTAACTGCCAGCAGCACAGCACCGTTGCCAACACTAATAAATCATCGTCTGCTAAAACGCCAGCCATCACAGTCAAGAGCACTGCTAAGCTCCCTGCATTTTCATGGGTAAAAGTTATTCAAGTAAAAGCAGATGACAGTTTAAATATACGAAAAACAACCCACTATAAAAGTAAAAAAATCGGTACTTTAGCCTTTAATGACAATTGCATTAAACGTTTGAGCTGCACAGGTAAATGGTGCAAAATCCAACAGCAGAGTATTACCGGCTGGGTACACCGCAAATTCATTACTAAAATGAGCGCGACTGAACGAACACAGTGCTTTTAAACTAGCAGCTGACCGAGAACAGGCTGATTACTGCGACTAAATGCTCGGTTAAGCTGCTAGCAGATAAGGCCGATCTGCTATCTTGTTTAAATTAGCCGTTCCTTTAGGCACCAAAGACCCCTGTCGCTATTGATCAACTTAATCGACTATCTTTGGCGGGCTTATCAGTGTGGCAATCAACTCATGGTTCAAAAAGCTCTAGCCTAATACCAGACCAAACAGACTTAAAATTCTTGATAGACAGGGGTCTCAGCAATCAATTTTTCTAAGTTGGCGAGTACTAATTTAATTTGCTCTTGCCCCGCTCTATTATAACGCTGCGCACTGCCAGTAAAGCCCAGTTGCTCACCTTGCTCAGCCGCTTGCTCAATTTGTTGGCACTGCAGACGAATTTCATTCAACTCTGGATCGCTATGGATAATATGGCCGATAAACACTAGCCATTTCAACTCGACTAGCTCTCCGGCTAATAAATTCTTCAGAATTTCAAGGGCCTGTTCTCTACTAATTTGATAGACAGGCGGGCGTCCAAAATACATCGCGGCCGCCAATATACAAAGAATCACCAAAGTGATCGCAAACAGCAGCAGAAACTCAGCCACTAGCGTTGCTCCATCATAGTCATTAGCACTTTAACTTCCTCTTTAACTGCGTCGCGGTATTGATTTTCAACCACATTGATTTCTTTACTGTAGAGCTTACGCTGTTTTTTCTCTAGAGACTTCCAGTCTTTCAGTTTGGGGATATGCTGGGTTTTTGCAAAAACTTGCTCGATATTAGGTAGGCTATTTTCCGCTAAATTGGGCCGTAATTGATCCGTTAACATTTTCAACCTAATACTGGCTTCCACTACTTCAATCTGTTCTGTGCCGAGCGCTTTAGTAATAATATTGATGCTGCTAGTGACGTACTCTTGACGCTCGTTATGCTCTTTTAGATGTTCTTCAATCACTTGCTGTTGTTGTTCTTTTTTTAAGCGCGCTGTTTTAAAGCTACTTAAAATATAAATAATCAGGCCAACGATGACCAAACAACCTGAACCTATCGCAAAATAAATCATGGAATATAAACACTCACCAATTTAAAAAGTCATTATACTGAGATAAGCCGCTTCCAGAAACAGAAATTGTCCGCAAATTTATGCAGATCGGTAAATAACAAAAAGCGCTGGCTTGCAGCTTTGATAATTACAGATAATTTTCTGATTCGGATCGAAATCCATTATCACATATGATCATAGACTGCTAAAATAGCCGCCTTACTATGATTTTATAAAAGATCCGATATTATGAAAAACAGCCCTATTAAACTGTTGTGCCTAGAATTCGTCGTGCTCGTTACTTTGATGGTGTTAATCGCGGTTTTTATTCACCTTGATACCGCTATTTTAAACAACCGTCTCTCAGAGCTTTCATTTACTGAATTTTCTCAATCCGGTTTCATCTTGCTCGCCAGCATTTCCTTTTTTATGAAAATTAAAAAAGAGCCGGAGTCAGCTGGGTTGTTTATTTTAATCAGTGCCCTATTCACGATGATATTTATTCGAGAAGCCGATTATTATTTAGATTTCATCTACCATGGTTTCTGGAAAGTCCCGGTTTTGATAGTTTTTTGCAGCAGTATTTTTTACGCCTATAAAAATAAGGACACTATTATTGCCCCACTCAATCACTATCAAAACACTAAAGCTTTCACTTATACCTTTATTGGTTTTATGATCACGATTGTCTTTAGTCGAGTATTTGGCACGGGTCGCTTATGGGAAGATATTGCCGCAACTGCTGACAGCGGCTATATCAAAAATGTCGTGCAAGAAGGCCTGGAACTGTTTGGCTATTCCCTAGTTTTATTGGGCTCGGTGATCGTACATTTAAAACACAACAAAATATCTACAGAGCACTAATAATCCCCCACGATCGACAGACATCGACTAATCGTGGTGGGCGTCGAGGATAGAAAGTTAGAAAGTAGATTTCAGCAGCACAATAGCAATGACCCACATCGTTATTGCAACTATCACATCTAGTTTCTGCCAACTTTTCTCGCTTTTAAACCAAGGCGCTAGCGCTTTTCCGCCCACCACTAAGGTGGCAAACCACAGCCCAGAAGCAACACTGGCACCCAAGGCAAACCACAGCGGCTGACTGCCAGGTAACTGCCCTCCGATACTACCCAACAACACTACGGTATCTAGATAGACGTGAGGGTTGAGTAAACTTAGTGCGGCAGTGGTTCCTATCGCTGCCGCAATGGTCATTTTCTGCACCGACTTTACACTTAATACTTGTGGAGTGAGCGCGCGACGAAATGCCAAGGCACCATACACCAGCAAAAATGCCGCCCCAAAATAGCTCGCGTAAGTGATTAACGCAGGCAACTGCTGAATCAAAGCGCCCAAGCCCAGCACACCACCATAAATCAGCGTGACATCTATCACTACACAGACCAGCCCAATCACCATAGCATGCTGCTGACGCAGCGCACTGCTTAATACAAACGCATTTTGCGAGCCGATAGCCATGATCAAACTGGCACCAATTCCTAGACCTTTAACAAAAGGGAAAAACCACATACTCACTACTCCTAAACCGATTCGCTTGCTGAATGAGTGCACTATGCTCAATGAACTTAGATTAGTATAATTAAAGATTTTCAATTATCATTAGAAATTCTTATGATGATTTTTTTTCTAACAGTAAATCCGCGTCGCTATTTACGAGTCACGGGTTCAGCTAACACTATACATACAGGTGATTAATGATTGACCCTAAAGGACTGCACGCTTTTACCGCGATCGTCGCTAATAACAGCTTTGAAAAAGCGGCTGCATCTTTATTTATCACTCAATCTGCCGTATCACAACGACTCAAGCAACTAGAACAGAGTTTAGGCAAAACCTTAATTATTCGCACTCCGCAGATTAAAGCGACCCAAGCTGGACAAGCGCTACTAAAGTACGCACAAAATTTACAGCAAATAGAGCGTGCCTTGCACTGGGAATTAGCACCGCGAAAACAACTGGACTGGCTGAAAATATCGATCGCCACCAATGCGGATACTTTATCGACTTGGCTACTCAGCGCACTTGCGCCATGGTGCACCGCTAACAGAGTACTACTGGATTTGAAAGTAGATGACCAAGACCAAACCCATCGACTATTACGCACCGGCGAAGTACTAGGCTGTATTAGCTCAGTGGAACAAGCCAGCCAAGGGTGTAGCAGTATTTCGCTCGGTAAAATTGATTATCACTGTATTGCCAGCCCCAGTTTCTTAGAGCAATATTTTAGCGGCGGCATCAACAGGGCGAGCTTTAAAAAAGCGCCACTTGTCGTATTCAACAACCAAGACCAGTTACAGCATCAATTTTTAGCACAGTATTTCAATCTTGACGCAAACCAAAACCTGCAGCATTATATACCTTCTTCAGATGGATATTTAGAATGGATAAAGCTAGGCATGGGTTTCGGCATGGCAGCAAAATCACAAATACTCTCTTCCTTAGAGAATGCTGAATTAGTACTGCTTACCCCAGATAGTACTATTTCTGTACCACTGTATTGGCAGCAGTGGGGAATTAGCACTGCGTTGAGCAGATCACTGGCGAGGCAAATTGAGAGCTGTGCACAACTTGCTCACCAATAACCAATTAAAAGCCGCCTAGCCTTTGCCGGCTAGCTCCAAGGATTACAAGTTTTCTTAGCCAAGCTCATGAAGACACGCTTAATTCTACCGACTTTGATGGTTCAATCGAGCGAGCATTCTGCTACCGCGCTGAATTGAATCAGGCTGCTGTAAAAAATCGCCGACAGTGTCTAGATAGACTGAAAATCATTTAGAATAGGCTTGTTTGCGCTTATCGTAATCAACTACTAAGGCGTTAATCACCTCGCTATCAAACTCACGCAGGCCGCTTAGCACCATGACTTTTTCACCATGACCCACTATTTTGTCACCCTCTTTAAAACAAAACTTTAAGCTAACACTGCCGCGTTTACCGGTGATATCAAGAGTGGTATCGGTCATTTCTAACACCGGATTTGTAAAATCTAGACAATCCAAGTCAATAGACATCTTTTGATAAATAACCAAGGGGCGAGCAGGGTTGATCATCACTTGCTTTTCGGCCATTAAAGGCACTAGTACATGGGGAAAGGTATGCCCTGAAAACGCCACATAACTTTTGGCTAAAGCACTGGCAAACGCTTCATTATGACTGACTTCTGCAGCGTGCTCGATCGACAGATACTCTTTCTGGTTATCATCTAACAGCGTCACGTTATGCTGATCTTTGAGCGCAAACTCTAAGCTGACTCCCTCAGTAACCATGCCGGTAAAGTTAAAACGCATTTGTTTACTCACACCTAATTTAGACAGAGCTAATGCGAATAATAAATCACCTGGTATACAGAACTTTTTCGCCTCTTGATCGTGAAGCGGGTTAAAATCCCCAGCCACATCTTTGGCAAAATGACTGCCATTCTCACGGGTAAAACTAAAGCGATCAACAGCGGTACTAGTATAGTAATCAGACAAATTCATAGGGGCTTCTTTTTAAAGGTTTACAATGGGCTAACTTGAGCTAGCAATTACCTACATTAAAATTATAATGCGGCTTTAGGGAACAGCTGAACAACACCCACATTCTCTGTGTATCAGATGTAGTTAGGGCTTGTTCAGAAGTTTTATAGTGTACCTGAATTTACCTAAAAATGATCGATTATGTACGTTTAGGATAACCAATCCATCCATCATTGCTGATTTTTATCGAAAATGGAGTCATAGCGAGGAAGAGCAAATTGTTCGAGGTGCTGGATACTAGAGCTAGCAGTTTATAAAACTGCTATATACTGCTAGTCACTAAAAAATCGGTGATAATATTGCTTACTTAGCGCTATCACTTTACTATCCATGGAATCTATCCACTCATCGTATAGCGAATAGCTGGATCAGTGATTTTAAGAGACTAGCAAGCGTAAATTTTGAGTCCAGTGCCGTTTGATAATACTGGCTTTAGCTGCTACTTAAATTCAACACTCTGAATTAACTTTACATTATTAAACTGGACATTACTGTGAAAGAACAATTATTTATCTTGCTGCAAAAGATCGTACCGCAGTATTTGATATCGCGTATTGTTGGATGCTTTGCCGAATGCCGCAACCCGACTATCAAAAATCAATTTATTAGCTGGTTCATTGCGAAATACAATGTAGATATGAGCCTGGCAGAAATTCAAGATCCAACTGAATTTGTAAATTTCAATGCATTTTTCACCCGCGCTTTAAAGCCCGGCGCTAGACCTATCGATCAAACCTCCGATCTAGTCTTCCCCGCTGATGGTGCTATTAGCCAACTGGGCGACATCAGTAATGGCAAAGTATTCCAGGCCAAGGGCAAAGATTTTTCATTGAGCGCCATTCTCGGTGGTGATCCAAGGCTGGTTGAAAAATTTGCCAACGGACGCTTTGCGACTATCTACCTATCCCCTCGTGACTACCACCGCGTCCATATGCCAATGACCGGAAAATTGATCGAGACAATTTATATTCCTGGAGATTTGTATTCAGTCAATCAATCAACCGCCGAAAACATTGATGAGTTGTTCGCCAGAAATGAAAGATTAGTGGTCATTTTTGATACTCAGGTAGGTCCCATGGCGATGATTTTAGTCGGCGCTATGATAGTTGCAGGTATAGAAACACCTTTTTCAGGCCAAGTCTGCCCCTCGGCAAAAGCTCTGCAAAAACAGCATTATTGTACTGCTGAGCAACAAGATATTGTTATCGAAAAAGGCGCGGAGATGGGTAGATTTAAGTTGGGATCTACCGTAGTACTGTTATTCGCAGAAGACGCGATTAACTGGAAAGAGCACTTGTTCCCGCAGATGCCGACTATACTGGGCGAGGCGATGGCCGATAACAACCAAAGCTCGGATCGTTAATAGCCAGCTTAGTGGCACTTAACATATATTTAAAAATTTACGCCTAGACTTATTAATCGATCTATAGAGGGGAGCTGAATACCAGCTACCCTGGCGAGTTCAGCTATATTCAGTAAAAACAGCGGCGCTACGCAGCCAACATTCTGAATCCACTAAAGAAAGACATACAGCGACGGGAATATTACTCTCTTTTACTGTTTGATTAGTTTACAACCAGCCGTCCCGTCGAATCTATCCCTATATTAGAGATAGATTCATCACCTTCACTGACTTAGTGATCTCCATTTCCCCAAAAAAGGCATCGAATCGCTATGGATGAATCAAACGTTTATCACGCAGTATTAGCAGGACGCTCTTTAGATCAACCCCTTGCAGATGCTGATTATTTGCGAAATATATGCATCAGCCCACTGAGCTACCAAAGCATATTCAAGGTGTACGGCCCAGATAGCGAAGCCTTTTTACAAGGCCAGCTCAGCTGTGATTTGAAGGAAGTTAAGCAGCAAGGCAGCCGCTTGGGCGCGCATTGCAATCCTAAAGGCGGTATGTTGAGCTTAATGCGCATCGCTAGCTATCGCGATGACTTTCTGATTAAAGTAAACAGCGATAATTTTGACGATACCATCAGCCAACTGAAAAAATACATGATCTTTTCTAAAGCTGAAATTGAGCCGCTGACACATTGCTGGGTCGCTTTTGGTATTTATGGTAGCGGCGCCACTGAATTTATTGAGATGCAATTGCAGGGCGGCAACGCTGAGGCTGAGCAAGTTGTAGTAAAAGTAGCAGAAAACCACTTTGAATTATGGCAGAGTATTGAGGTTGCAAAGTCGTGGATAGAGCGAGTGTTTTCCGCTTCTCAAGCGACCACTACCAACACACCTAAGCCAATGCTAATTGCCAGTAAATACTGGCGACAGCGGGAAATCTGCCAAGTTATTCCTGATATTTACCCGCAGACGAGTGCCAAGTACATCCCGCAAATGTGCAATTTACAAGCACTGCACGGAGTAAGTTTTAGGAAAGGTTGTTATACCGGTCAAGAGGTCATCACTAGGCTACATTTTAGAGGTAAACTTAATAAGTACCTAATATCCGCGAGAGCCGATACGGACAACCAAGAGCATAGTATCTTTATCGATGCGCACATCCACTGCGCTGAACGCAGTGATATTGCCAAAGTACTGCAGCATGTAACTATTAATGGTGTCACTTACCTACAGCTAGTGATCAATGCAAAATATGCGCAGCAAGCACTATTTATAAATGCTGATTTACCGCTAATAGCCCTCCCTCAAGCTTACAGCATTGACCCGGCACTGTTCGTTCGCAAAAACTGATGTTACTGAGGAGCCCCGACAGCTCCATCCTCTTTAGCTCAATGCTCCACCCCTTATCCTGTTGAGCTAAGGGGGATTAATCTAGCAGCTGACGATTACTGCTGCTTCTTTTGTAAACTTATATTGGCGATCGCCAGCAGGCCTGAGCCTAGCATTAATAATACAGAGATCGCATTTAACACGGGTGTACTGCCCTCGCGCAACCTTTCAAACATCGCCACCGTTAATGGTGCGTCTGATCCAACTAACATAAAGGTGGTGTTAAAATTTTCAAAAGACATTAAAAAACAGACGATAGCGGCGCCGATAATCGCCGGCTTTAAATAGGGGATGGTGATAGTCAGTACTGCAACAAATGGGCTGGCGCCCAGATTTAACGCGGCCTCTTCTAAGGTTCGATCAAATTTTCGCAACCTTGCTGCTATGATCAAAGTGCTAATGGTAGTGATGAAAGCGAATTGCCCGATTACCACTAAAGTGATGCCCGGTCTTAAAAACTCTAGATCGATCATCCAGTAGTCCTCAAAGTAATTAGCTATTTCACTACTAAACACCAAGATCGACACCCCGAGTAGCACCCCGGGAATCACTAGCGGCAATAGCATCAAAACGTACAACAAGCTCTTTCCCGGAAAATCATAGCGCTCGAATAAAAAAGCATTGCTACAGGCCACTAACACTGCAAAAAATGTGGCCATAAAGGCAATCATGATACTTAAGCCAATACTCCCTAAAAGCTCAGAGTCATGAAAGATGCCTATTTTTTTACCACTGTCAGAAAAAAACCAATCGAGGGTCCCGCCCTGCCAGGGAAACGAGGGAAATAAACTATCGTTGAACGCAAAGACACCGACCACGATCAACGGTGCGGCGAGAAACACAAAAAACCACACCAGATAACTAATATATAAACGATTGAATATCTTACTTTGCTTAATTGAAGGTATCATCTGTTCACCCCATCGTCTTGGTAAATGACTGTCCGGTGGCTTTCAAACCAGCCCAGACAATGAGTGAGGACAACAGCAGTAACAACAGCCCGAACGCACTCCCCTGCTCCCAGTTAAAACGAGTGATGAACTGCGTATATATTTGCTCTGTGAACCAGAGGCTATCTTTGCCGCCCAGCAAAACCGGGGTTAGGTAATTACCCAGCGACAACATAAAGACAATGATACAACCGGATACAATACCCGGCACTGCATGGGGAATAATGATTTCCCGCATCACGTCCCAATTGCTGCCCCCCAGGTCATAGCCAGCCTCTATATAGCTGTCATCTAAACTGTCTAATGTGCTAACTAACGGCACCACCATAAACAACATTGAGGTATATACTAAACCCAACATAATGGTGGCATCAGTATAGAGCAACTCGACCGGCCCGCTCGCCAAACCCGACCACTGTAAAAAGTTACTGATCACTCCCGATTCACGCAACAGTATCATCCAGCCGAAAGTACGGACTAACTCACTGACCCAAAAGGGGATCAAGCACATGGCAAATACTATCCCTTTACTGCGTCCACGGAGCATTTTTGCAATATAAAAGGCGACCGGAAAGGCGATCACTAACGTCAATATTGTTGCTAAAATAGACATCACTGCAGTTCTGAGAAAGGTGCGCCAATATAGAGGCTCTTGAAAAAACTCTAAGTAAAATTCGAACGTAAATCCTTGATCTTCGGGATCAATCAGTGAAAAAGCCAGCAATTCAAAATGCGGTAATATTATAAGCAAAACTAGCCACAGAAATAGTGGTGCTAGCAATAGCCACAAACCCAAGCGAATTTTCTTTGCTACAGTGACAGCACTCATCTTTAGCCCTCACTCACACTATGAGTCTCGTCTGCAGACTCAATAGCAAGATTATCTACAGAAAAACACAGCGCTTGACCAGCCGTCCACTGCAAGTAGAGGTCATCAGATTTTTTTAAGTCATAAAAGTCTGCCGTCTGCGGCAAAATAACGGTTATTTTACCGCCGGACTGCTCTTCTATAGCGATAATTTGACTTTTTGCACCATCAAATAAAATAGTATCGACGATACATTTAAACTGATTGTCGGATACCGCCGCCTGCGGCTCCCGGCTGACGTTAATCGCCTCTGGACGCACGAATAACTCGACCGCTTCGCCACTGCTCAAGATCGCTGCATTTTGCGGCGCTCCTTTAATACTCAGCCCGTCGCTAGTTTTGATCGACAGATATTGATCACTACTTGAATCTACGACCCCCTGCCAACGATTACTATCGCCGACAAAGCCTGCTACAAAGGCAGTTCTTGGCTGATAATACAATTGATGAGGAGTCCCCACTTGTTCAAATTTCCCTTGATTCATCACCGCTATTTGATCGCTCATCACTAAAGCTTCAGACTGATCATGGGTGATGTACACAAAGGTGGTACCAAATTCTTTTTGTAACTGCTTTAACTCTATTTTCATGTGTTCGCGCAGCTTTAAATCTAGGGCGCCTAAAGGCTCATCTAAAAGCAACAAGGTGGGATTAAGCACTAGACAACGGGCCAGAGCGATTCGCTGACGCTGCCCCCCAGATAACTGACCGACCTCTTTGTTACCACTGCCGGCAAGCCCCACTCTGGCTAATACCGCCGCAACTCTTTGGACTATTTCGGGTTTAGCGACCCCCAACCTGCGTAATCCATAGCCAATATTCTGTTCAATATTCATGGTCGGAAACAGTGCCAAGTGCTGAAACACCATGTTGACTGGCCGCTTGTTGGGCTGCACACCTAACATCGACTGACCTTTGATTACTATATCGCCACTGCTAGGGTGTTCAAAACCTGCCAGCATTCTCAGCAATGTGGTTTTTCCACAGCCTGAAGGCCCAAGTATGGAAAAGAACGATCCTTGGGGAATAGTAAAAGAAACGTTATCGACCGCAGTAAAACCGGCAAATTGTTTACAGATGTTTTCACAGGCCAGGTCGATATTGGGCGGATTTAAATCGCTTGCAACTGATTGAGCCGTTTTTGAGGTCACACTTTTAGGCATGCTACTTTTTGACATAAGACTGAGTATCTTGATAGATGAGAGTCGCGCTTACCGAATGGCAAGCGCGAGAGGAGTGAAAAATTAAGAGGCCTTAACCCGATCCAAAATTTTCCCTTCGATTTTTTCTAAACCAGTAGGCACTGGCGGATACCACTTAATGTTATCGATATCTGATGCGGAAAAACTCTCTTGATACTGAGCTTTTTTCTTGGCGTCAACGAACTTATCTGAACCTTTAGAGGCGGTAAAGTTACCGGCAGACTCGGTGATTTTAGCCGCAATTTCAGGGCGCATAACAAAGTTAATCCACTGATAAGCTGCCGCTTCATTTTTGGTTTTACGCGGTAAAACAAAGGTATCAATCCAACCTAAAGCCCCAGATTTAGGTGCGACGAAGGTAATATCTGAATTGTCACTATTTAACTTCCAACCACCTGCATCCCATGCCATGGCCGCGACTGTTTCACCAGAGCGCATCAGGCTTAGCATCGCATCGCCACCGCTCCAATAAGCTTTCACATTAGCTTTACAATCGGTTAGTTTCATGCCGACCTTTTCCATGATTTGCTTATATTTAGCAGGATCTGAGTAGGCGGCAAATGGATCTTCGCCCATCGCAAATGCGAAGCCAATTAAGGTCGGTCTCTTCAAGCGGTAAGTTACTTTGCCCGCATACTTACTGTCACACAAATCCGTGTAATCTTTTACATCAGCTGCGATAGAACGATTGACGATAAGCCCGCTTGAACCCCAGACATGAGGTACTGCATAAACTTTTCCATCCACTGTTGACTGGCCGCGAGTGGCATCCAACATTGAACTAATAAATTGGCTACTATCAATTTTACTTAAATCAATCGGCTTATAAATATTAAAATCTTGTTGGGCACTGGCAACGCGATCTTGGCTAGGTTGAGCCAAATCAAAGCCTGCGCCACGAGTAGCTTTGAGCTTAGAAATCATTTCTTCGTTATTAGACTTGGTAACTTTTACTTTAATTCCGGTTTCTTTTTCGAACTGCTCAATCACTTCTTTAGGTGCGTATCCACCCCAAGTTAATAGTCTTAACTCTTCTGCAGCAAAGGTACTTGATGCAACTAATGCGCCCGCTAACATGATAGAGGCAGATAAAATGGTTTTTTTATTCATGGTAATTCCTAAGTAAAAGTTAATTATTTTGTATTAGCTTTATTTACTAACTTGAAACTATCAGCTAAATGTTACATTTTTGTAACAATAAGTACAGAGTTATTTAAAACTGGAACAATCCTTCCAAAAACCAATTTAACAGCAAATATTATTTGATGCTGGATGATTTTCAAGCTAATTCAAACCATAAATTGCGCTTTTTTTTGTCATCAAGTAAAGGGGGCTGTATGCATGTAGGGAGGGAGAGAGTAGCTGCCATCGTATTCGAAACAGCACGACAAAAATACCCTTAACAAATTTGCACTGTCAGCGCTATTCACAGCGACTGAGTGGATTGATAAAGTGGATGAGAGAGCGGATGGAAAAAAGATCGCTGCTGACGACTATTTAAGTCGCGATCAAAAGGCCTATAATGACACCAGAGCTGATCTAAAAAAGCATCAGCTATCGTTTTCCAGGCGAGAGTTAGGTTTTAAATTAAAGCTTCAAAAACAGCTTCGATCACCGTTGACTAAGCTGTTTTGACTATGCACTACAGGGATTCTATACCCTGCAGTACTCGCTATTCAGTGAGAGCCACCATCTAGAAATAGATCTCTACTGCGCAGTAGCCTAATTGTTCTATCTGCTACTACTAGCATCTCTAACAATAGGGCCTCCCTGGCGACAACTCCATTTCTGAAGTAATACTGACTAATCTGTAGACAATAGCAGAGCTTTACGCTGCTTAAGCTGCCAGAAGATCATCGGCGCAATAAGTACTAGCCCTATCAGCATCGTCATTATGCCGGGGGCGATAAACAAAAATGAAACTAATGCAAAATACCAGCGCTGAGCCATGCTCAAAGGTGCTACCAGATAACCTGCGAAAGCTGTTCCAAGTGTCGCTATACCTAACATAGCGCCGATTAAGGTTATGAAGAAAGCACTCCAAGTAAAACCTTGTGTTACCAATAACAGCGCGGGGGAATAGACAAAAACAAATGGCACCAATGCCTTTGCTATGCCCAATCTGAAGGCTGTATTGCCCGTTTTAAAAGGATTTGATCCCGCTATTCCAGCCGCGGCATACGCCGCCAGTGCCACCGGCGGGGTTATATCCGCCAAGACACCATAGTAGAACACAAAGAAGTGCGCCACTATTGGTTCTACCTGTAGTTGAGCTAGCGCGGGTGCAGCCACTGCGACCAAGATAATATAAGTCGCCGTGGTTGGAATGCCCGCTCCCATAATGATGCAGGCGAGCGCGATTAACACCAGCGATACAAAAAGTGCCCACTGCTCAATACTAAAATAGTTTAAGAGCCAGAGATTACCTAACACATCCGCCATATCTGTGGCTGTTTGCACAACCACAAAACCTAAGCGAAAACCAACTCCGGTTAAAGTAACCACTCCCACTACGATTCCTACCGTTGCAGCAGCTGCACCTACGGCAATAGTATTCTTCGCCCCCAGCGCTACTGCATCCCATAAACCTTTAAATGACAGTCTATTGACAGGATTAAGAAAGCCGACTACGACACAGGCAATGATCCCATATACCGCCGCGAAATCTGGTGTACGCCCCGCCAAAATAAAATACACTAAGATAATAAGCGGGATAATAGCCAGCCAATGTTGCTTTAACACCACCGCCGCTTTAGGCAATTCATCGGGGTTTAGGCCGCGCAGGCCCAATTTTTTTGCCTCCAAATGCACCATGATAAATATACCAAAATAATGCAGCAGAGCAGGAAATAGAGCGGCAGCTAAAATATCACGCAGCGGTACTTCAAGGTACTCCACCATGATAAAAGCAGCAGCTCCTAAGATGGGTGGGGTTATTTGTCCACCGGTAGAAGAGGTCGCTTCAACCGCACCGGCAAAGTGGGCCGGATAGCCGACTTTTTTCATTGCCGGTATGGTCAGGGCACCCGTGGTCACGGTATTGGCAATTGAAGAGCCTGAGATAGTCCCCATAAAGGCTGAAGAAAAAATCGCAACTTTGGCGGGCCCACCGGAGTAGCGCCCGGCAATCACCATCGCCAAATCGATAAACAGTTGTCCAAGGCCAATTCTAGTTGCTAGCACACCAAACAGTATGAACAGGAAGACATACTGCGCCATCACCCCAATCGCCACCCCATAAATGCCTTGATTGGTCATATATAAGTGATTAATCAATCCAAGCCAGCTGGTACCACCGTGCTTTAATGCACCGGGAGCGTAGGGGCCGAATAATGCAAAGGCAATAAAAAACATCCCAATGATCGGCAGTGTCGGGCCGACTGAACGCCTGGTCGCCTCTAGGGTTAGGACCAATAAAATGGTGCCCATCAACACATCAATCGGGGCGGGATTACCGACTCTTTCTGCGACAATTTCAGGGGGTAACAAAGGGAGATAAAGTGCTGCAGCTACCGCTGCGACACTGAAAAACAAATCGAGTACTGCCACACCATTGATGCGATACCAAGTGTTTGTTGGAATATCAGTGGACTCTGCTCTTTTCCAAGAGAATAATAAAAACACTAAACCTAATACGAATGAAAGATGCAGACCGCGGTGCAGCAACTCTCTTACTAGGCCAAAACCAGAAGCGTAAAAATGGTAGACGGACATCATCACCAAAATAATAGCAGTAATCACCGCAATTACTTTACCGGTAGGCCTAAAAGCTAATTCAGGGTCATATTTACGTTCTATCGCCTCCAGCTCTGCGGTGCTTAAGTGACGATCAGTTTGGACGGACATACTTGGCTCCAAATATAATCAAAGCCCTAGAATCTGGGGCTATAATTAGAGAGGATAATGGGACAGGAGTGTAAGCTCCCAAAAATAAATACGGGTACCTTAGGTACCCGTATTACTGAACAATTAAGCGATTACTTTAATAAACCAATTTCTTTATAAAAGCGTTCCGCACCAGCGTGTAAAGGAACACCTACACCCTTAAGTGCTGTCTCTATCGTGATGGTCTTGCCTTTCGCGTGGCCAACGTCCAATAGCTTACGGCTCTTTTCATTCCACAGCGCTTTAGTAATATTATAAATTAGCTCTTCGCTCTGCTCGGCACTAGTGTACCACTGCGCACCGACAGCAACTGTTGACGCACTCTTCACACCTTCATAAGTGCCCTCAGGGATTGAGCTTTGCGCAAAGAAGCCATACTTATCTGCCAATGCTTTTGCAGCGGGACCATCGATAGGCACTAGCTTTATTTTCTCAGCTGACGCTAACTCGACAATACTACCAGTGGGATAACCTGCCACAGTAAAGAAGGCATCAATTTTACCATTGCGCAATGCTTCAGATGCAGCACCGCCTTTGAGCGCTTCAGCAACAACATCTTTCGATGTTAAGCCATTCGCTTCCAGTATCAGGTTGGCATCCACATAAGTACCTGAACCGGGCTCGTCTAGAGAAACCCGCTTGCCTTTTAAATCAGCAACAGAGTTAATGCCACTGTCAGCGAGTGCCACTAAGTGAATATGTTCCTCAAAAAGCGCTGCGATAGTACGTAAATTTGTGGCGGGCTTCTTGCCTTTCATAGTACCCGTGCCAGTGTAGGCCCAGTAGGCAACATCTGATTGAGCGAAACCTGAATTGCGCAATCCAGATAATACTGCATTGATATTATCAACAGAGCCACGAGAAGATACCGCTGATGCAATTAAACCGTCTACTCCACAGCTACCGCCTTTCTCACAAGATCTAGACCCAGGAGGCTTGGAGATAGCATTGGCAATAACTCCACCCACCGGGTAGTAAGTATAGGCAGTACCGCCGGTACCAATAGTGAAGAAATTCAACTCAGCAGCAAATGAAGGAGCGCTAACTCCTCCAAAAATCACAGCAGCGCCAAAAACAACAGATTTAAAATTTTTTCCGAGGTTTCTCATAGAAACTCCTTTTTGGTTTTATTTTAGTTTAGTTTAGCTTTACCCTCAATCCGTGGTTTCAAAGTGAATACAGAGCGTAAGGTATTGGTTTTACAGCAGCATTGAATACTAGCAACAAGTTTAGATATGTCCTGCACCCGTTAAATACCGTTGTAAGGCCAATAGCCTATGCTAAGCGCCGCATGAAAAACCATTGATTCAGGTTGATGTTAATTAATTTTTAAATTATTTGACAAACTCAGGTTAAAAATCACCACCAATAATAGCCATGCACTATCCGTCTTTAGCAGAAATAGCGACAAAAACTTTGTAGCGGCCGGGATCTAACGAAGCGTTAAATTTAGAAAATTATTAAACGGTGCCCTATCAAAAAGTTTAATGCCATCAATGATTAAGACCATTAATTTGATTTGCTGAATATGCCACTAAAAGAGAAAATAATATATAGGTAGATAAAAATTATGCGGATATTTAATAATATAACGAGATGCTTACTACCAATACCGTCTATATATCTTTGCGATGATTTGAAATATATCGACAAGTCAGCTAGCAGAGCTAGCACATTTGACAGAAAACGGGGCAAAGACTGGTCATTACTGGCGTTCTCTTTCGCAAATATAGACCCTTGTACCCGGCAAGATGTGGGACTTGCGCAAAGGCTCCTATGTCATTCTGACAGTTAGGAAACTTGTCAGAATGAGCACTAATCTACAGTAAAAAGCACAAAACTTGGCCATTGCTAAGTTAACCGGCCATTAGTTACTGGCATTTTCTACTACCGAAAACAGCCCGAACTAGAATAGAGTGCAAAACTTAATAAGATTTAGAACTCATATATCGATCGAGAGGCCCGAGGCTGCCTCAGGAACCTCCGAATCCAGCACAGTACAAAAAACCAAACTAGCGTTTTCTTGACTGGCGCCACATATCAAAAACAAAGATAAACAATGCCAGCCAAATAAAAGAAAAAGTAATCAATTTCGTTTGGTCTAACACTTCTGAAAATAAGGTAATTGCCATAATGAACATCATACTCGGGCCAATATATTGAAATAGGCCGATCATATAATAGGGGATGCGCGTAGCCGCGGCTGAAAAAGCCAGCAGCGGTAAAGTGGTGACGACTCCAGCACAAAGCAATGTTAAATTAAGAGTCAGCGAGTTATCCTCAAGCGACGAAGTACTACTACTCAACTGCCACCAATATATAAGTGCGAAAGGGGTAAGAATGGCCGTTTCAGCAAACAAACCAGTAATCGCTTTCAATTTAACTTTCTTTTTAAGCAGCCCATAAACACCAAATGACCCTGCCAGTATTAGCGAGACCCAGGGAATAGAGCCAAACATTATCAGTTGGATCAACACCCCTAAGGCGGCAATCAGTACCGCAAAAATTTGTAATCTAGGCAATCTCTCATTTAGAAATATCATGCCTAAAACCACATTAAATAAGGGATTTATAAAGTAGCCTAAACTTGCCTCCAGCATTCTGTCACTGTTAACCGCCCAAATAAAAACCAACCAATTGATAGCGATTAAAATAGAGGCTATAGCCAGCACCAATATCTGTTTGGGTGCTTTAAATAACGACAGCACTTGTTTAGCCTGCTTAGTGATGAAAACCAAAAATAGTAATAGGACGAAAGACCAAATAATACGATGCATCAAGATCTCCCCTGCGGGGACTTGCTGAATCAACTTAAAGTATAGCGGTGCCACGCCCCATAAGACATATGCGATTAGCGCGTAAATAACGCCTATCTTAAACTCTGATTTTTCCATGATTGATTAAACCAATTGGTTATTTAATACCTGAATCAGTGACTTCACTGCACTACATAGCATAAGCTCTTGATTCTACAGAGGTTAGAAAAATACCCGCTGAACCTATGGGTTTTATGCACGGATGCATTTACTTAGCGAATGCAGGACGCATATGAACTTGCAGCTAAGATTTTTCAATTCCACTGTAAAACCAATATCTTACACTCTGCATTCACTTTGAAGTCACGAATCCAGATAATAAGGAGTGAGGTAACGAGACAAGAGAACTTAATAGTAGCGGCTAAACCCTTGATCCCAATTTATTTATAGAAGAAGAGCATGATATTGCAAGCACCTTTATTTAGCAATACATTGGAAAGAACGAACCACTTGCTATTTTTTTTCGAACCGAAAATAAACATCAGCCTGCATCCGTGACTTCAAAGTGAGACAGAGTGTAAAATATTGGTTTTACCGCGCAATTGAAAAACGCTAGCTACCAGCTCATATGTGTCCTGCAGCTGCCCAACAAGTGCACAACTTGCTTAAATATGCCCAAGCTGCCCCCATAAAGTTGATCACTACCTCTATAGAGAGGTACTCGGTAAATATTTAAACTTTGCTTCTTTGTTGTATCGTGTAAAATACATCTACTAAGATAAACTTATAAAAACCAAGTTTATACTCAGCCTCAACTAATCTAGGATTTAACTAAGATTGAGCCAGTCGCAACCATTCAGTGATCATAAAATTCGTCAAACTATTGAAGCACTCAGAGCCAATGGCCAAAATGTAACTTCATGGGCTGTACAATCCCGTCTTGGCGGTGGTGATTTTTTACGCATCCAGCAAATCATCGATCAACTTTTTCCTAATATAGGAAAAATTGCCGATCAGCGACCTGCCTCTAATATGCAATTTTCGCCACAGCAAAAAATGGCGACTGAAGATATTATAGATAAACAAATGCCCTCTGAAATTGAGGCATCTATGTATCAAATGCAAACATCATTGGGGCAAATGGCCAATAAAATTTGGAGCGACGCCGCCAGCAATGCCGAGAACCAAGTTCGCGATAAACTTTTCAGTGCACAGCAAGCTCATGATGATGCAGTACAAGCACATGCTGAAGTAGCGGAACAAAACCAGCAAATGCAAGCAACTATCAGTCAATTAAGTGCTGAATTAAATGTGCTGGAAGTCGATTACAAAACCTCTGTTGACTCACTTGCACAAGAGCGAAAATCACTAGCAGAATTGACCCAACAGAGAGACTCTTTAGAAAAAAATGTTAAGAGCTTAGAAACTGACAATCAAACGTTAGAGCAATCTGCGTTTAATTCCAACATCCAAGCTGCTAAAGCTGAAGGGCTCGCTGAAATAATCAAAGAACAGCTCTCTCTCGCTAAACAATCGGAAAAGCAAATACAAAAAGCACTCGATAGATCAGAGAAAAAAGTAAACCAATTAAACAGAGAAGTTCACAATAGTAGCCAGTCACTGCGTGACGAAATGCGTGATAGACAAATCCCGCTACACCCACAGAAAAGAGCAGCACCAGCACCAGCGATTACCGAGCCGCGAAATTATCCAGCCCAAGAGTTACCACAACCAAGTGCGGCAAGCATCCCCACTCCTGATTTTATTACCAGCCCTGCAGAAAACCCACTTCCTCAATCGGTATCTGCCAGCCAAGCTACAGCAGATCAAATGCGATCCAATCAAACTAAAGCAATCAAAGATCTTGGCCACAGTTTAGTAATGAGCAGAGCGAAAAGCCTCTCCCAAGTCAAAACTCGCTCTTTAAGCGAAAAGCTATTCGATCGAAAAAAACGTCAATCAAACAAGAATAAGTAACCCGATCGATCTCCGCTTAGCAAGCTTAACGACTTCTGACTTTTACGGTATTGTTACGATCTCGACTGCTGCGGATCAGTTCATCATTAAATGCAAGATTCGATGATTTTGCCAATCGATCGTATAATAAAACATTGACACTAGCGGCTAAATTCATACAACCTTTAGTGGGTACATACACCACTGCATCTGCCGCATCCACTAGCGTTTGATTAACACTACTGTCCTCAGGTCCAAAAACATAAATGGCATGCTCTGGATGTACAAAATCCGGCAGTGGCGTGGCGCCTTCCACCAAGTCAACACAGATTAATTTGCACTGCGTGGTTTTAAAGCTCAACAGGTTTTCGACATGTTCAAGAGGGATACGATTGGCAGCTTGCTGTGTATCAGTATTAAAGCGTACTGCTTTATCGTACCTAAGTCCTGTATAAACAACACGATCCGCACTATAACAGCCGGCTGCACGCATGACTGCACCAACATTAGTAGGACTTTTAGGGTCTATCAAGCCGATAATTACTGTAGATTTACTCAAGTTATACTGTCTCTTGTAACCAAGCTTTGACTAAATCAGCTGCTTGGGTGGGTTGTTCTAAAGGTAAAAAATGTCCGCAATTTAACACTTTATGTAATTGAATATGGCGGGAGCTAGTTTGCATTTCCTGTAAGGCGTTTCGGTCGACCAATGTGTCACTATCTCCAAAACAAAACCAAGTAGGCCTAGGCTCTGTTGCTACGATCGAACACAAATCAACCCTTTTAGATAAAGCGCCCAAATGATGAAGTAGGATTTTTTCATTAAAGCTCAGCGCCATCGCTTGAATAAGCCTAATTAATTCTTGATTGGAGTGTTGGTTTTTATCTAAAAGGCTAACAATTCTACTAGATTTCAAACCGGTATATGAATATTTGACGACAGTTTGAATGGTGAGTTTTCGCTGGGCTAACTCCTCATCCGGCAGTACTTTAGGCGTATTTGACAGTATCATCAACCTCGCCAATTGAGATGAAAAACGCAAACTGACCGCCGTCGCTAAATAACCACCCAGAGAAAAACCGATTAAATTAAAGCATTTCCCATCACTGGAAAGCTCAATTTTCGCCACTAAATCATCAACAACTTCCGCCATAGTCCCATGATCAATAATAGACAGGTGAACGAGTTGATGATGGCTAGCTATTTTCGGCCAGAGAAAACTCCACAACGCCCTATTACACATAGTGCCAGGAATAAAGTAAATGAGTGCCATTATTTAAACCACGGAAGCCTTACAAAGAAAATATATTCCTGAATCCGTGACTTCAAAGTGAATACAGAGTGTAAGATATTGGTTTTACAGTGGAATTGAAAAATCTTAGCTGCACCCGGAGGTTCAGCGGGCATTTTTCTAACCGCTGTAGAATCAAGAGCTTGCGCTATGTGGTGCAGTGAAGTCACTGATTCAGGATATTGACTCAATTATAAATAATAAGCAGCTGATTTACGAGTAAATAAAATTTTCTGCCACTTAAAGTTTATCACTAGCAGCCAGTGTAAACTGCGACAGCTACTAAGGTGACTCTGACCTTCACCCGTGATTTGACTGCAGCATATAGCGTAAGCTCTTGACTCCGCAGCGGTTAGAAAAACACTCACTGAACCTATGAGTTTTATGCATGGATACATTTATTTAGCGAATCCAGAACGCAGCTGAGCTTGCAGTTAAAATTTTTCAATGCCACTGTAAAGCCAATATCTTACAATTTGTACTCACTTTGAAATAACGGGTTCAGGTCTGAACAAGTCATACAAGTCCCCAAAGATTTAAGCGACCGGACTCGGCGTCATTAGATCAATATCCCCTGCTACCTCTGCTTTTAACCACTCCCTGAATGCACTAATACTCTTTTCCTTCGCCCGGCTTTTTAAACAGATAGCATAATAAGAAAAATCTACCTTAATTTTATCTGCGAAAGGCATCACTAGTCGACCGGCATCAATATCAGCTTGTGCCAATGCCTGTCGGCCCAATACTATACCGGCACCGGCAATCGCTGCATCGATCGCATGATCGGCGACGTTAAAATGTAAGCCATTGTGCTGCAAGCTATAATTATCAACCCCCATCAACTCAAACCACTGCTGCCAATTAGCTATTTTAAAGTGATTTTTAACATGCGTGTCGTCATGTATCAAAGTTGTACTCAATAGCTGCTGTGCCGATAGAGGCTGAATTTTATCAAGAAAATCAGGACTGCAGAGCGGCACCATATAATCATCAAATAATTTTTTCACACAGTGCTCAGGGTAGCTCCCTGCACCAAAGCGAATCGCCACATCTACATCGTCTATTTTCAGATTAGTTAAGTTCAAAGAAGCCGAAATGCGCGCATCTATATGCGGAAACTTAGCGACAAATCTATACAGTCTAGGCGCCAGCCACTTGGCTGTAAATGCAGGACCTGCTGAAACAACGATCACATCGCCGCTGCGCTTTTGTTGCAGCAAATGCATGGTTTGACTGAGCTGTACAAATGCCTGACTGATGCCAGGATAAATTAATCGCCCATGCTCAGTCAATTCTATAGCACGATTGAATCGCTTAAATAATTTAATGTCTAAAAATTCTTCAAGCTGCCTTATCTGATAGCTTAACGCGGCGGGTGTCACATATAATTCTTGCGCTGCTAAAGAAAAACTCATATGTCTAACCACTGCATCAAAGGCTTTCATTGAATTTAGCGGAGGTAATTTATAAATACTCATTCAAATACCAGCATTATAATTTCATAGATTATTCTAACTCTCAATTAAAATTATTTTAACTGAGACTTAGAATAACTCGTTTGTCCTTATCAGTACAAGCCACTAATATTTCAGGCAACTTGCTCTTAACCCTTAAACATCCAGATCCAACAAATAAAAGGATCAGCCGGAGAATATTTATGAATGCGCTCGCTAAAACGACAGTCAGTCAGGCTGACATTAAAATAGAAATTAGTCATGCCGAGTATATTTACTACATACGACAAGCAAGGCTGGAAAGATCTAAGACCTTTCATCAAATATTGGCAGCTGCTTTCTCATATTTCAAGAAACCGATTATTTCCAAAAAAATAAAACCACCCTACAATCACTAAACAGACCATCGGACATATTCAATATTGCGAAGTATTGATAGACGCCGCTTTAATGCCTGGAAAAATACGCGACCTATCTAAGGAGCCTCTGAACAACAGAGTCTTTACCGAAAATCTAAACATTGAAGAAGTGCGGAGTTAGTGAATACGGAGTATGTGATCAATACAGAGCTCTGCATAACGTTGCGAGCAAAGATAAGGCAAGGCAAAACCCGGCGAGATGGCAGAGTCAGTGTGCCCTCCTCTATGGGTATTACTAGTGTAAATACGCATATTGAGCCGGTTTTTAACGCCGTGTTACCGAGCGCAGTTATCATACCCGTTGGGTAAGTTATGCAGAGCTCTCCAATAAAAATTATTCCTTATAACTAGCTTCAATTTTGTGAATACTTAAATCTGCTCCGATAAACTCTTGCTCTTCAGTCAATCTTAAACCCGCGACAATTTTGACTAGCCCATAGATAATATAGCCACCAACAAAAGCACAAATCACGCCCAATAGACTACCAATTAACTGCGACATAAAGCTTACTCCACCCATTCCAGCAAATGTTTCAAGACCAAAAACACCCGCGGCTATACCTCCCCACAAACCACATACGCCATGCAGGGGCCACACCCCTAACACATCATCGATCTTCAGTTTTCTCTGCTGCAAGATAAACAGCCACACAAATAATGCGCCGGCGACCGCTCCGGTGACAAGTGCACCTAAAGGATGCATGACATCCGAGCCTGCACAGACCGCAACCAGCCCTGCTAATGGACCGTTATGGATAAAACCTGGATCATTTCTACCCATTATTAAGGCCGCAATTATTCCCCCAACCATCGCCATTAAAGTATTCATTGCCACTAGACCCGATATACCGGTAATCGTTTGCGCTGACATAACGTTAAAGCCGAACCAACCAATCGATAGCAACCAGGCGCCCAGTGCTAAAAATGGGATATTTGACGGTGGAAAAGCCACTAATTTACCCTGTCGATATCTACCTTTGCGATTACCTAGCAAAATAATCGCGGCAAGTGCTATCCAACCACCCACCCCATGCACCACAATGGAGCCAGCAAAATCATGAAATGCGGCGCCGAAAGTGTTTTGCAACCAAGTTTGCACTCCCCAATTCCCGTTCCAAGCGATCCCTTCTATCATCGGATAAAGCAGTGCCACACATCCCGAAGCAGCGGTCAGTGCCGGCCAAAATTTAGCCCGCTCTGCAATCCCCCCAGAAATAATTGCCGGTATTGCCGCCGCAAATGTCATCAAAAAGAAAAATTTAACCAAGCTGTAACCGCTGGCTTGGGAGAGCGTTTGTGCATCTGCAAAAAAGTGAATATCGTAGGCAATCCAGTAGCCTATAAAAAGATACACTAGCGCAGAAAAAGCGAAGTCGGTAATTATTTTAACCAGTGCATTGACTTGATTCTTATAGCGTACGGTGCCCACTTCAAGAAAGGCGAAGCCAGCGTGCATAGCAAACACCATAATTGCTCCAAACAAGACAAAAAATGTATCGGTACTTTTTACTAAATTATTCACTGCAATTGATAACTCTTCCACAGATCCCTCCTGTTTAGATTTGATCTATAAATAGATGCCGACTGCAGAAGTCTCCCTCGCTACGACCCCATTTATGGATCCAAAAACTAGTTATATGCACCAAACAAGTGCCATCGTTTATGACTGACCCAACATAGTGCGAAACTTCGCACGGGCTAGACGAAAATAATGATTGATTCAATATTAGAAAATATAAAAGCAGTATTTGTGCCAACAACTTAAGAAAAATAATAAAGAGTGACAGCTCACGGTAATTGACTTTGAATATAGTTATTTATGAGTAAAACCTGCAAACCAAATAGACAGCTATAAATACTCTGTATATGCTGCTAGAAAATTAACTATCGACAAGGTGGCTCTGTGCTCTTGTCGCTGCGGTTGCACAGCTCAAACTCACGCTAGATCTGCAGCTAACCGCGCCCTGATAAGTAACATTTTATAAGCCCATCTATAAAACAGGATAAATCATGTCAGTTCATCTTTGGCTACGTGCCGAAACAAAACCTATGGAAGAACGCACTGCGTTACCACCACAGCACGCCAAACAATTACTTGCAGCTGGCTTCACCATCACTGTTGAGCACTGCCCACAGCGAATTTTCGACATTGAAAGCTACCGCGAAGTTGGCTGTAATATTGCTCAAGCTCACAGCTGGCAGGACCAAGCACCTAAAGAAGCGATTATCCTAGGCTTAAAAGAGTTTAAAGCAGATGTCACTTTCCCACTGACTCACCGGCACATTCAATTTGCCCACGCCTATAAAGAGCAACTGGGCTGGAGAGAAGTGCTTTCAAGATTTACTCGAGGAGAGGGGACTTTGTACGATATAGAGTTCCTAGTGGACGAGGCCGGTCGCAGAGTCGCAGCATTTGGCTACTGGGCTGGCTATAGCGGCTGTGCAGTTTCTGTGATGACTTGGATCGCCAAACAACAAGGTACAACCTTAGGTGCTTTGAGTTCCTTTGCCGATAGAAACGCACTCATTTCCCAGCTTAAATCACAGTTAGATGCACTGCCTAACAGGCCTAAAATTATCATTATTGGCGCTAAGGGCCGCTGTGGTTCTGGGGCACTAGATCTGGCTAAGGCACTAGATTTAGAGGTTAGCCCTTGGGATGCTGCAGAGACCGCGAAAGGTGGACCATTTGAAGAAATATTTACCCATGATATTTTTGTCAATGCAGTTTTTATCCAACATAAAATTCCACCTTTTATCAGCAAACAAATGTTGGCAGAAAAAACCGGCGCTCTGCAAGTAATTTGCGATGTCAGCTGTGATCCTTTCGGCGACTACAACCCACTGCCTATTTATACGAAATGTACTCAGTTTGATAAGCCGAGCATTTTATTGGAAAATAGTGCCAACGTAAGCTTAGTGGCCATCGATCACTTACCCTCTCTGCTGCCAAAAGAAAGCAGTGAAGACTTTTGCAATCAGTTAATGCCAACTTTGCAAGCTATTGATCAGATTGAATCTGGGGTATGGGGAAGAGCTAAAGCGACTTTTTTACAAAAATKTAGTTCCATCTAACCTTCCAGCCCACCACTGGATTGATATATTGCAAGCCAATAATGAACGCCACTCCTTTGATGCAAGCAGTAAGGCGTTCAATAACTCTGGGCTAGAGTAGCTTCAATCTTAGCTATCTCAAGCCCAGATCATTATCCTAAATCAGATAATGGGACTCCCCCACACCGAACA
>ASZJ01000087.1 GCA_000416275.1 Osedax symbiont Rs1
ACACAAAAATATTGGGAGTCCGAAAATGCATAATACTAGAGTTGGCGTTGATTTAGCAAAAGATGTAATTCAAGTTTGTATCTACAGCAACCATAAGGTCATATCTAATACAGAAATGACAACGGCTGAGTTCTCTCTCTGGCTAGTGTGCTTTAAACCCACTTTTATTGTTTTTGAAGCTTGCGGTATGTCTAACTATTGGCTGCAAGCAGCTCGCAAGGCGGGCCATGATGCACGCCTTGTAAGTGCTAAGCTTGTCTCTCTCGTCAGACAAAATCAAAAAACGGATGCGAATGATGCATTGGCTATTGTCCAAACCACTTTCTTACCGGATGTTAAATACATCTCTGGAAAGTCAATGGAACAGCAACAACTGCAGTCCATTAACCGTTTCAGAGATCTTGCTGATAAACAACACACCGCTTTACTGAACCAAATCTCAGCGTTATTGGCAGAGTTTAATATTAAAGCTTCTTACAAAACTCGTGGCCTAGGAGCTTTAATAAAAAGTACATTAGAAGATGCTGAAAACAACCTTACTCATGAGTTCAGAGAAGCCCTTAATGTCGCTTGGCAACAATGTTTGGTGATTAAACAGTCTCTCGATGCTTACAACCGCTGTTTGCTTAACTCGATTGAGCAACATGCAGAATGTAAAAGGCTACTCAAACTCGAAGGTGTAGGGGTTATCAATGCGATCAATCTGTATGTTGCTTTAGGGTGTTGTGATTTGGGCGTTTTCAAAAAAGGTAAAGATGCCTCTGCATGCATAGGTGTCACGCCTATCCAGCATTCATCAGGAGGAAAGGTTAAACTCGGTTCGATCGGAAAATCATCTAAGAACAGTAAACTGCGAAGTCAGTTGATTCTAGGAGCGATGTCGGCGGTACGGCAAATGGTAAAGAGGCCTGCTGTTACTAAAAAAGAAGCATGGGTCCAAGAGTTAGTAAAAAGAAGAGGCCAACGCTGCGCTGCTGTTGCTCTGGCAAATAAAACGATACGAACAGCGTTCGCCATGCTAACGAAAGATACGGAATACAAAGCGGAACTTATTGCTGGTTAATAGAGTAACGCAACAAAGGGTTAAACAATAAAAATGCTAAATCGAAGATAAAAATCAGCGGATAAAATCAGTAAGTCACTAAGAGTCTAAAGCACGACAAATTTAGAACTCGACATTCAGAATTGATCGTCCGTTCGCGTAAATATCAAAGAGCCTGGGTTCGCTACTCAATTAGAGCTCGTACATAAGTAAGCATTAAATTCTTCGAAATACATTTTTACTGTTGACAAGGGGGAGTCCACATAAGTGACTTCACTG
>ASZJ01000088.1 GCA_000416275.1 Osedax symbiont Rs1
AAATACCCGCTGAACCTATGGGTGCAGCTAAGATTTTTCAATTCCACTGTAGAACCAATATCTTACACTCTGTATTCACTTTGAAGTCACGGATTCAGGATTATTTTTAACCAGTCCAGCAAATTTATTATAAAACACAGCCCCACCACTCGATCACATAGTCCTGAATCAGTGACTTCACTGATTCAGGAAAGAGCTACCGATTCTATATTTAGGCTATTACAGCAAGGCATAAGAAGCACCGAATAGTACTGTGCTATTTGACTGTCTATAATTCACTGTCTATATTTACTACCTACATTCACTAAAAGGAGTTATCTACATGAACCACTGCTGCCTATCCTGTCAAGAGGTTCTAGATTCAGGAAAACCCCACCAAGAACTGCTTTTATTAAGCGAGGTATCAGAAAGCAAAATCTATAAATGTGAGCGCTGTAAAACGTATATGCATTTTGTTTTAGGAGTTTGGGAGCTTTTTATGGCCAGTTCACCGCCGCAAACACAAAAGACGACAAAAAATTCAGCACTAGATACACCAAACTATAGAAGCGCATGAATACAGCTGCGGCTTTTTATCATATTTTCAAGCCGACTATTTTGACGGAAAAACCTCTGGACACTCAAGCTAAAAAAACCAACTTGCATACCACAGCGGGTAGTTTAGCAAGCCTCTGAACAAGTCCCGCATCTTCCCACCTACGGGGCGGGGCGGAGCGCAGAGAAACTCATACTCCGTGTTAACGACTTTCGCCGGACCACCAGCATGCCTGTAACTTACGCTCTAATCACGAATCTCTGTACGCCAGAGGCGTATGTAGTTTGTTCAGAAGCTCCTGGTGAAATCAATTATTTAGCTATTTAGAGCAACGCTATCATTGATAACGCTTTCATTTTCTAAACTAAGCTCTCATTTTATCAAACAACGCTTTGCTTGAAGAAGTTTTTCAATATAGCAATGGTAGTGACAACATCTTCACAGCCCGCTAATTCGCGGATCGAATGCATTGCAAATTGAGGTACACCTATATCAATTGTTTTAACCCCTAACTCCGCTGCGGTGATTGGGCCAATAGTACTCCCACAAGCCATATCTGCGCGCACCACAAATACTTGTACTGGTGCATTGACCTCAGCTGCAAACTGGCGAAACAGCGAGCTGGTAATATCGTTAGTGGCGTATCTTTGATTGGCATTGACTTTAATAACCGGCCCGCCATTCAAAATCGGACCGTGATTAGCATCGTGCTTATCGACGAAATTGGGATGAATGCCATGTGCATTATCCGCTGAAATCAACATTGAATTAGCTATCATCCGAGTATTTTGCTCTGCGGATTCTGTCAGCCTATTGAGCACCTGCTCAAGCATCGGGCCCTGTGCTCCCACAGCAGACATACTGCCAACTTCTTCATGATCATTGCACACCAACAACAAACCTTCATCAGACTGCGCTATCAATAAAGCTTGCAATCCCATGAAGCAACTCAGTAAATTATCTAAACGGGCCGAGGCAAAAAACTCGTCGTTAAGTCCCACAGTCGCCGGTGCCTGCACGTCATAGAAACTCATATCAAAATCTAAAACCTGATCGACATCTATAGCTTGCTGAATTAGCTGATCTTTAAGGATCGACCTAAAATCAAAAGGATTACCATCACCTGCTGTGGATGTTTGCCCTAGAATAGGAGTGAGCATCGTTTGTGGATTAATTTTAAGACCGTTATTAGCTTCACGATTCAAATGAATCGCTAAATTTGGCACGACTGCTAACGCTTTTTTAAAATCCAGCAAAGCGGAGACGATCGCCCCTTGTTGATCTCGATAAGTGACTCGGCCAGCCAGTGATAAGTCTCTATCGAACCAAGGGTTAAGCAGCACCCCACCGTATATTTGCACACCTAATTGCAGGTAGCCATGAGTGACTTTTTCAGGGTTCGGCTGCACTTTTAAACAAGGTGAATCCGTGTGCGCACCGATCATCCTCAGACCGCTTTCCTCGATGGATTTGTCTCTGGGCATCTGCCAGGCAACGATGCTAGAGCCATTGCGAGTGGTGTAATATTTCCCGCCAGCGACGACTTGCCAAGTCGCTCGCTCATCTAGCGCGACAAAGCCTGCATTTTCTAAAGCAATAACCATCTGCTCAACCGCATGATAAGGGGTAACTGACGATTTTATGAAGGCAGTTAATTGCTCAATGGTCTGTACTTTATTCACTTTCATCACCTATAACGGCTAAGAGTTCAATTTTAAAAATTAATGCAGAGTTTGCGGCGATCTCGGTAGAGGGACTTGTGCCTCCATAAGCTAGCTCTGCAGGTAAGTAGATTTGCCAGTGATCACCGACCCGCATTTTCAATAGCGCTTCACGCCAGCCCTTGATTACTTTAGTCAAAGGAAATATCGATGGTTTGTGCCGCGTATAAGAGCTATCGAATACTTCACCTGTTACTAAGCGTCCCTCATAGTGGACTTCTACCCGGTCTTGATAACTAGGCTGTGCACCATCTCCGGATTTTATCACCCGATACTGCATACCAGAAGCCGTGGTAACCACCCCATCAAGCGCCTTATTCTTGGCCAAAAAAGCGTCCCCCAGTTTTCTATTTTCATCATTCAGAGCCCGATCAATTAAATTTTTTCTAAAGGCATTTTCTTCTTCACTGACTTCGGTTCCACAAGCACTTAGCAAAAAACTAAACAGAAATAAAAGTGGCACCGTTTTAAAATTAATAACCAAGGTAATAATATCCTAATATATATTATTGAGTGAGAGCTCTCAGGAAAATCAGATCGCGACTTGTATCAGTGAATTGCATGCAGTCTAAAGTCATAGATTCAGGGATCAGACATTATGCTGGTGTCAGAAATAATAGCTAGATGAATCCAATCATTTACTTAAAAGTTGAATTTCAAACTGTAAGCCGGAGAATTTTAGTCGGTTTTTTTATAATTTGCTTAAGACAAGTCATTGTCAGGTATATATTTATATTAGCGTTTTACAATATTCTCCGGTATCGCTACACTGAATTGAAGACTAAGTGGAACTTACAATAAATAATGCTCTCTAAAGATGTCATTTTAGAAGCTACTTTCATCAGAGATCATTAACAAAAGAAGATGCATCCATGAATAAATTTTTAAGGTTAACCGTTACACCGCTATTTTTGTTACCTATATTAAGTTTTGCTCAAGCTAGCTCCCCCGTACAAACTCTCTCCGCGGAGATGGTTCATTCAAGCACTATAAAAGAAATAGTGAAATCGCTGAGCAAAAAGCACTACAACAAAATTTCCATTAACGACCAACTCTCCAGTGATTTATTAGACAATTACATCAAGTCACTCGACCCTTCGAGAAGCTATTTTTATAAAGCTGATATCAAAGAGTTCGAGCTGCTACGCTATAGCTTGGATGACGAAATAAAGAACAGCGATCTCAGTTCTGGTTTTTTCATGTACAACCGTTTACAACAGCGCATTAAAGAGCGGGTTAACTTTGCAATTAGAAGACTTGAATCAGCACAACAGTTTAACTTTACTATCAATGAAAGCTTCGAAACAGATCGAGAAAAATCAACGTGGATTGTAACTCGACCTAAAATGGACAACTTGTGGAGAAAGCGTTTAAAAAGCTCCATTCTAAATTTAACCTTAGAAGAAAAGACCAACCAGGAAGCAAAAAAGCAATTACTCAAACGCTATAAGAACCAACTGAATAGAGTACTGCAGACTAACAGTGAAGATGTATTCCAAGTCTATGTCAACAGCTTAACTCGCCTTTACGACCCACACACAGCATACTTTTCACCGCGTAACTCTGAAAACTTCAAGATCAACATGAGCCTCTCACTACAAGGTATTGGCGCAGTATTACAAAATGAAGATGAGTTTACTAAAATTGTTAGATTAATCCCCTCAGGCCCCGCAGATAAAACCGGGAAATTAAAAGCCAACGATCGTATTGTCAGTGTTGGTCAAGGAAAGGATGGGGAACTGGAAGATATAGTCGGCTGGCGTTTAGATGACGTTGTACAAAAAATACGAGGCAAAAAAGGCACGATCGTCCGCCTAGAAGTTGTCGGCAGCGACAGCAAAGCCAAAGAGCGAAAAACCATTTTAATCACCAGGGATAAAGTAAAATTAGAAGAGCAGGCGGCGCAGAAAAAAATTATCAGCTCCACAGTAAACGGTGTTGAATATAAAATAGGGGTGATTGACATCCCGACTTTCTACATTGATTTTGCCGCACTGCAACGCGGTGACAAAACTTATAAAAGCACCACCAGGGATGTTAAGAAACTGATCGATGAGCTTAAAACTGAAAAAATTGATGGCTTAATCATCGATTTGAGAAATAATGGCGGGGGTGCGCTGCAAGAGGCAAATCAACTGGCGGGATTATTTCTAAGATTAGGCGCCACGGTACAAATAAAATACTCGAACGGTAGCGTCGCTCCACTGTTTGATCGCGATCCAGACATCGCTTACCAAGGACCTTTGGCAGTCATCGTCAATCGACAAAGCGCCTCGGCTTCCGAAATTTTTGCCGGTGCAATTCAAGACCACCATCGCGGCGTGATTATCGGCAACCAAACTTTCGGTAAGGGAACAGTACAGACCTTAAGCCCTCTAAAACACGGTCAACTTAAACTCACTCATGCAAAATTTTATCGCATTTCTGGTGAGAGTACACAAAACAAAGGGGTGATGCCCGACGTGTTGCTCCCGGCGCTATTGAACAAAGACAAGTATGGCGAAAGTTCTCTCCCGCACGCACTGCCCTGGGATACTGTACAGGCGGTTAGAGGTTTCAACGATTTAGATTTAAATGATTTCTTTGACGTTATTCGCCGTTTGAATAAAAAGAGAACCGCCAATCTAGCAGATTTCAAATATATGAAATCAAAAATATCACACAATAGGGAATTACAAAAAAACACCTCCATTTCTCTCAATAAAAAGAAGTACAAAAGCAACTTAGCGGCGGAAAAGAAATGGCTGCTCAACGCAGAAAACAAACGTCGTACAGCCACCAACCTCGCCACTCTTTCTTCACTCGATGAAATGGAAGAGAAGCTAGAAAAGGATAAACTCGGCCGACCTATATATCCCGAGGAAAAATCGGTATTAACTGAAAGCGTACGAATCCTAATAGATCTTAAAAACCTATTGCAGACAAAGAGCTAGTTTATGAGTGCCAAAAAAAAACCCCTAATCATTATTATCGGCGTCGTTGTGCTCGCCCTTCTGGGCGGGGGCGGTTACTTTGCCTACCTTAAACTGCAAGCGCAAACGGATGCCAATAACAAAGACCTTGAAAAAACCGGTGATGTACTAGTCGGTGACTCGTACAAACCTAAGCCTGACGACAAGCTCACAGAAGAGCAAATGACTCCCACTATTGTTAAAGATATGAAGCCTTCTCGCAAAGTGGTGAACTCTTTACAAAAAGAAAATGTTAAATTAAGTGTAGAAATACTCCGCTTAAAAGATCAAATTGAAAGCCTTAATAAAGAAATCACTAATTTAGAGGATTATAAAATAACCAACGAGCGCTTTGCCCCTCAGCGTATCAAAGATGAAATGGCTGATATTGAGAATCAAATCAAAGCGTTTTTACTCGATTCAGAAGACGCAGAAAGATTTAGCGTGGTGCAGATAGAAATAATGGCCGCTGCCAGCGCTTTAGAGTATCAAGCGTATATTGTGCGAAATCGTTTGATGGTCACCAAGGTACAACGTGCGAAACTCGCTATAGATTTCCTACCTGGCTATGCCTTTTGTGTCGGTGATGGTATAGAACTCGCCGCAAACAGTAATAGAGAATATAACCTGATTGCCAGTAAATTCAGAGGACTTGTCACCCTACCCTTGCCTAGCCAGCTGCAAAAGGATTTAGATACAGTGATCATCCCCTGCCAAAACAGCTTGCGCAATCAACTGGATGAAAATTTACAGTTAAGTCCAAAATAGACGCTCAATATCACACCGTATTTGTCGCTCTGCTAGCCCTGAGCGATTAATGCTGTGATCACGACTGTCGTTTATAAAGCCCTAGGGAACCTCTAAGTAATCAAAGATATTGATCCACTATTCTTTGTTGTAAGCTAAGTTTAAAATCTGTCAGTAGCTTTTTTGTCAATCTGCGATCATCGCTAGTTATTCGATCTAACTGAAGTATATTTGCCTGTTGAAATCTCATCAATTCCAGCACTGCATCCGCCAAAAACTCTTCTAGCGCAGCTAGTCCATCAGTGTGTAAATGTAAATGCTGGATAACCATCCGCTGCTCTTTGCTAAAGATTTTAACATCCATGCGAGCCACAAAATTTTGCCCCTGCAGAATAGGTAAACTAAAATATCCATACTGACGTTTTGCAGCGGGAACATAACACTCTAGTTGATAGTTAAAATCAAACAAGGCGTGCATTCGCTTACGCTGGATTAATAAATTATCAAACGGCGATAATATTTTTACTTTTGTGCGAGATATTCTTTTCGACAATAGATCCGTCACATTCAGCAATGCGTAGAAAGGTTCTTGTTGGATAAGCACCTCTGTGATAAAGCCCTGCTCTAATAAGACTGCCAATTGCTGTTTAATATCAACTTTCAGCCCTTTTAATAAATAACCGAAATGCTCCCGCTTTGCCACCCCGTTAGCTCGTAGATAGTGAGTAATTAAGTACTGACAATAGTCTTCCGTACTAGGCATTGCTGTGTCGGTATCGGCTGGCAATACTCTGGATGTTAAATCATATACTTTTTGAAAACCCCGGCGCTCACTGACCATTAGATCACCTTGCATATACAGTTGCTCCAAAGCTATTTTGGCAGGTTTCCAGTCCCACCAACCATCGCTGCTGCGCCGACTGTTTGCAAAATCCTTAGCCATACAAGGGCCTTGATCAGTAATCTTCGCCAAGACCATTGCCAACACTTTAGGCTCAGTTTTATAGCAGTGTCGGTCGCCATTTTTGAACAACTGCTTAGCTGGCAAGCTGTATTTGTATGCGTCTATCGGTAACAAAGCAGCCGCATGCGACCAGTATTCAAATATTTGCCCTCGGCTAAGAAGGTCACTTAAATAGCCTTCTTTATAATTTTTCACTCTATTGAAAATAGTGTGATGATGCGCCCTTGCCAGCACAGAAATAGAGTCAATTTGCACATAGCCCAACTGCTTTAAGCACTGCAAAGTCCCCTCTAAGCCAGTGGCGCTTCGACTGTCTATTTGTAGTTTATGGGTCAAAATAATAATTTTTTGCGCCTGTTTTAAACTTAATTTTTGCACTGCACACATCCAATAATTTAACCTTCTTAACACTAGCAGATCAGCTGATATAAGACTAAAATAACGCCTCGATTTATGCCCATATTTATCAGACTGGTGTTTATATGCGTTATCTACATACGATGGTCAGAGTTAAAAACTTAGCGGCGTCACTGCATTTTTACTGTGATTTATTAGGCTTAGTTGAAGTTAAAAGAACTGACGTGGAAAAAGGCCGGTTTTCTCTAATATTTCTGGCGGCACCTTCAAATATAGTAGCTGCAGACAATCAGCCCGATAGTCCATTGATTGAGCTAACCCATAACTGGGATGATCAAGAGTACCCCGAAGGTAGAAACTTTGGCCATCTCGCTTTTGAAGTCGATGATATATACGCGATCTGCGATCGGTTACGCAGTGCAGGGGTGCTCATCAACAGGCCACCGCGAGATGGCCATATGGCTTTTATAAGATCTCCTGATAACATCTCTATTGAGTTACTGCAAAAAGGCCAAGCTCTGCCTGCTGCTGAGCCCTGGCACTCAATGCCCAACACCGGTAATTGGTAGCCTGCGCTAAATGTCTATTACTCAAGGTAAGACAGCATCGTGCTGATAAAAAAGATCACCGAGCTGTTCGCTCATCAACCGGCGGTGTTTGATTTCGATTATTGTATTGTTCGCAGTAAGCGTAAAAGCTTGTGTATACAAATAAAAGACTCAAGCGTGCGCATACTTGCTCCCCAGCGATTTCCAGTCGCGCAAATAAACCAATTCCTGTTGCAAAAACAAGATTGGATTGCAAAAAAACTGCAGCAACAGCAAGTCTCTACAGCGCAATTACAGCATTTTAAACAGAGCGGGAAAATATTTTGTAACGGCCAACTTAAAACCTTGGTCGTGCAAAGAGCCAGCCTCTATCAGATCACTGAGACCGATCAGCAAATTCTGCTACAGATCCCAAACAGAATTAGCGAGTTACAGCAAAGCAGCTATATTAAACGCAAGTTAGATAACTGGTTTAACCACAGGGCAAAGCTACATTTCCCCGAGCGTCTAGCACTTTTCAGCTATCAACTGGAACTTGCACCTGCAGGCCTAATAATTAAAAAGTACAGAGCTCGCTGGGGAAGCTGCAGCAGTGATCGAGTCATCAGCCTAAACTACCTGCTAATGATGGCACCAGATTTTGTGATTGATTACGTCATAGTGCACGAGCTTTGCCATTTAACCCACATGAATCACTCAGCCAGTTTCTGGGCTTTGGTGGCCAGACACTACCCTGATTACCGGCAAGCCAAACATTGGTTAAAAGTTAACAGCCACCAGCTGCAAGCTATTCATCACTAGGAGAAACAGATGCTAACTTGGCATTGTAAAAATTTTCAGCAACTCTCAGTTCAGCAGTTATATGCCATTTTAAAAGTGCGCCAAGATGTATTTATCATTGAACAAAATTGCATCTACCCAGATATAGATAGCCTAGACGTTCACTGCCGTCATTTATTTGCAACGCTAGACACCAGCGAGCAAGCTTGTAGCGAAACTCAGACTCCCACTGCGCCAAACATCGTCGCTTACGCTAGATTACTGCCTCCAAAATTAAACTACCGTGAAGCTTCATTCGGCCGGGTGCTGACGACAGCCTCAGCACGTGGCACTGGCGTCGGAAAATTACTGATAAAAAAGTCGCTAGAGACCTTACAAAAGCAGCACCGCGAGCAGCCGATAAAAATTGCCGCGCAGCTCTATCTAGAAAAATTTTACCGCAGCTTCGGCTTTAAGCAAATATCCGAGCCCTACGATGAAGATGGTATTCAGCATATAGATATGTTGCTTTAAGCAGATCACTGCTACAGATGATTTATATCAAAAAATCTATAACTTTCCTGATTGACCATCATACTCCGCTCAACTTGGCTATTATCCAAAAAAGCGTTTATTTCAACAAGTTAAGAAGTTGTAATATATTTCTACCTGATTGACCATCATATTCCGCTCAACTTGGCGGCTATCTAACATAGTTTTTGTTTTTCCTCTGTGCAGCGCAGCGCCTCTGTGCTCTGTGGTGAAAAAATCTTTAAAGGATTGGTTTTACCACAGAGGACACAGAGAGCACAGAGAAGAGATTAAAAGCATCTTTTGCTATGGCGGAGACACAGGGCTAATCAGGATAACTTTTGATGACGCGGCATGCTCTTTCGCGGATCATGCTCTTTCGCGGATATAGGCGCTTAGTTATCCACAGCGCAGATACAGGATTTGTGCAGTGCCTGCCCTGCTATTTTTACTCTCAAATTGTTACGCATAATCGGTCGTTATTTCTGCGCGCGAACCCCCATTAAGTGTGGCACCTTTTCGACACGCTTAAAACCAGCCGCTTTCAGACGGCGGATCACACCGTCGACAAAGCCACTGCCTCTCTTGATCATGTGCGGATTACCCGTGTAGTGAAAAAGCTTTCCGTGCCGGCGCAGCACCCGCAATATTTCAGCGTAGAACGCTTCGCTATAGAGCTCCCCGGCGAGGGAAAAACGCGGTGGATCGTGAATCACCGAATCAAAGGAAGCCGCTGTCATAGAGTTGATTAGTTCAAAGCTGTTACCTTGGCGCTGTACAATTCCCTCTTTGGCTAAATCATTTGACCAAGGGTTTAGTGCGCGCAGCCCCATTACCTCAGGACTCAACTCAATACTCAGCACCTCCCTTGCGCCCAGCCGGTGGGCAGCGATGGCTGCATAGCCAAGTCCGCTACAGCAGTCCAGCACCTTGTCGCCTTGGCTCACCACCTGCTCTGCCATTTCCGAGGCGCTGATATATGGGTCGGTGCCTTTGGATATATGCATCTTGACGCCGCTAATTTCTAAGAGAGGCGCGCCGGCAGTGGGAGCAAGCTTGTAGTAACCTGAGCTGCGATCTTCAAGTGGCACCATATCTCCATCGCTACAGAGGTATATTCGCTGCTTTTTTTTGACTATTTTTTTTAGCTCGCCAATAGTAAGTCGGTTGTCTTCGTCAAGTATTAGCTCCTGATCGCTAAGCAACAAACTCACGCTGCGAAAGGTTTAAATCAACGGATATCCGCACACTGGACAATCCATTAGCGATGGCTGCTAGCGCCTGTTGGGCATTTGTTGCATGAAGGTAGTAATTGGGCATATCGTTCGTCTAATTCGTTAATATTACAAAGTGTATTATACACCTTCACCGCTACAGAACTTACTTAAAAAAGTGCTGAGATGAAATCCAATAAATATCCGGCAACTTAAGATTTGAATCCAAGGATATTAAAAACTATCAAGATGATTGCTATTGGCAATAGCCTGTGAGCAACAGCTATCCTGATGTGCCTTAATGATCTTGCACAGCAAAATGGGATGATATATCGGATGATTTCAAATAAAGTGAGACCTCTGCATAAATATTAATACTAATTTTTTTCTAAATAGTTCTCATCCAGAAACAGGGGCGTAGCGAGGCCGATCCAATAGTTCAAGATGAGCAACACTAAATATGGGCGTTTGGTTGTTCCAAATAACTATATCTAGTGGTGATTTGATTGGATTAGTGGGGCTGTCGTAGTAGCTCATCGTTTCTGGATGGGAACTAAACAGTCTTACTCTCAATTCGGGCGCTATTCTCGGGTAGCCTCCAGTAAACCTACCTCATAACAATAAATAACTGGAGTTAATTTTGGCTAGTAAACGTAAAGTAATTATCACCTGTGCTATCACCGGCGCGATCCACACCCCATCAATGTCCCGCTACCTACCGATTACTGCGCAGCAAATTGCCGATGCCGCAGTGGAAGCTGCTAAAGCTGGAGCCGCAATTGTGCATTTACATGCCCGCGATCCGGTAGATGGGCACCCAGTACAAACCACCGCAGCTTTTGAACCTATTGTAGAGAGCATCAAACAGCGCAGCGACGTAGTGATCAACATCACCACTGGCGGCTCGCCGAGAATGCTAGTTGAAGAGCGAGTGCGCCCGGCAGCAGAGCTTAAACCAGAGATCGCCTCCCTAAATATGGGGACCATGAACTTCGGCCTATTTCCAATGCTAGAGCGTCCAACAGAATTTAAGTATGCCTGGGAGCGAGAGTACTTAGCCCGCATATTGCATGAAAAATGGTAAGTTCCGCCCTATCCCTTGATAGAATAGGGTTTACCACAAAACTACTTCGGATGAAGTAACCCGGAACTTACCATGCCCAATTTTATACAATCCCCACTTAATTTCCACCCTGTTGACGGACTTACTGTACGCGCCAGTTTTGATGGTGGCTCTATGTCATCTGATTTTGGTGCAATACTGATGCGGGAGACGGCACTTCAAAGTCAACTGCTAACCAAACTTGCCGCTGCTATCAGCGACTCTCGCAGACAAACACATATCAAGCACTCTATGCAGGATCTCATTACTCAAAGAACTATCCAGCTTGCCTGTGGCTATGAAGATGCTAACGATTCTAACTCTCTACGCAAAGACCCTATGTTTAAACTGGCTCTGGGAAAAAAGCCATTAGACGAAGAACAAGATTTGGCCCACGGATCAACTTTCACTCGATTAGGCCAAAATGTTGATAGCAAAGATTTATACCGCATGGCTCAAGCGTTTATTGATCATTTCATGGATAGCTATAGCAAAGATCCCAGCATCATCATTCTTGATATGGATCACACTGAAGATCAAGTATATGGCCAACAAGAACTGGCATTGTTCAATCGTTATTACGGCCATTATGGCTATCTGCCACTTACCATTTTTGAGGGTTTTAGCGGGAAGTTGATTGGTACCTATCTTCGTCCAGGTAAACGCCCTACAGGGGCAGAAAATGCGATGATAATGAAACGCGTTATACAACAAATTAGATCGCGCTGGGCCAACGTTCACATCGTTTTACGTGGCGACGGCCACTTCTCCAACCCTGAATTAATGCAATTAAGTCAAGATGATGACAACATGGACTTTATCTTTGGTGTGCCCGGTAATAAAGCGTTGTCTCCCATGGCGAGTTCTTTACTAACAGCCGCTAAACACTGCCTTGATGAGAAGCGCCACAACGCAAAGTTGGTAGGTCAACCAGAACCCTATAAAGTGCGCTTATATGACGAGTTAGACTATAAAGCCAAAAGCTGGATGGGTATTGAATGTCGTTTAATTGTAAAAGCAGAAGTGAACCTGCTAGGCAAGAACCCTCGTTATATTGTCACCTCTATTACCAATGCCAGTCCTGAGACCCTGTACTGTGATTTTTATTGCGCTCGAGGACAAGACGAAAATTTCATCAAGCAGCTGAAAAATGATATGGCCTGTGATCGCACTTCTGATCAAGGCTTTTTGGCAAATCAATTGCGGCTTTTCTACTCTGCTGCGGCCTATGTATTAATGCATGAATTCCGATTAGAAACATTAAAGGGTACGGTATTAGAGCGAGCAGAAATGGGTACAATACGCTTAAAACTATTCAAAATTGCGGTGCGAATTGTTCAGTATAAAGATAGAGTGAAACTGATGTTGCCAAGTTCTTGCCCCGTTTCTGAATTGCTAAAACGCGTCACTGACATTCTTTATTCCAGCAGACTCCTCAAACCTGGATAGCCCTGCATCTTGATAAAATTCAGAGTTTACAACACGAGCATTGAGGTTCGAGGGCAGCGTTTGGCTTCCGACTACGAGTTGTTCGAAAAACAACCAGTTCGGTGTACTTAGCTCCACTAAAAGTTTCTGAAATTTTAGATCTACCCAGCGGCTTAAGAAAAATTTGCAAGGCACTGCTATAAATGGAGTGACTATTGTCAAGTGACTAGTTGGTGCAACATGCAGGTTAGAAGGCTCACGCTCTAGCCTGTTTCGCAATACCTTTGCCGACATCGAGTATATTCTAGAGTGCTGTGCACAAAATAATACTAGATTTGAAATTGAATGCTACGACACCGCACACCTCTATACACTCGCTCACTTTGCCGACCGAGGACTCATTAACCCCCCATTTTTCGTGCAGACCGTATTTGGACTGTTAGGGGGCATCAGCGCCCATCCCGATGATGTAATGCACATGAAACGCACTGCAGATCGACTCTTTGGCGATCAATATCACTGGTCAGTATTAGGCGCAGGTAGTAAGCAGATGGCGGTGGCAGCCATGGCCGCGGCGATCGGCGGCAATGTACGAGTAGGGTTGGAAGACTCGCTCTGGATAGGTCCCTGGCGAACTGGCCAAGAGCAACGCCCAACAAGTAACCCAAGTGCGAAAAATTATCGAGGGGCTGAGCTTGCAAGTCGCCACTGCCAATCAAGCTCGCGAGATACTGGCCCTGAAAGGTGCAGACCAAGTCGGCTTTTAAAAGCTCGGAGTTTGCCTGAGCAATAGAACCCCTAGCTGTGGCAAGCGAGCTAACAATCCTGCCACGCCCCGATTCACGGTTTTACTGCTGTGCAGAGTGCGGGTTAACTTGCTTAACTCGACACCTCACGATGCACTACTCATGATTCGGGGCAGCCCCACTCTGCTAGACCTTATAAAACAGCGGCCCTTCACCTCCATTATTCTAGCTACTTAATTTAGCCAGCCTCTGAACAAGTCACACACTCTCTCTAAGAGGCTCCTTAGCGCATCTTGTGCGCCTTCATAATCTCCGGTTAAATTCACACAATCTGATTAGCGCTGGAGGTCAAGAGGCTTAATCAATAGTTTCAAGCAGTGATTGGCGGCGTCTATCGACGGTTAATTTAGTCACATCAGGCCTAGAATAATGCCCTGCGATATCAAAGTTTTGCCGCTCTTCACGGACCCGTGCCTGATCGATTACCGCGGTGTATAACCCCTCTTCATCACACTGAGGCTCGATGATCCACTCCCCGTCAGGTCCCGCTAGACAAGAGCCTCCATTTGATAGCATTTCACTCTCACCAGCTCCCGCTAGAATAGCCGCAAGATGGGGAGTATCGTCGGGGAAATCGGCCTTGCGCATTAACCCGCTGGCCGCCATCGAAAAAGAGCGCCCCTCCTTGGCGATAAATCGGGTCAAATCATGAGTATTGCGATAGCAGCCAGGCCAGATAGCCACGTGTAAATCTTCACCTAACGCATACAGCGCTGTGCGTGACAATGGCATCCAATTTTCCCAACAATTCAAACCACCCACATGAAAAGCACCCACTGAGTGTACCTGCAAGCCGTGCCCATCACCGGGCGACCAAGTAAGCCGCTCTTCGTAAGTAGGTATTAACTTACGGTGAGTTGACTGTATAGTGCCACTTTTATCTATGTACACCATAGTGCAGTACAAACTGTGACCACCGCGATTCATCGGTCGCTCAATTATGCCCAAATACACAGCGCAATGATTAGCTTTGGCTGCGGCACAAACTTCTTTCAGGTGGCCCGCTTCAATCACTACCGCTTGACTTGTATAGTATGAGTGTAAATTTTTCTGATCGCTGTCGTTAAATCTAGCACCATCGCTCATCGCAACCCAATAGGGATAACCTGGGATAAGTGCCTCGCCGAAAGCGAGCAAATCGACTTGTTCGCATCCCGCTCTGTTAATCATTGCCAGCACTTTCTTAGTGGTGGCCGCTCTGTCCAGCCACACTGGTGCCAACTGTGCCAGGCCTACTCTTAACTGGTCTTTGCCGAGGCTGCTATCACTGTTTGTAAACATCGTAAGTTCCTGTATCAATTAATCGCTAAATCAGTGGCTTCCATGCGGGATTAAATGAGTTCTTAACCCTACAACGAGATTGAAAAAAGCCACTGAAACTAAGCAAAATATTGCACCCAATATCCGGGGGGTTAATGCAGCATGTCTCGAGTTTGCCGCTCATCATTTTCAAAAGTGCCTTAAAACCAATCATTCAAGCTCTCATCCTACTAAAAAGAGAATTCAGCTATTGTTGATGGTTTATTGTTCAGATCATTTACAGCATAATATATTCTGCTAACAATAATAATACTGAAAAATAGAACAGGACTTATGCGCTGTGGACACAAGTATATTGATCAATTCCCTGGCGGACATGGCCAGTTTTGTCACTGTGGTTGAGGAGGGCGGTTTTAGTGCGGCCAGTCGCAAGCTCGGCGTCACACCCTCTGCCGTGAGTCGACAGGTAACCAGACTGGAGAAAGTTCTAGGGGTTAAGTTATTAGAGCGAACGACTAGAAAAATGGATTTGGCGGTAACGGGCAGACCTGTTTATGAGCTTTGTCGAACCATGTTAGATTCGGCTAAAGAGGCGGTCAATGTCTCTACTTGTACTAACGAACCGGTCGGGTTGCTACGTATAGCAGTCCCCAAAGCCTTAGCCAAGCAGATATTAGAGCCCATCTTGATTTCTTTTGCGCTGCGCTATCCAAAAATAAAGCTACAAATCAAAGTCACTGATCACATTGTCGATCCGATTCACAATGAAGTTGATATTATTGTCTCTATTGAACGAGAACCTATACCTGGATTGATTGCCAAAGAGCTTGGTGAGGTAAAAATTATCCTCTGCGCCAGCCCTGAGTACCTTCGACAACAAGGCGCAGTTTTACGCCCCAAAGATTTACAAAAGCACAGCTGCATTACTCTTGGCGAAAGTGCTAATGATAGTATATTACAGTTACAAAAAGGGTCTAATCTGCAAAAGGTAAGAGTCGGTGGACGCTTTAGTGTCAATCACACCGAAATCAGATTAAGCGCGGTACTAAGAGGTTTGGGGGTTGGCTTGCTACCTGATTTTGTCGCCTCAGAAGAGCTTAAAAAGGGCAACATACTGCCGGTCTTGAGTGCCTGGAAAATCAAACATAATTATCAGGGAAAGGTTCGATTACAATACGCACAATCAAAATTCATTCCAGAGCGGGTCAAACTATTAGTTGCATTTTTGGTGGATAATTACCCTAAATAACAGATCGAGACCTCTGCATAACTTACCCAGAGGGTATGATAACTGCGCTCGGTAATACGGCGTTAAAAACCGGCTCAACATGCTCATTTACATCGGTAATACCCATAAAGAAGGGCATACCTCGCAACGTTATGCAAAGGTTTCAAGATGAAACTTATAGCAACGAGTTACAACAAAACCCGTAAGCTCATCCTCTCAATGCAATTTCCCCAACCAGTCTATGACTAGTTGATAGTCTATGTATTCTTGTTCTAGTCTTAAATTCTTCTGCCACTTATGGCTCTTTAAGTCCTGATATAGCTGTTGTTCGGCGTCTGCTAAATAGGCTAATTTTTCACTTTTATGAGCTTTGCTGGCAGGCTCCTCACCCCAAGCTGAACGACATGCTAGCAAGGTGTGCTGGTTCATTAACATCGCCCGCGTATGGGGAAAGTAACCCCTAAACTGTGAAAGTATCGCTAAGCCATGGGTGTCTATATCACCCCAGTAGTGGATTTGACAATCGGCCAGCCAGTGGCTTTGCTGGAGCAACTGTACGCCATAGCCGACACCAAATATTACCAGTGAATTTTTCATTGGCGGAAAGACTAAAAAATTGACTTTGTTCTCAGTGATAAACACTCGATCTAATAACAAATTGAGCTCAGTAAACTCGGTTATCGGCATACTGATGTCACTGAGTCCCGAAAATTCTACGCTAAGTGCTGGGTCTAATATTCGCAGGCGGACTAGCGGTTGATCGTAAAGAAAACCAAAGCGTTTTTCAAAGCCATGTTCCTTGAGCTTAGTGTACTCTTGATTAATGTCCTGCGGGGTTAGACAAATATCTAATAAGGTTTTTAGTATGCCCTGATGCCGCTCAATAAATTTACTGTCGACTCCGGCAATACACAGTTGTCGAATATAGATTTTTGGCTGAGGGTGACGCTGCATATACCGACAGATATCTGCAAGTTTAGGCCAGTGTGGTAAATAGTTATCTACTTCTGTAGGGTTTTCTAGCAGCCACTCTCGCAGCACCGGCAATTGCTGTTGCAGCTTTTTAACTTGCTGTTCTAGCACTTGCCAGCGCTGCCATTTCCCCAAGTATCTAGCCACTGCTTGGATATTTTCAAAACTCAGCGCCACCGGGTGTAGCTGTCGGCCAATTTTTTTATAGCTGACCTCTTGCTCTTGTAATTCAACCCCCTCTATATCACTAAAGGCTGCACTCAAGCTTTGCTGCCACGCCTGAAATTCGGCGTATTTGTGCATCACGGTGCGCTCACTAAGCTTGGCGATTTTTATCTGAAAAGGAAAAACCGGCAGATTGTTGAAATGAGCTTTTTGAAATTTAGCTTGCTGCCACTGCTTTTCCAGTTTTGCCTTGAGTTGCTTAGCCGTTAACATGGGCGATCCAAACCGCGTTTTTGTAGTTTCGCTAGCAGTGATTTTTTACGTTGTAAGGGCTGCAAAAATGTAATCAGCTGCTGTTTATATTCAGCATTATTTTGCTGTAATTGATAGCAGTGCATTAAGTCGTCTAATATTCTAACGGCTCTGTCATAGCTAGCCCCCGTACTCTTAACCGCCTCTTGAGCTGCTTGTTTCCAATATGATGCCCTTTCTAAATAAACGAATGCCAAATGTTTTTGACGTTCAGCCAGCACTTTTTGTTGTAATAGCTCAGCTTGTTGACGCTGTTGTTGCCGCTGGAGAATTTCACATTTATGATAGGTTTTTTTTAGTGTCGCTAAATCAAGATAAGTACTGTGCTGAACAGCTAGAGTTTTTTGATAAGCCATATTTAGCTGTTGTTGAATAACTATGCCGTCGCCAGTCATTACTTGCTCTAGTAAATGCTGGAGCTGCTCAACTGGAATTGATCTAATCCAATGCTGTTGAAGATGCTTATTCTCTAACGGTGACTCTTTATTATCACTAAACACTTGGCTAAATACTGCCGGCCATATTGAATCTACCAGTAAGAGTTCTATCAATGACTGCTGCGCGGTACTGTATGATGCAAGTGATAAATCCAATTTCGCAATAGCTATTTCGGCACTGTTATCATGGGTTAAATACGCCATGATCGGGATGTACAAACTGCGATAATCCCCTTTAATCAGCTCTTCTCTAATCGAGGTTAACTCCTCCAGTTTATGATAGATATCGTCATCTGGCTCTAAATAGTCATCACATTCTGGCAGCGAAAAACACAGTATCCAGTGATTAGCATATGCATGATAACTAAAAACATTTTCTAGGCTAAACAATGCGAGTGTTTTGCTCGGTATCGCCTGCTGCGGGATTTTAATATAAAAGTCAGCGCAGCCAAAATTACTCAGATACAAACCGACATCAAAGTATTGTTGCAGCATTTCACTGGGGGTTGCCTTTAAGCTTCCCCAGTGATATTCATTCATAAAGCGGTTGTTAGTTATTTGTGCACGACTCGAAATCGCGCGCAGTTCGCTTCTTTGAACACTACTAAGCGATTGATCACAAGTGCGAAATTCATAGTATTGATACTCGCTCACTTTAAGCTTCCTTAACTAAATGTTGATAGTGACGCAGGGATTTATGCTTAGCTAACTTGTCGCGATATTCTTCAATACTCATATTTAACAAGACTGAACGGTTGTTTTGCTGGTCGACGAAATGTACGTGTTGCACGTAGTGCTCAATCACATCTAACTTTTGCAACGGAGTCACTAACAGTAATTGTAATCCTAATTTTTTGAACAGTTCTAAACCAAAGCGGGTACTGTCTTTCGAGCCGCGGGCAAACGCTTCATCTATGACAACTAAATTAAATTTTCGCTTGCCACTGTTGCCGGATTCTTGATGCACTAAGCCGTATTGCAACATAATGGCAGCGGCTAAAATAGAGTAGGCGAGCTTTTCTTTTTGCCCGCCTGACTTACCGCCAGAATCCGAATAGCATTCTTTTTCACTATCATCGGCGCTATAGCGCTCAATCACGTTAAATAAGTGCCAGTAGCGCACATCGACGACTTTTTGGGTCCACTTAGGTTGATTGCGCATTTGCTCGATTAGCTCTTTTACCTGTTCAAATTTTTGCTCTGAATACAAATCATCGTCGCTATTTTGCTCAGCACAGCTTTTGAGGCGCAATTTAAATTCTCGAATTTCGAGATCAGGTGAGGTTATTGCATCGATTTGTATGTAAGTTCCCGCTTGATAATCTAACTCTCGCAATGACTGATTGATCAGGTGGATGCGTGCGTCAATTTCCTCCTCTTGTTTATCTAAGTGGCTGCGAAAGATCACCATGGCGCGAATCGTATCGCGGTTGAGCATTTGCTTAAAACGTTCTTCATGGCGCGGTAAGTCCTCTTGCTCTAGACGCTTTAGCAGTGCTTGATATTCTTTCAAAGAAGCTAGGCTCTGATCAAGTTCTGTCACCTCATTGGCAAAACTGTGTGCAAAATCACTCATCGCCACGATCATTTTTTGCTCGGCACGTCGCCTCTTGGACTCTAAATTTTGTATTTGTTCATTCAATTTGGATCTTAATTGAGTCGCTATACCGCTCAACATATCAATGCGCAGTAAACTTTTTTGCACATGTTGCCGGTAACACTGTTCGACAATAGGAAAGCAGGCGGCGCGCAGCGTTGTATCGAGTTGCGCTAAAATTTCTTGCTGTTGCGCTAAGGTTTGCCAATCAGCCTCAAGCTCACTCTCCGTCCTACCTTTCAAAGTTAAACTGCTATCTCGCTCTTTATCGACGACTGTCAGTGCCTGCTTAGTGCTGGCCAAGCGCTCTCTTAGCTCTCTTAATATATCGCTGGCGAGTTCGAGCTGATTTTTTTCATCCACTAAGCTCTTTACTTTAGCGGCGTGTAGCGGCCAATTTAGATTCTCAAAACTAAAGTCAAAAGCCGCTAGATTAAAGGCGTTGCGCTGCTGTAAGGAGAGCTGATCGCGCTGCTGTTTGGCCAGATTAATCCGCCCTACTAACTGCTTCGCGCTCGCTTGACACTGAGTGAGTGCCGCGGTTAGTAAGCTAATTTTTTCCTTATTGCTCCATCCAAGTACGTAGCGGCTGCGGTCTTGCAATTGGTGACGATCGTCTTTTTCGTGACGAAACTTCCCCGACTTGATTTGCCCATTGAGGCTGATCGCCTTTTCACTGCGTCTAAAATCACTTAATTCAGCACAGCATTGATAGTCAAAACGTTGCTGCAACTCTCTATGCAACCATTGGTAGTGCTCGCTCTCAGCTTTTATTTCTATTTTGCTCAGCAGCGATTGCCCCGCGGCGGTGCCAGGGAAATAATTATCGACGGCTTTTACTCGGTAGTAGACCAGACGTGTACCTAAATGGGTTTGCTCAACAAAATCACAAACTCGCTGATACAAGTCATCTGGCACAATCAAGCTTAAGGCGAAATTGTGCAGCACCCGTTCAATAGCACCTTGCCAGCGCACTTGGTCAGGCTTTACTTGCAGTAGCTCACCGACAAAAGGCAAGCGCTCTTCATCTACTTGTAACTCTTGGCATAAACGTTCCCGGATATTCAACTGTCTAACATGAATGTTGGATTTACGCTGTTTTAGTGCCGAGAGCTGTTCACTAATTCCAGTTTGCTCGGTATCGGAAGCGCGCAATTGATGTTTGAGTTCATCTTGTTCTGTCTCCAGGGCTTCTAGGTCGACATTTAATTGCTCAGCCAGTTCTTTAGCGCTATTTAAGTTGGCGACAAAAGTATCGACATCTAAGGTATCTGACAACGCCAGTGCCCGAGTTAAAGTTTGATAGTTATTGTATATTTTACGACTGTCATCTCGGTCGTGACTGGCGCGGCCTATGGCTGTTTCCAGCAGCTGTATTCGGCCGCCACCGCTGTTTAAAATATCGTCATTGAGCTGCGCTACAGCCTCTTCATGCTGTTGTTTTTGCTGCTCTAATTGTCCAAGTTCAATTTCTAGTTTATCTAGTTGTAACTGGCGCTGCTCGATGCGTTTTTGATAGAGATCGACCGCCAAGCTTGCCACGAAACCATCACTTAGGTCTCTACTGTGATTTAACTGCACTTTTTCCCGCTCCGCGGTTAAAGCACGCTCTCCATAGTCGCTCACAGGGGTTAACAGTTGCACTTTCTGCCTCGCGGCAACCACCGCATCATGTAGCCTTTTCAAATCGTCATAGCTGCTCTCTAGCTCTTGCAACTGCAGCTCTACATCGGGAGTTTGCAACATGTTCTGGCGGACAAAATCAGTCACTGAGCCCACCGATTTCATGGAGATAGTTTGATTAAATAATTCCAGCGCCTTGCCATCTGCTCCCAACCCCAGCAGCCTGCTAAACACTTGTTGGTAACTGGCAAAGCTATCAAAGGTTTGCAATCCTGGATGTTTGCGCAACTGCTTTTTTAACTGAGTTATCTGCGTGCCAAAGCCACTAAAATCTGTTTCTATCTGCAATCCCTGCTCGGCGACCACAAACAGCCTCTTGACCTTGTTCTCGCCAGGTTTTAGCCAAAAAACTTGTGCTAAGCTAATTTTTTGCTGCAGCGCTTGGCTGTAAAACTGGGCCAGTAATACACTGTAGTGCTCCGCTTTGCGCAGCCCTTGGGCACGTGCCTTACCGGTTTCATCTTGATGAGAGGTATAGTATCCGTGAAAATAGGATTCAATCGAGCGCTCTTTATCAGCAGCACCTGCCGCTTTATTAAAACTCACTTTACGCGGCGGCACTAACAGTGTCGTTAAACCGTCAACTAAGGTCGATTTACCACTGCCGATATTACCGGTTAATAATGCATTTTCACTGTTAGGGCTCATTTTCCATATTTTATTATCGAACGTTCCCCAATTTAACACGGCAAAACAGTGCAACCGAAAACCACCGAGCATGCTTTGATCCTCACTGAACAAGTCTAAGCTTTGACTGGGCAAAGCATCTTTTGTGGCGAGATCTGGATTATCAAATAGCGACATTAGCTCGCCTCTCCTTGCTCACTGTGGTTGAGCGCTAAAGTTTGTAAATGTTGGTTAAATTCTATTATTTGCTCGGCACTAATAAACGCTTTAATAATTCTCAACACTTCAAAATCATCACTGTGATTAATTAGTGGCTTGATAAACTGCATTTCACTAATTTTTTTAATTAGCGCATCAAATTCACGCTGCTGCTTTATTTGATTACTCACCTCTGAAAAGTAAGGTGATAACCACTGGTGCATTTCAGCGCGAGTGACAATTAAGCGCGGTGAGCTCTCCTCGCTATCATGCTCTGCTAAGCGTTTGCGCAGCGCCACTAGCAGTAGCGTTTGATTAAACGATAAGTGCCGACGAGTGATTAATCGCGGTAGCTCCAGCACTTCGGTTTCCCGATCAAAATCAACTTGCTTTAAAAAGGCATAGCCCTCTGCATCATCTAGGGTCAACGACAGACCAAGCTGTGAAAAATATTCACGAACTTGGTATTGATCACGCTCTAAGTACTGCCATAAATCGCGATTTTTACTTCGATATAGCACCCCTTTTAACAATTTAATCTGCAGCGCTGACTTTTGCTGCTGCTGAAGTTTTGCGCTCTGGGTAGAGTCTAGAGACGCCGTTTGGGTATTGTTTTCATTGGTCGCTGACATTATGTAAGTTCCCTGACAAAAGTAATCGCTGGTATTTTCAAGACACGGGTAATGCCTTCTGCTGTCTGCCAGCTGATTTTTTGCTGTTGTTGAGTGTCTATGGTTGCTTTTTGCTGTTGTTCACAAGCTAATTTAATATAGGTGAGTACTTCATCTAAGCCGTACTCGACTGGACATTTTTCGATAACTTGCGCGAGGCTTACCTGGCCATCATGAGCCGCCAATCCCTGTTGAATATTGCGGGCCAACTGGAATTCATCGATGTGGCTAACCTCAAATAAACTGCCCAAATCTACCTCGGGACTGGCACTGGCATTTTCCACTGTGGAGTTAAATTGCTCGTCCAATTTTTGCTGATACAAACTGCGGCTAAACTGCGTACAGATATCTGCCTGTACCCCGTCTATTTGGCTAAATTCCCCAGCGGTTATCTCTTGTTGTTGTTCTTTGACCTGTAAGGCACTGGCTTCAAACTCTCTAATCAGTTCCAATATGCGTTTATTGTCTTGGGATTGCTCTTGTATATAACGGCGCAACTGATCGTTTATCTGCTGTTTAGTCTGATTAACTTTGGTTCCCGCATCTAATAAGTAGCTATACAAATATTGCAATAACTGATCGCTGTTAACAAATTCTCTACCTTGAGGGTTGGCTAGCAAGCGCTTTAAATCGCCGCGCATATTTTCGCGCATTTTCGGGGTCATTAACAATTCAAAGAAACTGCCGAATGACTTCCCTTCATCTGATTGATCAATCAGATCTTGATCGCCGAAGACCTTATCAAGCACTTGCCCTTTGTGTGCCCCCCCTAGAGTAATTTTTTTACGGGTGTCTTTATCCAACAGCCTAAAATTCGCCTCCACTTGTCGAAAATCGCCGAGTAGCTGACGGGACATATCACTGAGCAGATATAAGCGTTCACGGACCTCTGTGTGTGATAAACCGCTGTCCATACCTTGCTCAACTGCGATGATCTGTTGCTCTAACTCGGCTTTCTTAGCCTGCAACGCAGCGAGTTTAGCGGGCTTGTCAACACTAGTGCCCTGCACTAGATTGGTAATCATTTCCAATAATAATTTTAAGCGTGACTCCGTGCCGACGAATCGCTTACCTTGCATTTCCTCTAGCCAACGCAAAGCTTTTTCTACCTCTGGCAAGAGATCACATTCAGGTTCGTCTGCATGCTGGGGTAAATATTTTCGCAAAAAACCACCTTTACTATTAATCCAATCATCCAGATAGGCGCGAGCTGGCTTAGGGTATTTAGCCGCTCCGTAGGTATCGGCGATATCCGACAGATGGTGATCCAACAGCCCTATCAGCTCTTGGTAGGGCATCGCTCTGCGATTTTTACTGATAAACGCACGGTAGAAAAAGCTGCCGATCAGTGAGAAATTTTGACTGCGCAGCAGCCGCAGCGCAATACTTTGCTCCTTGAACTGCTCTAAAAATTCATAACTTAAATCATTGCTCACAGCGGGCTCCAGGTATTAAATTCAATTGATCGATTTGCTCAAGCAACTCTCGATTTTTTAATGCTAAATGATATTGATTATGGTCCAAACGATACTCTTTAGAGCAGTCGATTCGCCACTGCTGAGTTAAATAACCGACGATCGCAGCGCGCACTGGCAACTCAAGCATCCCATCTAGCATCGCATAATCCAGCTCTATCGCCGCACTGTGGGCAATGTTAGGGTGGGGAATAATTTGCAGCGGTAAAATGCTCTGCCACTGTTGATCACAGCCCTGCTCTTCTACGGTACTGATCGGCTCATCTATTAGGCTAATTTTCAGAAACCGACGGCAGACAAAATCACGAAATTGGGCCGATTTTCGATCGAAGGCACGCACGTGCCAGCGATGTCCATTATTGACCAGAGCATGAGGCACCAATTGACGCTCCCCGGCCCCAGATGAAAGCGATACATAGTCACAACTTATCGCTTGCCTGGCACTAATAGCCCGCATTAATTGCGCCAATATATCGCTGCGTGGATGAATCAATCGAATCGCGTCAAAACAATAGTTAGCGCTCTCCTTAGCCATTATTGAGCTGCCGTAACCGGCACAAAGTTTAGCTAGCGCCTGCTCTGAGGGATGTTTAAAGACTGGTTTAAAGTTAGCTGTGCGATAGTAACATTTAGTTTGGTGCACTAAGGTTAAATTGTTGGCCGCAATTTTTTTGTACAAGGTAAAGTCACGCGTACTTGAAGCGGATGCGGTACTAAACTGATCGATTAATTCAGCACGGTTTACTTGCCCGAAAAACTCAAGGCAAAAGTCGATGAAGACTAAACGCTCATGCTGTGACTGGGAAATTTCATTTAATAACTGTTGCATGTTAATCCACTTAATATGGATAGAGACCTTTGCATAACTTACCCAGAGGGTATCGGTAATACGGCGTTAAATAGGCTCAAGATGCTCATTTACACTAGTAATACCCATAAAGAGGGGCAGACTGTATCCAAAGTGAGAGGCAGACTAACTCCACTATCTCGCCGGTTTTTGCCTTGTCTTGTCTTATTTTCGCTCGCAACGTTATGTAAAGGTCTCATATAATTTTCTAACTAATTCATCCAAGCAACTAAACGCCACTAGGCTCAACTGAACACAATTCAATGCAGAGCGGTAGCTAGTGAGATGATATGCAATTACTTTATAGATATAATCATAATGATGCAATCAAATTGATCATATATAAGAAAAATATTGTAATCTGCCGGCAGCAACAAAAATATCAATTATCACGATAGCCACACCCAGTGAAATTCGTGATTTAAAGTAGCGCTTATAACTCAAGTTTCGGGATTCAAATAAAACCAAAAAGCAACACTAAGCATATGATATAAAACAAGTTGATG